>CAIZLD010000030.1 GCA_903933715.1 uncultured Spartobacteria bacterium
CCACCGGATGAGGTGTTGGAAAGAATTCACCCCAAAGGGGTGGCAGAGCCATCGCCTCGTTTTCTGCCACCCCTTTTGGGGTGAGGCGCGGTTTTGCATTGAACCGGTGGTGTCGCTAACGCTCAACCACCGGCTATTCGCTGGCAACCCTCCGGGTTGCGGCGGCTTTTGAATGTCGATTTAGCCTAGATTTCAAAGATTTGCAGCGAGGCTTTTTTGCCTTGGCGTGCGGCGGCGGCGCTCAGGAGATTACGGATCGCCTCGGTCGTGCGCCCTTGTTTGCCGACGATCTTGCCGATCTCGCCGTACGGCAGCATAAGCCGGAACGCCAGGGTGCCCCGGAGTTCATGGCAGGTCAGTTCCATTCCCACGGGGTTGCCGACGAGGTTTGAAACGAGGTAGCGCAGAAAATCTTCCATGGAGGGTGCGATGGAAATGAAACAAGGCCGAAGGGGAAACCCCCCGGCCTGTTCGGAATTTGGTTTCGAACACGCCCGGAGGCGCTTCGATTCACCGGACCGCGCCTAAATTAGGCTGCGGGAGCGGCTTTGCGGGCGTTCTTGATGATCGAACGCACGGTGTCGGTCGGCTGGGCGCCGACGCCGATCCAGTAATCGACGCGGGAAAGGTCGATCTTCACGTTATCGGAAGCTTTTTTCGGATCGTAGTTGCCGATGTGCTCGATGAATTTGCCGTCGCGGGGGCCATGGGAATCGGCCACGACGATGCGGTAATACGGGCTGTTGAGTGCGCCTTCGCGCCGGAGTCGGATGGATACTGACATATTGTAAGTGGTTGGTTCGCTCTGTTTTAGTTAAGTCTGCGGTGGTTGCGGGCTAACGCATCCCGGGGATGCGCGGCCCGCCGGAGCGAGCCATCATTTTCTTAAACTTGCCCATGTTCTTCATCATTTTTCGCATCTGATTAAAGCGCAGGAGTAGGTCGTTTACTTCCGTCACCGAGGTGCCGCTGCCGCGGGCGATTCGCTGCCTCCGCCGGGCATTCAGGATGTCCGGCTTGTGGCGCTCCTCCATTGTCATGGATAAAACAATGGCTTCGACCCGCTTCATCTGCTTCTCGTTTACGGAAAAGCCTTTCATGTTACTCATTCCGGGCAACATGCCAAGGATATTCTCAAGGGGGCCCAATTTGCGGATCATCTTGAACTGATCGAGGAAATCGGTCAGGTCGAATGAGGCGGTCCGCAGTTTCTCTTCCATGCGCCGGGCGTCCTCTTCGTCGATGGCCAGGGCCGCTTTTTCGACCAGCCCGACGATGTCGCCCATGCCGAGAATGCGCCCGGCGAGCCGTTCCGGGTAAAACGGCTCAAATTGATCGATTTTCTCCCCCACGCCCGCGAATTTGATCGGCTGCCGCGTCACTTCCCGCATGGAAAGGGCCGCGCCGCCCCGGGCATCGCCGTCGAGCTTGGTCAGGACGAGGCCGGTGATGGTGAGGGCGTCATTGAAATGGGTGGCGACGCTGACGGCTTGCTGGCCGGTGGCGGCATCGGCCACCAGGAGGACTTCCTGCGGTTGGAGGAAATCGCGCACGCGCTTGAGTTCCGCGATGAGCGGTTCGTCGATCTCCTGCCGCCCGGCGGTGTCGAAGATGTGGATGTTGCCGCCGGCGTTCTCAGGGAGAGCCCCCCATTCGAGGGCGGCCCGGGTGGCGCGCAAGACGTCCGTTTCCCCCGGCGCGGGGCGGAAAACGGGGACGCCGATTTGCTGCCCCAGCACGGCCAACTGCTCGATGGCGGCGGGCCGGTAGAGGTCGAGCGCGTAAAGGATCGGGCTCTTCCCCTGCGATTTGAGGAGCCGGGCGAGCTTGGCGGAAGAGGTGGTCTTGCCCGCGCCGTTGAGGCCGACCATCAGGATGCGGGCCGGGGGCTCGACATTGAGCGGAGCGGCATCGCCGCCGAGCAGGGCGGTGAGTTCGTCATGAAAAATTTTGACGATCTGCTGGCCGGGCGAAATGCTGCGGAGAACCTCTTCGCCAAGGGCTTTCTCCTTGACGCGGGCGATGAAATCTTTGGCAACCTGGTAATGGACATCGGCCTCCAGGAGCGCCATGCGGACGGTGCGCATGGCATCGGCGACGTTGGCCTCGGAAAGGGTTCCGTGGCCACGCAGATCCTTGAAGACGTCTTGCAGTTTATCGGCGAGCTGGCTGAACATGAAAAATGGGCAGTGTATGGAGCGCGGGACGCGCGTCGAGGGAGAAGTTTAGCACGGAATGGGGAAATCATGAAATGGGATTGCGCGCGTCTCGCACCTCTCGTTCCCAAACTCCATTTGCGAACGAGAGGCAGCGGTTTGCGCAACCCCGTGCCGATCGTCCACGGAGTGGCCGAACCACCTATTTATCCAAAAACCTCCGCACCGCCGCTTCATCCGCATCAAACGGGTCCGGCATCGGCAACGGCGGATCCCCGTCCAGAGTGATCGAGTCCCAGTTGATCAGATAATTGCTCTTCGGGTGCTCCAAAAACCAGTTCACCGCAAACCCCCGTCCGTGGGCGCGGGTGGTGGCGGGGGCGATGGTTCGTGCCTCCGGGATGGCGGCGGCCACCTTCGCATTCCACTGGATGATCCGATCTTCCGTGGGCTGTAATTGAAAATAGAGGCCGCGCGCCGGGTCAATGTTGTGATATTCCAGGTCGAGGCTTTGCAGCCAGGGATCTTGCCAACCGAGATTTTCGCTTTGGCGAAACAGGTCGAGCAGCCACCGCTTGGAAATCCAGTCCACACCGCCAATCAAACGCTCCGGGTTGGATTCGAGCGCCTCCAGCGCAAATTGCCAGCTCGCGAGGAGCCAGTCGGTCTCGGCATCCGCGCCGGTGAAGTGGCGTTGGGCGTGGTTGAGGAATTCGTATTGAATATCGAGCGCGTCTCGGCTGCGGCCGTTTTCCAGCTTCACCGGGCCGCGCCCGGTGCCGTCGTGCGATATTTCCCGGGTGGCGGCCACGGCATCGCGCAGGATGACGTTGCGCGGCAGGCAATCCTGTTCCAGTAGCGTGAGTACGAGGGAGGTGAGCCCCACCTTGAGCGCCGTCGCAAACGGGGCCATGTTGGAATCGCCCACCAGCAGGTGCAAGCGGCGGTAGCGGTGGTGATCGGCCAACGGTTCGTCGCGGGCATTGATGATTGCCCGGTTAAACTGTACCCATTGGTAGATGTCGTTGACGATGTGATCCGCCCGCTGGGAAATCTGAAAATCGATGCGCGTGTCGTGTTGGCGCGAGTCGTAATCAAACGAGAGCGGGTTGGTCTGCCCGACGCGCCCGGCGCCGGTGTAAATCTGCCGGGTTGCAAGGAACGAGAGGAGCGTGCCGAGCGAGAGCGGGTTAAACTGGGTCTCCCGGCGCATCAGGTAGTTCTCGTGACAGCCAAAGGTCGCGCCGGTCAGGTGATCGACGTTGTTTTTGATTAATGCCACGCGGCTCTCGGCCCTCAGAGCCGTGACGGCCTCCTGCACCAGCGTATCGCCCGCGAGGTCGAAGGCGGTCATGTCAAGTACGCTCAAGCACTCGGGCGAGGCGTATTCCAGATGACCCATATCGACGTAAATGCGCCCGCCATTGCGCAGGAATCCGCCATTGCCGGGCGGCTCCTCGTAATCGCGATAATGGAGGTCCACGGCTCCGATCCGGCTTTTTTTGAAGAGATGGTTTTTGAGACGGACGGGCCAGGAGTCCGCGGCATTGGGCGGAGTCTCGTCGGAGACCAGACAGCCATACTCTGTTTCGATGCCGGTAATTCGGTTCACAGCGGTTCGACAGTGGTTTCGGAGACCGCGCTTTGGGCGGGCGTGTGAAGAAAGCCGCCCGGTCTCAAAAATCGCGCGCACCAGCCCTCGGGGAGTTATCCGCAGATTGCGCAGATTTTCGCCGATTCTATCAGCATAAATCTGCGTTCATCTGCGGATTCTCTTCTTCCGAAGAAACCGAGATGCAGGAGACTAGAATAGGCTGAATCGACATTCAAAAGCCGCCGCAACCCGAAGGGTTGCCAGCGAATAGCCGGTGGTTGAGCGGAGCGACACCACCGGTTCACTGCAAAACCGCGTCTCACCCCCAAAGGGGTGGCAGAGACCATCGCCTCGTTTTCTGCCACCCCCTTGGGGTGAATTCTTTCCAACACCTCATCCGGTGGTGTCGCTAACGCTCAACCACCGGCTATGGGCTTCAAGCCCTTCGGGTTTGGCTCGATATGAATGTCGATTCAGCCTAGTGGGCGCCCAGCCTCGTTCCCAATCTCCGATTGGTTCCTGTTTAGCCCGAAGGAGAGAAAAAGCTTGTACATAGAGGGATGAGGTGAAAAAGTAGGGTATTGAATTCGCTTGTCCCATTAAGCCGTGAGCAAGTAACCCTGCTTGTAAAGGAAGCGCCGGAAGCGGTGGTC
>CAIZLD010000031.1 GCA_903933715.1 uncultured Spartobacteria bacterium
CCATGGTCGCGCGCAAGCGTGAACTTCCGCTCCGGGCTACGCCCTCCGCTCCAGTTCACGCTTTCCAAATCAACCCAAACCAGTAAAACACACCCCGCAGACTCTCATTCAATTCTGTCCAGTACCAGGGGCCCGATCAGGGTCCCATGAGAATGGTTTTTAAGGGAAAATGAAAAACAGACCTTTATACCAATCTTTTCAAAATAGGATTCCCGAAGCTGCATTGCAACGCAATTGCACTGCACTCCCCTCCCATTCTCTTTTGCGGATTTGAGCTTTTGCGCGAGACTCAAATTCGATTTCTTTCTTTCCGAAAACGCGAAAATGCGCTTTTTAAAACCCATGCCCGTCCTTGTCGTTGGTTCCATTGGCCTTGATACCGTTAAAACTCCCGCCGCCGAACACGCCGATCTGCTCGGCGGTTCCGCCTCCTACGCGGCTGTCGGCGCCAGTTTTTTTACCGGGGTTAATCTGGTAGGCGTCGTGGGAGACGACTTTCCCAAGCCGCACGTCGAGTTTTTCGATCAACGCAATATCGACCTCTGCGGGCTCCAGATCGTCCCCGGGAAGACGTTTCGCTGGTCAGGGGAATATCACCTCGACTTGAACACCCGTTCCACCCGTAGCATTGAGCTCAATGTGTTCGAGCATTTCACGCCGACGCTCCCCCCCAACTACAATCGCACTCAATACGTCCTGCTCGCCAACATCGCGCCGAGCCTTCAAAGCCACGTTCTCGACCAGATGGTCGGCCCACGGTTCATCATCGCCGACACGATGGACCTCTGGATTAACATCGCCAAAGACGACCTGCTGGGGCTCCTCAAGCGCGTCGACATGCTCATCCTCAACGACGGCGAGGCGCGGCAACTGACCGGCGAAAACTCGCTCATCAAGGCGGGCAAACTCATCCTCAAAATGGGCCCGCGCTACGTCGCGATCAAAAAAGGGGAACACGGGTGCCTCCTTTTTGGAAAAGACGATTTCTTTACCTGCGGCGCATTCCCGTTGGAGGAAATCCACGACCCGACCGGCGCGGGCGACACGTTTGCGGGCGGCCTGGCCGGTTATCTGGCGAGCCTCGACGAGAGTGAGGTCACCTTCCAAACACTGCGCCAGGCGGTCGTCTACGGAACCGTTTTGGCGAGCTACAACGTCGAGGCATTCTCGCTCGAACGGATGCGGACCCTGACCCCGAAAGAGATCGAAACCCGCTACAACTCACTTAAACTGCATAGCACGTATTAAAAGCGGGAGGCGGTAAATTCCCTCGAAAAATCGCTTGCAAGCTGAAGCGATTCCCCCTAATTTCCCATTCCTGCCTTCCCCCAGGGGAAGCCAAGTCATGCGGGTGTAGCTCAATGGTAGAGCACTTCCTTGCCAAGGAAGATGTCGCGAGTTCGAGTCTCGTCACCCGCTCCAAATAAATAGCTCATTTCGAGCTACTTACCGAAGAAAAACAAGCCTCCTCAGGAGGCTCTTTTTTTTGCCGTTTTTGGCCTTCCGGTAGATACGCCGGTAGATACGCCTGACCTCTGAATGACGCCCCGTCTTTAGGTTCCGGCTTCCAAAAAACTTCAGTGCCCTTCTGATGCCACTAAAACAACTTCGTCTGATTCGGTTGCGGATCATGACAGCCTGTGTCATTCATGGTCGATCCCTCATCCATGAAAATCGCCCTTAATCTTCTCTGGTTCATCTTTGGCGGCGGCATCTTTGCTGCCGCTCTGTGGATCATCGCTGGCGGGCTGCTCGCCGTGACGGTGGTCGGCCTGCCCTTTGCTGTGGCAGCCTTCCGCATCGCCGGGTTCGCTGCCTTCCCTTTTGGTCGCCGGTTGGTGGGCGCCGAGCTTCTGGGAGAACAGACGTTACCGGGGACTGGCTTGGTCAACTTGCTTTGGGTTGTCCTGGCTGGGATCTGGCTTGCCATCGCCCACGTCGTTGCGGGAATAGCCTGTCTGGGCTCCATCGTTGGTATTCCCTTTGGCTTGGCTCACTTCAAGCTTGCTGGGATCTGCTTCGCGCCGCTGGGTAAGCGGACGGTCCCCTCCGAGATCGCAGACGCCCTTGAGCGGGCGCAGGCTGATTGGATCGTGGGCGGGAATAGCCGGTAGGTGCCACTTTATGATGTCCCCGAAGGAGGAACAGGCGACCGAGAAATCATATTACTTCGCGGGGAATATCGTCCTCGGGGTTGCTGTGCCGCCGCCGGTTAGGGCTCGGGCGATGTCCCTGCAATCTACGGGGAGGCCCTCCAATGTAGTTAGAAGGCGGGCGGTATCCATAGCCGCAACAGCACGGTTTAGGGCCCGGCCGGAGCAGGACCATCCATGTTAAGGTGAAGAAAAAGCCCCAGTATCCAATCCATGTGGAGCCACTGATAATCCACCCGGTGGGCCGGACGAACCCGGTGCAATAGAAAGCCGGTGCGGCAATAGTCGCTGGAATCAGCAGATTGATCCCGATGATGATGACCCAGCGCAGAACCTGGGATTCCCAACAGTCATCGTAGCGCAGGTCGAAGAAGTCTTTGGCTGTCTTGTTGAAGCGCACAAGAAAGACGCCCCAGACGAGGGCCATGATGCTGATGTGCCAGCCGAGGTAGCTTTGAATGGCAGTCAGGGTATTCAAATCGAGTTCGGGGCAAATGGCTAAATCCAACGGCAACGGAACTTTCCATTCTTGTAGCTGTAAACTGCCTCTGCGAGAAGACCGTTGGCATTATTGAGGATGACCTTGCCCTGCCGCTGGTCAACGATAGTCGTCCCCGTGGCCGGTTGCATTACGGAGAGAGGATCTACTCCTTCCCTCTCCATGTGCATGAGGTAAGAACGGATGGCGTGTTCCCCAAGTTCGCGTTCTTGGCCGCGAGTCAATTTGGATGATCCTCTATTGTTAACAGTTTTGGTTTTAGTGGTTGTATTGGTTTGAATCATAAAATGGAGTTTATTGGTTTTGAGTCATCGTTCTTCCTCTTCTTTCGGAGCCTCGTTGTCTTTCTCACGGCAAAACCCGGCCATAATCTTATGGAGGGTATAATTATCCATCGGCGTGAGCCGCCGTCTCCTCCCGTAGTCCCGTGATGCGGCCCATCGCCCGTCACCTTCAACCAAAAGCCCAGCCTTTACCGGCTGGGCTTTTTTCTTTTCACCCAAACCAACAAAAGAAAGGAGCCACTCCCATGGCCGTCATACTCAACCTAACCTATTCGAAAAAACTCGGGCTGCCCAACTTCAGCAGCCACCAATGCAGTGTCAGCATACAGTCGGAGATTCCCGACCTCACCCAAGTCACCGGAGAGGTGAAACGCCTCTACCTCCTCACCCAGGACGCGGTGGATCGCGAGATTCAAGAAGTCGGGTTTCTGCCAGATGGAACTACCTATGGCATGAACCCGCCCGCCAACGGGAACAACGGGGCCAGCCGGAACCGCGAGAGCAATAGCAACGGGGCCGACACCGGCACCTGGGCCTGCTCTCCCAAGCAGCGAGAACTGGTGGAGAAGATCGTCCGCGAGAACGATCTGGATAAGCACGACATCGAGTCCCTCGCACAGGATCGGTTCGGTGTCGGGGTTCGGCAGTTGAACCGTCTCCAAGCCAGTGGGCTCATTGACGAACTGCTGGAGCGACACGGCGGCCAGCGGCGCAATGGGAATGGCAATGGCCAACGGGGCCGGTTCCAGCGTGAGGGGAGAGGAGCGTCCCGATGATCGCGTTCGCCGATCCACCCCCTGCGGCTGCTTTCGAGCCGAGCCAACCGAAGGGGCGCAGCATTGAGGAACTGACCACCACGGTCTCGGCCTCCCGGTTGGGCACATGGCTCCAGTGTCGGTTGAAGTTCTACCTCCGCTATGTCGCCGGAGTCGCCAAGCCGCCCACGGTAGCCCTCCACTTCGGCAAGACGGTTCATGCCGTCCTCCAGCAGTGGAGTCTCGCCCGGTGGCGTAATGCACCACTGGACGACGACGCCATCACAGCCGTGTTCGAGCAGGCATGGGGGGCGCCGGAGGGGACGGTCCCCATCGCATGGGAGACTGAGGAGGAGGAGGCCAGTAAGGTCAACGCCTTGGCGGTCATCCAGACCTACCTGCGCGAGACCCCCATTCCCGTGGATGAAAAACCCGAGGGCGTGGAGGTCTCTGTCGAGATGGACCTTGCCTCCCACGGGTTGCCAGTGCTGGTCGGGGTGCTGGATCTCGTGCGGGCCGGGGGGCGAATCGTCGATTACAAGACGACGGGACGCACCCCCGATCCCAAGATGGTCCGGCATACCACCGAGGTCCAGACTACCGGATACGCCCTGCTCTACCGTGAGGCAACCGGCCAGCGGGAAACCGGCATTGAACTGCACCACCTGGTAAAGCTCAAGACGCCCAAGCTCGTGGTGACCGAAGCCGGTCCGGCAACGGATCAGCAGGTCAACCGACTCTTCCACCTGATCGACGCCTACGTCGATGACCTGGAGCGCCGGGACCCGATCCCTTCACCGGGGATGCAGTGTTCAATGTGCGAATTCCTCACCGAATGCCGAGCATGGCAGTGACCGATATTGGCAAAGAGACAGCCTCTGAAATGGGGCTGTCTCTTCCTGATGAATTAACGGCGGAAAGCCGAGGCGACGATCTTCTTGATCTCAGATTGAGGTGGCAGGAGCTTCTCTGGAGGGACATTCAAGGCTTGTGCAAGGCAAAGCAATTCGAGGTCAGTGACGCACCGGATCTGGGTTTCAATCTTCGTGATCACATTTTCGGCGACATCCCAGCCAAGCATCCCGCACCGGGCGGCCAGCATAGCCTGGGTCAGCCCCAACTCATGGCGAAGGGACTGAATGCGGGGACCAAGGATGTTCTGCTTTTGCGGCATCTTCCGAATTTGGAAGTTGACCGTAGCGATCTTTTTGACAGCATAGCTTCCGTTTTTGGAAGGTTTCTTGGGTTCTTTCAGACTCCCCTCAATATCCCCAGGCAGAAATCTTGGAAAAAATGGCCGCTTGAAATGAGATTTTTCCGTACCCCGCGAAAGCTATGGAAGACGACTGTTTTGGCCGTTGTCGAAGTCGACAAGGTGCAGAAATGGCCTGAGCACGACCGATCAAGAAGAAGATTGCCGAGAGAATTACCCAACTCAACTCCAAACCCGCTCAATGAAAAATCTGATCATTACTAAGCGCGGCATCTTCCTCGCCGCCCTCACCCTGATTGCCTCCGTCGCCATTGCTGCGGAAGTCTACACCTACCAGTGCCCGCGTTGCGGTTGCATTCTGACTTTCGCTTTCCCCACACCGGGAGCGAAATGCCCCAGTGATGGGGCGTTGATGGTCCGGCGCTGAGACCGCAGGCCATCTGATTCGGGAGACATTTCAACAACTAGAAAGGACTAACTTATGAACAAATATATATTGGTAATAGGGTCGGTTTTTCTATTCTGCAATTTGTTTATTCAAGCAGAAGACGCACCCCAGTCCTCGATTGTAGATTTGGCACAAGCTGCAGAATCTGGAAATAAAGCTGCGGTGCAATCACTGTACCAAAAAGCGGTGTATGGAAATGCTGCAGCTCAGAACATAATTGGTTATTACATAGACACCGGAACATGCGGATTCGACCGAAACCCTCAAATGGCCGCAGAATGGTATAGGCGTTCTGCTGAACAAGGAATAGCTACAGCGCAGTGGAATCTGGCTCTCTGTTATGAATATGGGAAAGGAGTCGATAAAGATTTAGTAAAGGCTCGTTTGTGGTATTCTCAGGCAGAGCTTCGGGGCTACATAAAGGCGAGAGAGAGGCTTGAACAGTTAGGAATGCAGTCCACCTCAGGAAAGTCAGAGATTACCCCAAGCCAACTTATCACAAAAACAATCCAAGATACGGCGGCATCTACCAAACAGGCAGCATCAGACTTCTGGGATAAAAATGGTGTGGAAATTAAACAAAGTGCCGAGAAGATTGGACAGAACATGTCGGATTTCTATAAACGGAATCAAACGCAAATCGAAACTACCACCATATCTATTCTTGGTGCCTATCTGGGCCATGAACTTACGAAAGACACCCCTTCACATGAACCTCTGCCAGCAACCGCTCAGGATAAGTGAGGCGCAGAAAAAATAGACTAATATTATGAAGAAAACAATTCTTTGGATTATATGTATTATTGTCGGACTTATTGTGATTTATAATATTAATGCAGCTTCAGAACCCCCTGTCTCCATTCTGTTCCGCAGCTCTATGGTTGGGCTGGGTAAGGTAATGGTCATTACCAACACTTCTGATAAACCTCTGTATGAAGTGGCTGTTAAAGCGAATAATCACAAATTGCACGAAGAAGTAAATCGCGTCGTCGCTGTTACACTGGAACCTAGTAGATCGATTGATGTTGGGTGGATGGAAATCAACTGGATGTTTCAGCCGGGCGAAAACTTCAGGATTAGCGCTCGCGGATATCCCGGCAGTTTCATCGGAACTGTCCCTAAATAAAAAGGTAGGAATTAACGTCCACCTTTCAAAAAGCCGACCATCATTATGGTCGGCCTTTTTTATTTCCAACCATAACAACCAACAAGAAAGGAGGAACACGATGACATCCATCACAAAACTCGTCATCATGTTGGGGTGTCTGCCGCTGCTGGCGGGATGCCCCGAAGGCTCTGGGAACGGGCAGCCATCGCCACCCCCGTCCCCTACACCATCGGCGGAGGCCCGGCGCTCGGCAATCCTGGAGCAAGAGCTTCGGGATGAGCGGGAGAAACTCGGGAGGTTGACCAAGGCCCTCGCGGAGAGCCAACGTCAGAAAACCCAACGGGAGGAATCCCGGCACCGATGGCAGGTGGCGTCGTTCGCGCTTGCGGGCGGTTGCCTGCTTGCCATCTTCGCTGGGGCGGCACTGGGAACGAGGGCTCGCCATGAGACAGGAGCGAAGTAATCGTCCCGGCGAGTTGCCGGAGCCGGGCGGCAGACGAACGAGAACCGCTCTCGTTTTCTGGTGTCCCCGCGAGATAGCACGCCCCAGGGTCGAACCCGATCTGTCCCGATTGGGGCTGGTCGAGAGATCCGCCGAGGTGATTCGATATTCGCTCTGCCGATCAGCGCGGTCCGGCGTTCTTGCAGGAGGTCGATGGCCCGCAGGGCTTCGGCGGTGAGGGTCTCCAACTTGGCGATTTCTAGGTCGAGATGGGCAGCAATCGCAGCTTGCTCGGCCAAGGGTGGAACCGCGAGTGGGATGCGGCGCAGGGCGTCCAACGTGATTTCCAAAAAGGTTGTCCCCTTTGCGACAGCTCCGATGCTCGTTTGGCAATAGCTACTGTTGAAGGACCACAAAAGGAACCGTGGGATTAGATTTTCTCCGGGGCAGATTCGAGCAGTGCCCTGCGTGAGGTTAGCGCCATCAAGAAACTCGGGCACAAGTAATCCTTTTCCAAGGCTTGCGCGAATAGCAACCACCAAGTCATTCGGTCTCACCTTTGACCGTGCATACGACGCATCGATTTCCGGTGTCGTTCGCATATAGCCGGTTTCTGGCAATAACTCGCCCGCCATATCCGAAGTGCGAATATATGGAATCCCATCTTCGATATCGGGACCGGCTTGGACAATACCATAGGTAATGGTTGTTCCCGACTTAACCAATCGTCGAAGGTGGGTTACCTCCCAATGAGATGGCATATCGCCGAGCCATTCGATGCCGGAAGGCTTCATGGGGGCGCGGGGGTTCAGGCCTTTGGTGACGGCGTGGGAGATGATGGCCTGGCGTTTCTCTTTCAGCAGTTCAATCAGCCGCCTCTGCTCCTCCATCAGCCCATCAATCTTTGCCGTCTCCCGGTCAAGAAACGCGGCGATGAAGGTTTGTTCGGAATGAGAGGGGAAGACCCATTTGCGAGCAAGCGTTTCGCTAACTTTAACAAATGGTTGCGCGCTCCCGCCTTTTTCCCACCAGTCCTCTTGATTGGTCAAATACCACAAAAAATTACGGTTTGATTCTTGAATGGGGAATAGGCAGTGGGTGTTCGCAACCACACCCCAAGCCGCGTCAGCTTTGAAAGTCTTCCCGCAACGCGCCCCGACCGCGCTGAGCACGATTCCGGGAACATTGAAGTCATAGCTTTCAAGCCAGATATCTTGGCCGGATGCACTGAAGCCAGGATACAAGCCCTCTGAGGGTTCATCGGAACACTGACCTTTGATTGCCGTGCCGCCCGAAGCGGATCGAATCCTTCGTTTCGCGGGCACTACATCCCAATGCTCCGGCACCTCCCCCAGCCATTCCACGCCGCTCTCTTTGTATTTTGGGTAGCGCGGGAAGCTCATACTGTGGGGAGCTTCATCCAGAGGTTACGGGATTGCCAGTCGGGCGGAAACCCCATGTGGCTCACAACCGGGAAGGATTGATCCTTGATCAAATCCATTAACCGCTGCTTCCAGTGGTTGTCGGGTTCGATAATGTCCAGCAAGTAGGCCAGCAACACCAAGGTGTTGTAGAGTTGGCGGGGTGCCGCAGGGTTGAAGCTGGATACCAAGGAGGGCGTTTTCTTGCCGGGGAGTTGGAATTGAAACGTGAAGCGTCGATTCCACAGCCTGGCATGGTGGGCACAAATGTTTCGCACCACGCTGAGATGGTGGAGGAAGGACACGAGAACCCGCTCGTCCAGTCCATAGGCATCGGCAATGGCCTGGCGATCAGCGGGGACTTTGAGCTTACTGAAGAGGCTGGAGAGCCATCCCAAACTCATGACCTCGCACACAATCCAAGTTGGCGGACGCTTTGCCCCAATCAGTTGATAGGGGTTCAGGAAATCTTCGCGGCTGCGTCGGATTTCTTCATCCACGTTGGCAAGAGCCTTGGCGTGGGTGGCGAAATCAGAATAAAGGGTGGAGTCCTCGTAGGCATTTGGGCCGTGCCGGTGCGCCACTTCGTAAGCCCAGCGGGTACGGAAAGAAATTTCACATCGTTCAATGGCATCCAGAATCAGCATGCGCAGCCGGTGGTCGAAGCGGTAAAGCTCCCAAATAGACTCAAACCGAGTGCCGGGGTTGAACTTATCCGTGCCAACGATCAGAAAAGGCGGGTGGTAGGCGGAGAGGCGGAAATAGTTGGCATGGGCCAGCGCATGCAAGGCAATGTCTTTATCGCCAATGATGAGCCCACGGGATTCGAGAATGCCCAACTGCTCCGGGAATGTGGTGGGTGGTTTACTCATCGCCTCGCGCCTCCCGTACATGAGTAACCCGCCTGGTGCGCATCGTGGAGAGGCGTGGCGGGTGTTGTTGGTAACGTGTTACCATTTACAGATTCATAGTCAACGGGAAATACGCCCAGGGTGCCTTTTTTCAGAGAAGCTGTGCGCACAGGATCGGTTTTCACCTGGGTTCCTCCTGAAGAATAGCCCTGATCCTTTCCTCCATCGGGTAATGGTGCAGCGGGCTGCTGCACAATTTGGTCAGCGATCTGCTGACCAAACTGGGAAAACCGGCTGTGTCTGCTCATTTGGACAGCCCCCCAATCATGGTCAGGATGCGGTCGGTGACGCCTTTCAATTCGGCATCGATCTCAGCTAGGGCACGAGGCGGCTGGAAGACGTAAAAGTGGCGGTTGAAGGGGATCTCGTAGCCAACCTTGGTTTTCTCGGCATCGATCCACGCGTCCGGGGCATGGGGGATCACCTCACGGGCAAAGTAGGCGTCGATCTTCTCGCAGAGCGGCACGTTCTCGGTATCTCGCAGGCTGGAGTCCGGCTGGGGTTTACCCTTCAGCTTGCCCTTGGTGCCGAGGACGATCTTGCCCTTCGCGTCACGTTCCGGGCGTTCGACGGTAATGGTCCGGTAGCCAAACTCGTCGTTTCTGAAGATGCGGCTGATCGGTCTGCCATCCTGTTTGGCCTCTTTGAACCGGCCAAAGAGCTTGGTGATGGTGGCGATGTGTTCGTCGGAGAGTTCCTTGCGTTTGCTGCCGAGGCTCTTGCGCATCTTCTGCCACATGGCGCTGGCGTCGATGAGCTGCACCTTACCCTGGCGGGCCTTGGGTTTGCGGTTGGAGAGAATCCAGACGTAGGTGCTGATCCCCGTGTTGTAGAACATGTCCGTGGGGAGGCCGATGATGGCTTCCAGGAGGTCGTTCTCCAGCACATAACGGCGGATCTCGCTCTCGCCGCTGCCCGCGCCACCAGTGAAGAGGGGCGAACCATTGAGAACAATCCCGAACCGGCTGCCGCCCTCGGCTACCGGACGCATCTTGGAAATGAGGTGGAGCAGGAAGAGCAGCGAACCATCGGAGACTCGGGGCAGGCCTGGACCGAACCGCCCGTTGTAGCCCTGCTGTTCGTGTTCTTTCCTGATCTCCTTCTCGACCTTCTTCCACTCCACGCCGAAGGGCGGGTTGGAGAGCATGTAGTCGAACTTCTTGTGGGGGAGACCGTCGTCGGAAAGGGTGTTCCCGGCAATGATGTTGGCGACATTCTGACCTTTGATCAGCATGTCCGCCTTGCAGATGGCGTAGGACTCGTCGTTGAGCTCCTGGCCGAACATGGTCAGCCGGGCCTCGGGGTTATGCTCGTCCAGGTATTCCCCGGCGATGGAGAGCATGCCGCCAGTGCCCGCCGTAGGGTCGTAGATCGTCCGCACCACACCCGGCTTGGACAGCACCTCGTCGTCCTCGATGAAGAGAAGATTGACCATGAGCCGGATGACCTCGCGGGGGGTAAAGTGCTCCCCGGCGGTCTCGTTGGAGATTTCCGAGAATTTCCGGATCAACTCCTCGAAAACCAGCCCCATCTCGGCGTTGCTGACGGTGTCGGGATGGAGGTCGATGTTGGCGAACTTCTCCGCGATCTGATAGAGAAGGCCGTTCTTGGTAAGCCGCTCGACCTGGGTGAAGAAGTCGAACCGCTCAAAGATGTCCCGCACGGCTGGGGAGAACGCCTGGATGTAGGTGAAGAGGTTCGAGCCAATGTGGTCCTGGTCGCCCATCAGCTTCTTCATGTCGAGCTGAGAGGTGTTGAAGAAACCCTGACCGGACTTGCGCAGGAGGAACGGCTCGGGATTCAGCCCGGCCTTTGTTTTGACATCGTGCTCCTTCAATACGGCGGCTTTGGTGGGTGCCAATACACAATCCAAGCGCCGCAGCACCGTGAAGGGGAGAATGACTTTGCCGTATTCGGACTGCTTGAAATCGCCCCGGAGAAGATCGGCGACGGACCAGATGAATGAGGGGAGGGACTGATTGCTCATGTATTGCCTGATGATTTTTTAGAGAAGATCAGCAGGATGCGCGAGAAGAATCCAGTGAATCAGAACTTGTCTCATCGCCCCGGTAAGCGCTGGGGATGTCGAAAATCTCGTCACAAACTGCTGCGTCATGTCCCGTCCGCACGATGGGTGCAAAGACTAGATTTCAGGCCAAAGACACTCCAGGGGTCGGGAAATTCGCATTCGAATCTTGTCGGCATATCAGGAGGGCAAATAGCTGACGAGGAATTGTTCATGTATTAGGGTTTAAGGTGCTGGGGTTGAGTGGTTTGTGCGCATTTACAAAAAGGACTGAATACAAGGGTCTTGTGGGTCGGATGGCCCTAAAACCCCTGAATTCGGGCCTCAAAAAAGCACCTCAAACGCACAACTTCTCACAGAAGAGAGGCTTGGGACGGGGTATGCCGAACAAATTCTAGTTCTGAACTGTGGATTGATCTTACTCTTCGAGTGACCCATATCCTCAGACTCCTGCAAAGAAAGCAGCTTGGCAGCCCATGGCCATGCCATTGGCTCTGGTATGTGAAGACAGTGCTGGAAGGGATAATAATGACCTTGAGCTAATCGTTCGGATGCAGGGAATCGATGACCCAAAAGGGAGGCGCTTTGCGCCTCTTCCATTTGGGGCGCAGTCGCGACATTCGACCCGTGACTCCTCACTAAACAAACTTCCTCCGTTCGCTTCGCGAACGTCGTCGTTTTGGGCGCTTCGCTTCATCACGGCAAATGCACCCTTCACCTTCTTTACCTCGGCCTTACAACGCCTTTTCTGATCGCCCGGGATGGCCTTTAGACCCCCATATATTCTGAACTCCATGAGGGGATCATTAGATCATGATTAGGCTTCTGGTGGCGGCGACAGGGGGCTGGCTGATATTCCGGGTGGTGGAACCTGGGTTTCTATTGGCACCGGATTATCCCATCTGCCCTGCCCAACAAGATTCCCGAGGTGATCACGGCAGGTTCTTCTCCATTCCTGGAGGTTATGGAGAATATGCCACTTTAAGTCACAGAAGTATTTCGTCCGAGGTTGGAGATACTGAAAAACCGTCTCGACAATGTTCACGGTTGGCCAGCCATCAGGGGGAGGATTATTGTAGTTACTGATGTCGTCAAAGATATGAGTAAACCACACTGCCCACCTGGGGCCAAACACATCCTTAAGCTGCTCTCTGGACAATCCCAGCGTCAAGGACACGGCATCGGCTTGACGCTGCCATAAACTCTCAGGGTCGGGCTTCGGACGTGGAGGCCACGGGAATCCTTTGCTGCGACTACAGATACGGGGCCTCTTCTTGGATTTGTGGTTGGCCCGCACGCCATCAAAGTAATTTTTGATCAGATATTTGACGGCAATTTCAGGACTATATTGACTGGGGACACCTGGAGTGGATGCGTCCAATATCGGAATCAGCCAGAAGCGAGGGCCAAGGCCTGCTTTGATGATCTCCTCTTCAAGGATATCCCAAAGAGACTTCAGAAATGGATTTTGAAGCATCCTCTTGGTTACTTCTCTGGACATCCGAAACTGGTTTTCAGCGGCGCTATGGGAAAGTTCCTTGAGTTCCTCATAGGCCACAGGATCAAACCCCTCCCTGATGTCCCGAGTGCAAGCTATCAACATGTGCAGGTGGGGGGAGCCACATCGGTTGGGGGATAAGACGCCAAGGTAGGCTGGAAAGTGTTTTTTTATGCGTATCATCAGGCGGCTGCAACGCTTTCGGACTTCCGTAGCAGTCATGTCCTTGGAGGTAATGGTGAGCATGCCACAGGCTGAACCGTAATGTTGAAGCAGGAGTTGACCGCAGGCATTCAGATGGTCTCCGGTCTGACCATGAGAACTCTTGAATACGCCTTTGGCCCGAGATGCTCGATATCGTCTGGCCTCTTGCAATAGAGGCATGCAGGGGTCATCGAATGACGACTTGTGACCTATAATCTTACAAGGAGGAGGGATCGAAATCTCGTTATTCATGTATAGGTGGCAACGGAGGATGGTTGTTGAGACGAAGTTAATAGGGGATGGCACAGAGGCTTGAGATTTGCGATAGAATAATTAGCTGGGGCCGCCATCTCACACCGACACGTCGCTTCAAGAGGCGTCAGCTTCCGATCCGCCGAAGGCTTGAATTCCCCCGGCTTCTTTGGCCGACGTTCCTATAGAGGCTTACCGGAGCTTTGCGAGCTGTTCCTGCTTATAGGAGTCCCTGGCCTCGTCGATTACGTTGGAATAGACCCGGCGGACGAGTACGCCGCCGTCGCTGTGTCCTTGGGCTTCGGCGATCAGGTCCACGGGGTAGCCCTTTCTCAGGAGCCATGTGATCCTGGCTTTGCGCAAATCGCGGGGGGAGTAGTTGGGCAGCTTCAGCCTTTGGCAAGCTGCATACAAAGCCTTCTGCATACTCTCGATTTTGAAGAGCTTGTCCGCAGGCTTTCTGTTCGGCTTGCTTGCTGCGAGTGTCTCAAGGAAGGGCTTTAGATGCGGATAAATGGGGACGTCAAAAAACTTCCCTGTCTTGATGCGCTTGGCCCTGATGACGCCCTTTTCAAAGTCGATATCGGCCCATGTGAGGAATCCCGCCTCAGCCTGCCCCAACGCCGCAAGGTGAATAAATTCGCAAAGGTTGGAGGAGTCTTCCCTGGTATCGGATGCCCTTTGGCTTCTCATGCTGGCTACAATCGCCTCACATTGCTTGATCGTTGGCACTACATCACGGGTAAGTTGCACCTTACGATGCGTGATATTCCGGGGAAGCAGGTCGAATGGGTTTTCCTTGATATTTCTGTTGATTCTGACCATCTCGAATACTTGGTTGATTACGATGGAGAAGGTGTTGAATGACTGAGGCTTTCCGGGGAGTTTGATTAAAAATTCCGCCAGTGCTTGGGGTGTGATCTTGGCAACCGGTGTTTTGAGGAGAACCTTCCCGCCGTAAAGCTCGAAAGCTCTTTTAACGTATTTATACTTGGCGAGGGTGCCAGCACTCACGCCAGTCTTGTAGATCAGGAAATCATCAAAGGACTGGGACAGAGTGGGGGTGTTGCTTTTTGCCACTTCCTCTTTCCTGCCCTGTTCATATTCTTGCGCTTCCCCAAGCACGTCCGCTTTCGCCATACTCATCGAGTCTCTCTCAATCTCCTTCGCTCGCCTTTGGGTTGCGATGAGTTGCTTCGTATTCCGCATCTCGTCCCCGATGGTGCCGGTTCCCTGGGACATGATAGATGCAGCGGGGGAGATTGCAGCGAGGTCCACCCCGGAGGATTCCGAGATAGACCTAAGAATAGCCTTCAACGAAAACGCAGGAGACTTTCTGACACTGGGGGCAGAGGTGGACGCCAGCAACACCAGCCATTCCGCAAGAGCGTCCTTTGCGTCTTGCAAGCTGGTGATCGGTTCACCAGCGGCAGCTTTGAGGGCTTTCCTGACAATCTTGCCATCGAGCTTTTTCACCCCGTAGAATCTAGAGTTTCTTTCGTGGCGATAAAGGTAGGGAACAGACGCGATTTTTCTAAGCTGTAGAACGGTCTGATTCTTACTCATGCCGTCATTGTCGGTAGATACGCCGGTAGATACGAGCAAAAACTTAGGCAATACACACCTTGTAAATCAACTACTTGCAAAATGTCGCAATCATCCTTGCCAAGGAAGATGTCGCGAGTTCGAGTCTCGTCACCCGCTCCATTTGCCTCAGTTCGAGGCAGTTACCGGAAAAAAGGCGAAGAGAATGGCCAATAAGTCGATTTTCGGATATGGAAAATAACTCGAATCTCGCCCGCAGATTCGGGACTGCTCAAAAACCGGTTTTTCAGAGGCGGCGCGGCAGCGGAACAAGGTTTTTGCATACCACAGAAGACTACGTTCAGCCAATCGCAGGGACGGCGGCGACGGGCGACCACTGAATGGGAGCCCAGAACAAAGGCCCGACGCCGTACAATGCTCGGTTTTCGAACGTCTGAAAACATGGTGGAGGCTCACCATGTTTTTCTCGAAAATGCGTTAGATTGCGGGAATCAAGCACTTACGAAACGCCGACTCTCTGTTTCAATTTCGTAGGGAGGTGTGCATGGGGAGCGCAGCCGCAAGCGGTGGCCTTGTCTGAAGACAAGGACGCCGAGCGCGGCAATGGCAGACGCTAAAAATCACGCGCAGGCTGCCCGTCGGGATTTGTTCAGCGTGTCCTTAAAGGAGGTTTAGCTAATAATATTCAAACAATCTTCAACAGTGGCATTTTCATGAACCATCGCCATTAATGCGCGCGTTATCTTTTTGGGATCCCTATGCTGAATCACATTCCGACCATAGACGATTCCAGATGCTCCTTGCTCCAGCAGCATTTTTGTCCGTCTTAATATTGTCTCGTCGGACACTTGACCCCCTCCACGAACGAGAATTGGGATGCCGGAAGCAACTTCGACGATTTTATGGTAAATTTCCAGATCGTCGGTTGGATCCGCCTTGATGATGTCAGCCCCCAGTTCCACGCCTTGTCGAACCAAGTGCATGATGGATTCGGCATCTCCATTGACCGTATAACCTTCCGCACCCTTTTTGAAAACCAGCGGTTCCACCATCATGGGAATGCCATAATAGTCTGCTTGCGGTTTGAGGCTTAGAATATTCTTAACACACTGGCCATGCACCTCGGGGGCGCCCGGGATTTGGAATAAGTTCACACATACACATGCCGCGTCACACCTGACGGCCTGAAGCATCGCTTCATCGATCATGAGACTGAATCGATTTTCCGGCAGGGTCTTTCCATAGATGTTGGCTGTATCAAGCCGCAATACCAAGGAAGGTTTTTCGCGACCGGGGATTTCCTGCAGAAGTCTTGCCATGCCAAGCGTGAGCTGAATTGCGTCAGGCCCGGCCTCGACCAGAGTGCGCACGGTTTTTTCCAGGTTTTCAATTCCGTTCAAAAAACCTGGTTGATTAAAAAAACCGTGGTCAACTGCAACGTCAAAACACCTGTTCGATTTCGAATTGAATAATCGTTTAAGCCGATAGGATTTCATGTTTTTGATACTGGGTTTAAATTGAATTTGCGCGATGGAACGCCGTCCACCAGCGCGCGTGCATTGTCATGGAAAAGAGCGGCAATGGCTGAGCGCGAAAGACGCGCCGCCTCGGATGCCTGGCGGATGGCACGCAGTTCCTCGTTCAAGAACGATGTAAACCTCATCCGGCCCCGATCGTCACACAATGCAATCGACCAGGGGCGTGGCGTCACATAACTGTATTGGTGGTTGATCTCGACGGCTTTGCCTTGCGCAAGGCCGATCGGAATATCGGAGCCAAAAAGCAATTGGTCGGTCGCAATCTCGCGGAATAGGTAGGCCAGCACTTCCCAGTGCTGCATCATCGCCACGTCGAAATAGAGGTTTGGCAAATGGCGCAATTCTTCGAGCAGACCGATGATCCCCCGCAAGTAATAAGCACGCCCGGCGTGGGCAAGGATGATCTTCGCCCGCGGCCATCTGGAACAGAGTTCGCCGATATGGCGGCGGTTCAGCGGGTCCTCCAAACGGCTGGGTCGCGGAATGTGCAAGACGACGAGCAATTGGCGCTCATGGGCCAACTCCATCGCCCAATCAGGCAGCATTTCCGGAATCTCCGCGTTCGGAATGTCGCCGGGCCGGGCATAATCCGGATACGGCTTGAGGCCCAAAAACCCGAACCGATCCAAATCCGCCGACACTGATTCCGCCGTATCCCGCAATGGATCAAGCAATCGCAATGGGAAAAAACGCCGGAAATCCGCCCCGTTGCCCACATAACGATTACTGGCGACGGTATCGTAAGCGGGATCGGGAAATCCGAAACACAACGCCGCAGTCTCCCGCCCGGGGAATGCCATCGCGAGGTCGCATGCCAAGTTCTCGTACGTATAATTGGTGACTGGCACGCCGCCGCAGGAAAAGGGCTTTTCCTCTGGAATACAACCGGGTCCGGCGAGATGCACATGAGCATCGAATATTTTCTCGGGGAGGAATTCATCGAGTTCCTCGTCGAAAATGCGGCGATTGTAATCGAGTTCGAAAGGTTGGTTCCAAGGATGCATAGGTTATTGAATGATACAGACCTCAAGCCCGAGAAATTGTCCGAACGCCTCCATTGCGCTGCAGTGATCGCCGAGCATCAGCGCGCTGTGGTGGGTTCCGCCCAGGTGCGAGAACTCCTCCAGAAATTGCACCAGGGGGATCGGCGGCCGAATCCAACCGCGCACCCAGCGTTCATAATCGGGATGCACTCCATCGCCCAGCACCTGGACGCGCGCGACGATCAGACGGAAGGTTCCCCGTGGGCCGGGGGCAAGATTCACAAGCGTCCCGGCTCCCTCGCGGGGCGCACACGCCAGCGTCGCAGGATTCAAGGCGGCGGTGAATGGGTAATCCTTTTCATAGAGCAATGGACGGCTCGCGGCAACTGCCGGGTTGATCTCACCCATATGCGAAAGAAATAAAGATTCGCCGGCCCAGTCGGCGCAGAAGATCTCGGCAAACGTCGTTTCGCCGAATCCTTGCGATAAAGATCCAACCAGCGCTGCCGTCAAAGCGTCACCCTCACCGGCATAACCCAACCCGCGTTCCATTCCCTTGCAAGATTCGAGGAACGGTACCGTGGATACTGGTTCCGCATCCGTCGTGAACGACAAGAAATTCATGGTAAATGCGCCATACCCCCCTTGCTCAAGGAATTGCCGCAAACCAAGCCCCAGCCGGACCGAGCGTGCATGCGTTTCCTCCGCACAATCCACCCGATAGCGGGCGCGGTCTTCCGCCATCTCCGCCGCAACTGCATCCGGTTTAATGGCCGCGGCCGCACCAGCCAGACAGTCGGGTTCAATGTTTTCCACCGAGACCCCGAGCGTGCGGGATAATTCCTGGTCGGGAACTGCAAAATCACCCATGCCTGGAAACACACCTCCGATTCGCAACACCCGCATCGTCCCAAAACATCGCGCTGCCCGCGCTGCGCGAACCGCCGACACACAACGCGGCACAACCGCCGCATCGTCAAGGTGGCCAGCCACCACGCGATAGGTCTTGCCCCGCTGCCGAAGAACCGACGCCAAATCCTGCACCCCGTGAATGCCGTGATTGGCCAGCAGCCGCATAGGATTCACATCGCGCCCGAATTCCCGGTCGGGCGTCGTATTGAACATTACCAACGGCAGTTCTGTACGGGCCAGCGCATCCGCCGCTTCAAGCGATGGTGAGTAGGCCAGATGCAAGGTCACGATCGCATCCACGCCATCCGCCTCGAACTTCCTTACCGCCGCTGCAAAATCGGGTTGTGTTCGTCCCGTCGGCGCCGTAATCACTTCAAGCCCACCGAGAGACAACACCGCTGCAACCCGCGCGACAAAAGGCTCCAGTTCGCCAAACAGGCTTGGAAGAATTTCATCATAGAATTGTACATACAACGGCAGTAAGCCGACGGTGATTTTGCTCATGGTTATTTTTCCCGCATTATTTCATAGGGCTTGCCGGCTGCCACATGGCCGTACATCTGATCAAAGGTTTCCTGATACAACGCCTGCGCATCGACCATCGCTTCTGTGTCGAATTTAGCGGGTGCGCGCACTCGCCGGACTGGCGCGGCAATCGCACGCGATTCGAAAGCGAACAATGAGCCGCGCGCCGCCATCAAATCGGATTCGGTAATCTTATAAACCGGCAATGGCGAAAATAGGGTGGCGAACAGCGCCTGAAAATGCGCTGCGCGCGAAGCGCCTCCGCACAATACAAGGCTGTCAAGCGCCCCGCGGGCGACAGGCGCAAAGACACGCGCGAACTCGAAAGCCATTCCGCAGGCAACAGCCCTGAGCAGATCTTCCCTGTTTGTGGCCGGGCCCAAGCCAAAGAATGCCGCGGAGCCGTTTAGCGATGGCCGGAGCGCATTGGGCCGATTCAACCATGGTAGCGCGACCAACCCCGGCGCAGGCAGCGCCCGCGCTGCGAACACTCGCGCCATCCGCTCCAGCGCAATCCGGTGATTCGAGTGTGCGAAGTTTTCCAACGCCCAATCCCAAGTAACATTTCCAGTCAGCAAAGGCATGATCACCTGCCGCCCGCGCCCATCCGGAGCGGGTACAATCAATTGAAACGGCGATCGACCGGCTAGCCCGACCGGCAGCGTAAAGTTTCCAACCCACGCGGTGCCGAGCGAACATTCCAGCGGCTGTGAGGAAACATGGCGAATGGAGAGATAACCAGCCTCATGGTCGTTGTAGGGACCGGCAACGGGAATGCCGACGGGCAGTTGCAGGAGCCGGGCGCCGTTGGAATTGAGCGGCGTTGTTGCATGCCCTTGCCTAAGCGGAGCAACATAGCTTGCGCTCAAACCAAGTTCGGACAAGGATCGGTCAGTCAGCTTGTTTCGGCGGGCGTCGTAGCAGCCGGACTGCAAGGCATGACAGGCATCCTGCCGCCATTCGCCGGTCAAGTGGTATCCGGCAAACTCACCGGCCCCGACGCACAAGGGATTGCCGTCGAGCAATTCCGGGCGCTGTTCGCGAAGCCATAGCGCGCGGGCAAGGCCCATGCCAGGTTCATCGCGAAGCGAGAAAGCGCGCCACCACGACGGCGGATGCATCGCCGAGATTTTGTGATAGTGGGCCAGCGCACGGGTGTCATTCCAAAGGAACATCGGCGTCGCCGCAACGCCGGTGTCGCGATTCACAATAATAACACTTCCTCCCTGCGCGGCGAATCCGATCCCCGCTACTTTTCGCCAGCGCTGGCCCGTTTGCCTGCGTAGATTTGCCCCTACGGACCGCAGGGCTCCGAGCAAAGCAGCGGGATCCTGCTCGCGCTTCCCCGTGGCATCGACCTCCATGGTAAGCCTGTGTCCAGCCTGCGCGACAAGACGCCCGCTGCGCGCATCGAAAAGGGCTGCCTTCAACACCGTGGTGCCGATATCAATCCCGAGATACATGGTGTTTCATTTCTTCCGATGTGACTGGTGCAAACACAATATTTCCGACCGCCTTTTTCAGCCATCGCCGCCACTCTGTGGAAAGACGATCGTCCGTAATCACCGTATCGATACGCTTCCAATCGGCAAACCGCACAAACGCCTTGCGCTGAAATTTGCTGCTATCGGCCACGAGCACCGTGCGTTCAGCGGTGGCCATAACCGCCTTGGTAACGGAAGCAACGAACAATTCAGAGGTGCTCAATCCTTTTCGGTCAAGAGCATCGGCGCCGACAATGGCGAGTTGTAAGCTTATTTTTTCAAGGTTGTCCACCGTTAGCGGACCGGTCAAGTCCGGGCTGTTCTTGCGGACGTTGCCCCCCAGCAGAACAAGGTCGATGTTATCACGCCCAAAAAGAGCGGCGGCGATGGCAAGCGAGGAAGTCACGACCCGGATACGCGGAATGCCAGCGATGGCGCGAGCCACTTCCAACGTGGTGGTTCCCGTATCCAACACGACACTCATGCCGGGCTGCACGAGTGTCGCGGCCGCCCTGGCAATCGCTGATTTCTCAGCAAACTGCTGTTCCTGTTTCTCGCTGAAGGCGAATTGAATTTTCGCCTGTTCGGTAAAAAGCGCGCCGCCATGTGTCCGTGTCAGGCATCCTTGTTTTTCCAGGTAATCCAAATCCCGGCGAATGGTCTTTGGCGTCATGGCGAACCGCTGCGAAAGAACGGTCACGCTGACGTCACCTTCTTCGCGCAACAGGTCAATGATAGCCTGCTGTCGTGAATTGAGGGGATCTGGATTCATGCTGTCTGGCAATTATTTACCAAACGGCTGAGCGCATGGCAAACCATTGGCTTCCGCGACAGCGGGATAAACCACCGACCCGCAGTATGTATTCAACCCGCGCCGCAGGTCCGGCATTAATTCCAAGGCGCGTTCGACGCCGAGATTGGCGAGTTTGAGCGCATAAGGCATCGTCGCGTTGGTTAATGCCTGCGTCGCCGTGCGGGCATAGGCACCCGGCATGTTGGTGACGCAATAATGAAGGATGCCATGCTCCGTATAAACAGGATCATCGTGAGAAGTGGGACGCGAGGTTTCAGCGCAACCGCCCTGATCGATGGCGATGTCAACAAACACCGAGCCAGGTTTCATCATCTTGAGCATGTCGCGACGAATCAGTTTGGGGGCCGCAGCGCCAGGTACCAGCACTGCGCCGATCAATAAATCCACCGAGGCGAGGCGTTCAAGCAGGTTCTGCTCGTTCGAGTACAACGTGGACGCCGAGTGTTCGAGCGTAAGATCCAGAAAGCGCATTCTCTCGAGATCCACTTCCAGGATTGTGACCGCCGCGCCAAGACCCGCGGCTGTGCGACCCGCATTGACGCCCGAAGTGCCGCCGCCAAGAACCAGCACGTTACCAGGTAACACTCCCGGCACGCCTCCCAACAAAACGCCCTTGCCTCCCCGCGCTTCGCTCAAGTAATACGCACCCACTATTGCGCTCATTCGACCAGCAATCTCGCTCATCGGCTCCAATAACGGACGCCGATGCCCAACCTCGACCGTCTCATAGGCGATGCCGCAGGTTCGCGATTCCACCAGCCTGCGTGTCAACTCCGGTTCAGCCGCCAAGTGCAGATAAGTAAATAATACAAGATTTGGCCGCAAAAAGTCGTACTCCTCCGGTTGCGGTTCCTTTACCTTGATCACCATGTCCGCCGACCATGCATCGGCTGCGGTTGGCACTATCGTAGCGCCGATTTCGCGGTACAGTTCATCGGCAAAGCCGGAGCCTTCACCCGCGCCCTGCTGGACCATTACTTGATGCCCTTGTTGAACCAACATTCTCGCGCCGCCCGGGGTGCAGGACACGCGTTTCTCTTTGATTTTGATCTCTTTGGGAATTCCGATTTTCATTTTTCTCCTATCAGTTTTTTATTTTTAATTGTTCGTGGTTGCCCGAATTGCGTTTTCCATGCGTTCGAGTATGAAATCAATGACGATCGGCGTGCTAATCAAGGGAAGCTTCGTCAGCACCGTCGGCGGACAATTCTGTTTGTACACCTGAACGCTCGCATCCAATCCCTGGTCGGCGAGGCACTTTGTAAAATTCTTTGCCGCCTCCAATCCCGCAAAATGGAGCGTCATCATGTGGCGATTCCCATCAACAGCGGCGATCTCTCCAGAATGCTCGGCCCCAAATGCGCGCATCCGCTCTTCGTAATAGTCTCCCACGCTGCGGGTAATGGCAGAATTAGCCACAGCCCAATGCATTGTGATCAGATAGGCCAGGGAGGCAAGCTCCTCCTGGCCATTTGTCACCAGCGCGCCAAACAAGGGCAGACTATCCATTGCCGCGCTGAACAACAGTCGCGATGCGGGATATTCGCCACCTGGAAATCCTTTGCCCATTGCCACAAACGACGGCGTCAATCCCCATTCGCGGAACATGAACAAATCCGGGTGCCAGAGGCAGGACTGGATTTCGTCGCACACGGTCGGCACGCCGTGTTCGCGGCAGAGTGCATAAGCCCGCTGCAGGAACTCGCGTGTCAGCAGCCGTCCCCCGTAGTTCATCATGACGATTTCGTGAAAGAATCCCGCGATTCTCGTCGAGCCCCGGTGCCATTGCGCAAACGCGGCTTCGAGATCTTCGATCCGGTTTGGACGGATCGGGCATACCTGGACGATACCGTGTGACTCGAGCTTGGCATAAAGGCCGGGCCACATTCCGCGCATTGTTTGGGTGAGCATCGTCGTGCCGTGATAGTTGGCCTGAAAACCACCATTGTCATCGCCCATCACCGCCAGCACCGGTGTCTTTCCAAGAAATGGTGGGGCGGTCCCGTCTATTTCTGGGGAATAAAACCGCGCCAGGATCATTTTTAATGCCGCCTCAAGGGCGAGACTGCCGGTTTCAAGGTTCAGGACGCGGTTGCAAACATACAGGTCGTCGCTCGCCAGCACCCGGTCCAACCCGGATACGTCGTCTGGAGATATACCATTGGCAACTCGCGTTAATTCCTCCTCCAGCAACCGCGTGATATGGCCGCGTGTGTTGTTATGGGTAGCATTAGGTATTCCCAGCTGCCGTGCGCGCTCCAATAGTGCGTAACCCGGAAAATTGTGCCCCAACGAGGCGTGGTAATGCTCGCTCTTGGAAATCAAACGCAAGCGGCCATCCTCGCCCACGCGAAAAAAACCTTCCGCGCTCAGGGGCGCGTGCGCCGTTTTCGTTGCGGCATTGAACATTTGAGTTGAAGCCCCTTTCTGGGGATTGCCGCAAACAGGCGCAACGACCTGCCTGCCCACCTGCTTCAGCAAATTGTGTTGCCGCTCCATGAAAGCCGCCGGGAGAAATTCGACCGGCGCATCGGCCATCCCGAGCAGCACCCCGGCATCTTCACCGCTCAAAAAACTCCTCGCATTTACCACGGCCGCCACATATTCCCGCCCTGTCAAATCCGCCAGCGACGCTCTTACAGGTTGCATTTCAGTGGTGGAGCAAAATGTTTTTTTATTACTCATTGGGTTCGTTATGGACATTTTCGAGTCTGTTGACAAGAACAAAGTGAATTTTCTCCGATGATCTTTTCAGTCCGGATTCCACGGCAATTGTTGCGCCGATGATCTCTTTGACCCAGAACCGCTCAATGCCGATGTGAAATAATTATGGCGCAGCCATAACTGCCCGACATTTTCGCTACAAAGAGCCATTCTTGGCAAAACGGATTGGCCTATAGTGGGGGCTGAACCAAGAGCGAACATTCAACGCCGACAAAGTGGCGACCCCGGCAAACGCGGGGCATATCGCTTTAATATCTACGCCCTAACAACGGTTAGGGCGCAGCATTTCTCGCCTCCACTACACCCGAAAACTAGCTAGAGCAGGATGATCCAGTTCCGCCGCCACCTGCCGCCAGGCTGCGGCTTGGGCATCGTTTTCGACATCGGGCAAAAAGCCGAATTCCAGATAGATTTTTATTGCCGTGAGGCGTGAATTGCTCGCGGTTAGGCATGCCGCCTCGTGCCACTGCGCCAATTGGTTCATTGCAAATGTCATCGCCGAACGGGCAAGGCCCTTGCCCCGCTGCGACGGCCGGATCGCGATCCAGTGGATCCGCCCGGCATCCTTTCCCTTGAAGCCGCGAATGTACCAGGCGCTGATGGTGCCAACCGCCAGATTTTGCGAATCATAAATCAGAAAACACCGCCTTTCGATCGCCTGCGGATCATTTCCAAACTCGCGCCAGAAGAGGTTGTCGTCGATCCTGAGAATCGGTTCGCTGTCCCGTTGCACATCGGTCCAGAGCGCGCCATCGGTTTTCCTCATTGGGCGAATCGAGTAACCCTCGGGTAGCGGATGCTGTGGAATATCGCGCATGTGCGGACGCTGCATTTGAATCCCGATATCACGGGATGTCCCGCAAGCGTCTTTTTGGGGCTGTGGAACTTCTCTTCCATGGCGCTGGTGAAACATCCTCTGCACAATCGGCCATGCCGCCAGACGACGGCGGTCGCGGGTCACCACGCCAAAGGGGGCTGTGGTCATGTAATTAATAAAGGGTTCTTCTGGCCAAGGGTGATGGGCGTAGCACCAGATCAACGCCCCGCAAACCGCGTCATTCGTCAAGCCAGCGAACTGTGCCTCCAGCGACAATGCCTGGGCGTCTTCGCCGAGGGTATTGTTGAAGATGCCTTCCAGAGCCGGATGCCCGAATTCGACAACCAGAATTGGCTTTCCCGGGTAGCGCTGTTGAAGTTTCAGGAGTTGTTCCTTCCAACCGGCTCCCACGCTTGCCGGGTCTCGCAAAAAACTGTCGCGGTGGTCGCCCCAGACCGTCGGGTAATATGTGAGGCAGATGACATCATCGGCGTCGAAGGCAGGATGATCAACCCACGCACATGATGAATGAACCGCTAAACGAGTTGGGTCGATCTGGCGGGAGAGGTTGCACAGTTCGGCATTTCCGGCCACAACTTCTGGCAGGTTTTCATGCGTCTCGTTGCTGACAGACCAGAATATGATCGACGGATGGTGACGATCGCGCTGAATCATGGCAGCCAATTGCCTCTTGGCAATATTCAGCGTCTGAGCGCATTTCTCTTCACCTATCGTGTTTCCCCGCCACCAGTATAGCGGTATCTCACTCATGACAAGCAGCCCGATCTCGTCACAAAGATCCAGCTCATCCGGATGGTGTGGATAGTGGCACAAGCGAACGAAATTCGAGCCGAGGCTTTTCATATCCAGCAGATCGCGCCGGGCAGTTTCCATGTCAGGGCACATGTCTGTAACGGGCGAATCCTCATGACGGTTGAGACCGGTCAGAAATATTGGTTTCCCATTCAAGAAAAGCTTATCGCCTTTTGTTTGAATGGTGCGGAATCCGATCCGAATATCTTGCTGATCAACGGGCTTTTCATTGCATATCAGCGTTGCTTTCACGGAATATAGCGATGGAACTTCCGGACTCCACAGCATGGGCGTATCAACGGACAACGCGAAATCATATGAAATTTGCTGGCCGGGCTGGACCGGTGATGATGCCGAATACAATCCGGACTCGCACAATGTTCCAGCGGCATCCCAAATTTCCAGACGGCAGATGGCGTTGGCTGCCTCGCCGGAATCGTTGGCCACGCACAAAGTGCCAGAAAACCTTCCCTCGGCGGACGATTCGGAAACGTTAATGCATCCGATATGCAGCATGGGAGTTGAGACCAACGTCACTTCCCGCAGGATCCCGCCAAAAGGCCGCCAGCCGCGTTCAAGACCCGGTACCTCACCGGCTCTGCGGGTGTTGTCCACGCGGACGGTCAGCACGTTTTCTCGATCCATTCGGATCATCTGATCGATCCGGAATTCAAAAGGCAGAAACCCGTCGGCATGCTGGCCGATTAGTTGTCCGTTAAGCCAGACGTCGGCGATGTTGTTGACAGCCTCAAAGTGCAAAGCGATCCGCCGCCCCGCCCAGGAAGGATCCACGCGAAAGGTCCGATGGAACCAAGCAATGCCTTCGTAGGCCTCCATGCCCGGCACGATATTGTCAAGCCGACCCGGCACGTTGGCCTCACGCCAATAACAGACATCCAGATTTTCAGCCCAGTAGCCAGCCTTTTCCCCCTCATTATTCACATCAGGCTGATATCTCCACACGCCGGACAAGTCTTTGGTTTGACGCCTATTATGAAAAGAAGTCTCATTCATATAATTTGAAGTTGAATAATAAATTTCCGCGATAATAATCTCTTGTTTTCAAATCCGCCAATAACGTTTATCCCATTTCTTTTATAAATTTCCGAGATTTCCTTGAGTGCTTTTTCCATTACAAATGTGGGGGTTTATCGCGCTTCTGAGCGTTGGGTGCAACGGTTCCATGAACCGTGTATTTGCTTTAACGTGAGCGGTATCATTTACCAACGGCTAACTTTTTCCGACGGGTGGAGAATGGAAGCTCCGACGAAACCCAACTTTGTCTTTTTTGTCCCCGGCACAACGCTCGATTTCGCTTTTGATTCACACCGCGAAAACTGGGTGATCATATTAAACACCACAAATATTCGCTACAATCCCGATAAACGCTGCGTGGAATGGAAGGAAGACAACGACTGGATACCGCTACCGCTATCGTTGTCGGTTTCTTCCGAATGGGTGCCCTATTGGCAGTCTGAACTTCGCGCGATGCATGCTTCCATGGTGAGCCCCGTGCCGCGCAATCGCTGGCGGGCTCGACTCGGTTTGCTAAACATTCTCCGGTTTGTACTGGATGGACACCATGAATCTCTCAAAGAAAAACCCGCAGAGGAGTTGAAGCGCGTGCTTGATGAGGATGAAAACTGTTCACGCACGCTCCAGGAATGGTCTGCAGTTTGCGGTTATTCGAGCGATCATCTTCGAGTATTGTTTGAACAGGAATACGGAATGACACCGATAGAATACCGCAACCAGCGACGAATGGCACGGGCCATGCAATTGGTGGCAAGCAGTCGACTGACGGTGAAAGAAATCGCCAGTCAACTCGGATTCCGTTACCTGTCCCACTTTTCAGCCGCGTTTATGAAAGCATTCCATTGTCCTCCGAGCACGGGCATCAAGCGTTTCCGGCATCTTTAAACGAGTTGTTTCAGTGACCGGAAAACATGCATCTTCCGGTTCCAAGCAGGTGATGGCAGCCGGGCAAAGAATTCACGGCGGTTTCAGAATCCGGCTTGGTGCGCCATGTCTGGGCGGGATTCGCCCGAGTTGAGATACTGGACTGGTGGAAGCACAAAGGGGGCATTCTGCTGGACATCTACGCCGACCGGTTTGCTGAACGCTCGGATCAGACCCGGAAGCTGATCTGGGATGACGTTCCCACTGGCTTGGCTATACGCGGACTGCTTGACCGCGAATTTGGTGAGCTGTTGATCAAGGTTGTGACCCGTGCCTCCACCCCGGACGAACTCCAGAAAGATGCCGCGGGTTCTGAACTGTAGCTCAAAGGTTTCGTTATGCGCCGTCCGCGTGGATCGCGTCGTGCAGGGAGGCCAGTAGATTCCTGACATCGTAAGGCTTGTGCAGGATCACATCGACGCCAAGTGCATAAAGTTCGTCTTGACGAAATTCCGAAGCCTGCCCCGTGGAGGCGAGGATTTTCACTCGCGGGTTGATCTCTTGTAACGCACGGGAAAGAGCCACGCCGTCCATTCCCGGCATCATCACATCGGTGAACACAAGATCGATCTCTTGGGCATGCTCTTTGTAAAGAGCCAGAGCTTCATTTCCATCGAATGCCGCAAGGACCTTGTATCCATTGTTTTTGAGCACCATCGAAAGTGTCTTGGCGATGATAGCCTCGTCCTCGACCACAAGGATCGTTGCCTCGCCGCGATCCTGTGGAATCTCTGTTTGGGACAAACGCTCCTGTTCCGCCGCAGTCAGCGTTTCACGGGGCAGGAATACTTTGAACGTGGTGCCCCGACCGACTCCGGATTCTACAGTGACAAACCCGCCGTGACTGCGGACAATGCCTGCGACTGTGGAAAGGCCAAGACCGGTGCCTTTGCCGACTTCCTTTGTCGTAAAAAACGGGTCAAAGATTTTTTGGACAATTTCACGCGCGATCCCCATGCCGGTGTCGGATACAGCCAGCATGGCATAGCTCCCCGCTTTTGCATCCGGCACCATGGCAGCAAAGTTTTCGTCGATCTCTGCGCTTTTAGCGAAAAGGCATAGGGAGCCGCCTTCTGGCATGGCATCCCGGGCATTGATGCAGAGGTTGAGGAGCACTTGATGGATCTGCGTCGGATCGCCTGTGACCGGCCAGAGGTCAGATGGGACGGAACTTGTGATGGTAATGTTCTTGGGAAAAGTCTGGCGCGCGATGTTTTCCATCTCCTCGACGAGGCGATTCAATTGCAAGGTCGTGCGGTCTCCTTTGGTGCCGCGCGCAAAGGTTAGCACTTGGTTGACCACACTGGCTCCCCGGTTTGCACATTCCTCGATGGAGTTGATCAAGCTTGCTCGGGTTTCAGCATCCTCGGCAGCATGGAGCATTTCGGCGGAAAGAATGATGGGAGCGAGGATGTTGTTGAGATCGTGGGCAACGCCAGAAGCCAGAGTGCCGATGGCCTCAATTCGCTGGGAACGCAGGAGTTTTTCCTCCATCACCTTGCGCTCGGTAATGTCCGTATCGCTACCACGATAGCCGCGCAGGGTTCCATCCATGTTCAGGAGGGGGACGCCGTTGGTGGAAACCCACACTTGCCGTCCGTCTTTAGTCTGTATGGAGTTGACAAAATTCTTGAACGGTTGCTTTTGTGCAAATATCGTCAAGGCAGACACTTTGAACGCCTCGCGCCCGGATTCTGGATGCAGGTCATAAAAGTGTTTCAGGCCCATCAGTTCATCCGGGGGATAGCCCAAAACAGCCTCGGATACCTTGCTGACAAATGTGTAAAGACCCTGATCGTCCACTTCCCAAGCTACGGTGGAACTCTGCTCCGCAAGTTCAGCATAACGAGCTTCGCTCTCCCTCAGCATTTCTTCTGCCCGTTTGCGTTCAGTGATGTCACGGGCGAAGATCGCCATGCGGCCGAATTTCCCCTGGGTATCCTTGATGGGGTAAAAACTCGTTTCAAAGATATGCCCCTGCCGTGTGTCCTCCTTCTTGGATGGTAATCCCGCGGCAAACAGTTCCTCCACGATTTTTTGGCGGGCGTCCGCCACATCAGGAGGGAAAAAGTCGTAAACGCGCTTTCCGATGAGGTCGGAAAGATCCATCCCCAGGCGATTGGCGGTAGTCTGATTAGCGACGAGAACGCGTCCCTCCAGATCAAGTAGATGAATCGATTCATCTGCGGCATTCAGCAGAGCCCGGATGGTGGCCTCACTTTCCTGCAATGCATTCTCCTCCTGCTTGCGCTTGGTGATGTCGTAAAGGACCACCAGGTGAAGATCTTTTGATTGCTCCCCGAGCGAAACCGCGGAAACCATGGCGATGCGCTGGGTTCCGTCCTTGCACGAGATATTCACCTCCATCGGATCGAACGCGGCCCCCGTTCCGTTCGCCTTATTCATCCGCTTGAGCCACTCCTCAGCCACCCACTCGCGATATTCAGCGTCAGGATACGCTTTGGGCCACCAATGGGCCAATGTTGGAATATCTGCGACATCGTAGCCGAACGTATTGACAAATGCTTTGTTTAGAAAAGTGATGTTTTGCTCTCCATCATTTAACCCAAAGGGAACCGGAGAGGCATCAATAATGGCCCGGAATCTGCATTCGCTTGAGCGCAAAGCATCCTCTGCCCGTTTCCGCTTGGAGATGTCTTTTACAAAAACGAACATGCTTCCACCATTCATGGGCTGGTATTGAGCACACACTTCGACATCAAAAAGGCTCCCGTCCTTGCGCCTTTGGACGCTTTCAAAACGATCCCACCCACGCTCCTTGATTTTCCGGATCCGCCCGGCGATTGCGGCGGGTTGCTCCAGAGCTTCCATGATTGAAATGCACCGACCAATGAGTTCCTGTTCGCCGTAGCCACTCATCCGGCAATAGCTCTCATTGACCTCCAACAGGCATCCCTGCATATCCACCCGGCAGAATCCATCCATTGCCGTTCGAAGAATGGTTCTGAGCCGGAACTCGTTTTCCCGCACCTGCTCATTTGCTGAGAGCGCCTCCTCATTCCGGCGCTGGAGCGCATTCATCATTTCCGCCATGTGCGACAGCGAGGGGCGGAATACGAACAGAAATTCCAGCACCAGAATCAGCAATCCGGCACACAGCCCCCATCGTTCCATCCTCTGCAGCTCGATAATCCGTTCCTTTGCCTCCTTGTCGAACTGGAAGGTGATCTTGTCCATGAGTTCCAAGAAGCGCGGTTCGTTGCGCAGCAGCACCTCCGCCGTGGCATGAATGGCGTCCGGGGCGGAGCTTCCATCCTTCACTTGGGCTATCATCTGCTCCAAGGCATGAACCATGTTGGCGTGGAAGGGTTCCATCTCTGCAAACAATGCCGTAATCGCGGCGGAGTTCTGCCGCGGCGGCAACCCCAGTATTTCATCGCCATGTTGCAACCCCAGATGGGCAGCCTTCCAGGCGATCAGCGATTCGGAAATCTCATATAGCCGTTTGGGTCGTTCCCCGTCATCGCATTTGTGATCCGAGGCCAGAACGCACTTGGTCAGCCGCTGGCTCAACATCCGCTGCCGGCCTGAGAGGTTGATAACACGCGCGTCACCTTCGTTGCGCCGGACGGCATGCTGCATCAAGACGGACGACGAGAGGAGCGTCAGGGCAATCAAAGTCAGGGCGATCCCATAGAAAACCTTCAATTGCTGAAAGCGATTGATTTTCATAAAATTTGGGCTTCCATTAAAGCCCTTGTGTTCGAGCTTTGACAGATAGGGCACTCAAACTGAGGATGCTCTTGACAGGAGGATAAGGCAATCTCCGAAAAAAGCATCACCACCCCATTTATTGAGACACCATTCGGGTTCCTGATGGCAGGGTAGGATGCGAGTGCGCATTCAGTTTATGGTGAAATGAATCCAATCACCCGCCGCTGCCTCTCCCACGCTGCCTCATCGCACTCCCGCCGCATCTCCCTTTCGGTAACGGCGTCCCGCTCGCTCGGCGGCCCCGGAAGAAAGAGCAGCCGCTCCTGAATCTCCGGCGCGAGATTCTCGAGGCCCTGATGTGGGCGAAAGGTATTGGGGGGCTCACTTTCTGTTATCATCTCATCCTCAGCAGGTACTTCCGCGATGAACCTCAAAACGTGCGGGGGCGGGTAATTGATCCAGCCGTAGCGTCTACCGAAATCGATTGCTCTCTGGTCCGGACCAATCGCTTCCATGAACTCAAAAACACCCCCTCCCTGCCAGCAATCTCCTTCGCGGCGCACCCTGCTCGTATCCCGGCACTGGGTTCAGGCTGCGATACTTGTGTTTCTCTTTGGCTTCTTTGTTCTCGGATTCCTCGCCTATCGTACCTACACGAGCCAAGCTCCAATCCCGGGTAAAACCGTCGATCCGCAAGGTGGGGTTGTGTTCACGCGCGCCGACGTTATTGGTGGCCAACAAGTGTTTTTGCGCAATGGCCTTATGGAATATGGTTCAATCTTCGGCCACGGAGCATACCTTGGCCCCGACTATACCGCCGATTGTCTGCGGCGCTGGGCGCTGGCGGTGATGGAATCCAAGGGCGGCGCGGCTTCGGACAAGGCGCGGGCAGAAACATTGCGCGAGTTTAAAGCGAATCGCTACGATCTGGCCACGGATACGCTGAATTTTTCCGGCGATCAGGCGAAGGCAGTCAACGATCTGAAGGGCTATTACGGCAAATGTTTCGGTGAACCAACCTCGCGATTTGGACTCCGACCCAAAGCAATTTCCGATGAGGAAGATATCAAGAAACTTACATCATTCTTGTGCTGGGCTGCGTGGGTGACTGCAGCACAGCGGCCCGGCCTAGACTATTCATACACAAACAACTGGCCACCGGAACCGTTGGTGGGCAACGCGGCCACTGGTGACGCGGTGGTTTGGAGCGTCCTTTCGCTTATTGCCCTGCTGGGCGGAACCGGACTCCTGTTTGCAGCCTTCGGACGCTGGGATTTCCTTGGCTGGCACAGCCGAGAGCGCGAGAGTCTTTCGTTCCGAGCGCCGGATTCTGTGGCGCTGACTCCCAGTCAACGAGCCTGCGCCTGGTTCTTCCTGGTGATGGTAACCTTGTTCCTTATTCAGACGATGGTTGGCGGTGCCTCCCAACATTACAGGGCGGAACTCTCCAATTTCTTCGGGATCGATCTCGCTCGCTGGTTGCCGTTTAACCTTGCCCGAACGTGGCATTTGCAACTCGCCATCTTCTGGGTCGCCACGTCGTTTCTCGCGGCGGGGATTTTCCTCGCGCCGATGATCTCCGGGCAGGAGCCCAAAGGCCAACATTGGCTCGCTTACAGCCTGCTTGCGGCTCTGGCTTTGGTTGTATTTGGTAGCATGGCGGGCGAATTTGCCGGAATCCACGATTTGTTTCGTCAGAACTGGGCATGGTTCGGTGCCCAAGGATTTGAATACCTCGATCTGGGCCGCTTTTGGCAGATATTGCTAATTGTGGGGCTGTTCTTCTGGGTGGCGATTCTCTATCGCGGCTTGAGAGGCTACCTTGCAGACGAGAACAAAGGCAACATGCCATGGCTTTTCTTTTTCTCGGCCCTCTCGATTCCTGCCTTCTACGCAGTCGGCCTCCTCGCGAGGCCCTCGGTGCATTTCACCACCACGGATTTTTGGCGTTTCTGGGTTGTCCATCTTTGGGTGGAGGATTTCCTGGAACTCTTCACCACAATTATGGTCGCCTACCTCTTCGTGCTACTTGGCGTAGTCCGCGAACGCGTGGCCCTGACCGTCATCTACCTCGATATCGTGCTCTACTCGGCGGGCGGCGTTATTGGGACGATGCACCACGTCTATTTCTCTGGCGAACCGGCCGTCCATATGGCCCTCGGCGCGTTCTTCTCTGCGGCAGAGGTCATACCGCTAACATTTCTGACCGTTGAGGCATGGCGTTTCTTGCAACTCGGCTCGGTGCAGCAGGCGAAGTCGGGTGCCCCATTTCCTCATTTTTGGGCGGTGATGTTCCTGGTGGCAGTCGGCTTCTGGAACTTCCTAGGTGCTGGCATCTTCGGCTTTTTAATCAACCTGCCCATCGTCTCTTATTACGAAATCGGAACCGCCCTAACGGCAAACCACGCACACGCCGCTATGATGGGGGTCTACGGCATGCTATCGGTCGGCTTGGCGCTATTTTGCCTGCGTTATATGATCCCCGAACCGCGCTGGTCGGATCGAGCGGCTAAAATCAGCTTCTGGTCGCTCAATATCGGTCTTTTCTGGATGGTCTTTGTCACGCTCTTCCCGCTGGGCATTCTCCAGCTCTATACCTCCGTCAACGAAGGCTATTTTGAAGCGCGCAGCCTCAAGAATATAACAAGCGGAACCAATGCGCTGCTTGAATGGATGCGGTTGCCGGGCGACGTGATCTTCATCGTTGGGGGCGTGCTTCCGATCATTTACATTTGCTGGCTTTGCGTGCGTTTCATGAGACCGTATGTCAAAGAGAAGGAACCTCGACCGACCCTCTTCACAGAGGTCAAAGAAGAAGACGGATTGTAATCATATGGTGGTGCTCCCTCCCTCCTCAATCATGATCATGCCGCTCGCCGGTAATAATGCCGTAGGAGTCCTCCAAGCCGGGAATCGCACTCGATTTCGCGGCGTCACGGGAGCAGAGGCCGGAGCACAAGCTATCGGCTGGCGCCGTTGATAGATTTGCCGGGTCGAGCGTCATCATCTTCCTGGCAATTCCTGACAAAAAAAGTTTGTTTGTATTCGTTTCTGTGCGATGTGACATTTTGGGCGATGGCCCGGGAAGCCGCATCAACACGAGGATTGGCGCATTTTTGCGAAACATCACGAAATAAAAATTTTCCTTGCCAAGGAAGATGTCGCGAGTTCGAGTCTCGTCACCCGCTCCATAAAGGGGGTCTACATCAAAGTTTGAACGGCGGATGAACGCCCCAGCTATTCTCGCAAGCCTGTTTTTTCGTGACAGCTTCCGAGTGGTAATTACAATTTATTGCCTGCTGTTTTGGTTATCTATGATCCCTCACCCTTTTCTCGGTGTTCTATTCCATTGGTTGGGCGGCCTCGCATCCGGCTCATTCTATGTCCCCTATCGGCAAGTCCGGAAATGGTCGTGGGAAACCTACTGGCTTGTGGGCGGCTTTTTTTCCTGGATCGTTTGCCCGTTGACCTTCGGACTGCTGATGACCCAAGATCTCCCGGGCGTTCTTTTACAACAATCGACGGCGACTCTTTGGTGGACTTACTTCTTTGGGGTATTGTGGGGCTTTGGCGGGCTCACCTTCGGGCTTACGATGCGGTATTTGGGAATGTCGCTGGGGATGGGGGTGGCGCTCGGGTATTGCGCCGCGTTTGGCACGCTGATGCCTCCCCTCCTGAAGACCTTTATCGGTTCCATTCCCGTGCCGGAAACTCTCGGCCAAATCGCCGCGACCGGCCCAGGCCAGATCACCCTCAGCGGGATTGCGATCTGTATCCTGGGGATCGCCATTGCGGCAATGGCCGGGTTGACCAAGGAAAGGGAAATGCCGGAGGAGGAGAAAAAGAAATCAGTGGCCGAGTTCAATTTCACCAAAGGCATCCTGGTCGCCACGTTTTCGGGAATTATGAGTGCTTGTTTTTCGTTTGCACTCACGGCTGGCAAGCCCATCGGGGATGCCTCGGAACTCGCAGGAACCGCCGCGATCTGGTCCGGTCTGCCCAAATTGGTCGTCGTGCTCCTGGGGGGCTTTACCACGAATTTCATCTGGTGTGTTCTGCTGAATGTTAAAAACCGGAGCGGTTATCAATATCTTGCTGCCACGGTACGGCCCGAACACGCCCACCACGGCGGCGAGGGGGGAGGAGAACATGGCGGCGCCGTCGCAACAGCGACGATTCCCGCCGTGAAAGACCTGCGCGTCCCGCGACTCCGCAATTACCTTTTCTCCGCGCTGGCAGGTGTGACGTGGTATTTCCAGTTTTTCTTCTACACCATGGGCGAAAGCCAGATGGGGAAATTTGGATTTGCCAGCTGGACCCTGCACATGGCCAGCATTATCATTTTTTCGACAATGTGGGGGTGGATCTTCCACGAATGGAAAGGTTCCAGCCGCAAGGCACACCGCTTGATCGCCTCGGGCATCCTGGCGCTCATTCTCTCGACCATCATCATCGGCCTGGGCACCTATCTCAAGGGCGTGACCGGCGCTCATTGACGTTTGGAGCCCCAAGGGCCATGGCACGGCCATTGCCGGCCCCAGCGGGTTTACACCAGCCCCGTGATTTGAACGGCTTCAGGCCGACCCAGGGCTTGGCGGGCTTGTTCGAGAAGCGATGCCCCCAGATCAGGATCCAGCAAAGGCTGGTTTTCCAGCGGCCACTTGCTGCCTAGCTTGGCGTATTTTGCGCCACACAAATTGTTGAAGGCACAGAGTTCCCACCGCTCAAGCCGATCCCCCAGGTTCTCCGCAAGGAAACGGCCGATGGAGGTGACATTTCCGGCCGTTGCCGTGTAGCCGGGTATGAGGGGTGTGCGAATCCAAAGCGCGGGATATCGGCCCAGTGGGGTCCGGAAATCGCGAATCCTGAGCAGGTTTTCCAGAATCGGCTCGTTGGGAACGCCGGTGAACCGCTGGTGCCGCTCCGAATTCATTTCTTTGATATCATAGAGCACCAGATCGGTATGCGGCAGCACCTGCTCAAAGTTCTTCCATGGGGGAAACCCGCAGGTGTCGAGCGCCGTGTGGATCCCCTCGGCCTGGCACGCTCTAAAAAAGGCGGAGACGAATCCCGGCTGGAGGCACGGTTCGCCTCCGGAAAGCGTCACTCCACCCCCGGAGTTTTTAAAAAAGAGGCGTTCTGCGAGCGCTTCCCGCAGCAGTTGCTCCACCGTCCACGGCCTGCCAATCAACTCAATGGCTTTGCTCGGGCACGGATCGACGCATTTACCGCAGCCGGTGCAGCGTTCGCGATCAATGGACAGCCCCTGCGCGGTGAGCGTTAACGCCTCTTCCGGGCAGGCTGCGATGCAGTCGCGCGCACCGATGCACTTGCGCTCCGTCCACCAGATTTCCGGCTGCGGGGAGATGCTCTCCGGGTTATGGCACCAGGTACAGCGCAAGGCGCAGCCCTTGAGAAAAAAGGTGTTGCGCAATCCCGGGCCATCATCGGTCGAGAGCCGGTGGATGGCAAAGAGAAGCGCAGTTTCCTTCATGCCTCAGAGTGTCTTGTAATTGACTCGCTCGACAAACTCCTCCTGGAATTTGCGATCCATGACGACAAAGTGCGCGGAATAGCCGGTCACCTTGACGACGATCTCCTGGTGCTCAGGCAGGTCTGGCTGCTCCATTGCCGCGTGGAGTTTCGCCATGGAAAGGACGTTCAGGTTGATCTGAACGCCGCCCATTTGGAAGAAGGAGGTTGCGAACGGCTCCACCAAATCTCCGCGCCGCCCCTCCTTCGGGAAGAACGTCGGCTGGAGTTCCACCTGGAGCGAGCCGCCTTGGTATTTGGAGAAATCGAGCTTGCAGAACGAGCGCATGGTGGCCGTCATGCCTTCATGGTTGCGCCCGTGCATCGGGTTCATGCCGTGGGCGACGGGTTCGCGACGCTTGCGGCCGTCGGGTGTGGCGCCCAGCATGGGGCCAGCGTAGGTGTGGCCCATGAATTGGAAGAGCGAGGGACGGAAACAGAACCCCTTGATGTTGCGCTTGCTCTCCAGAACCTCGCGGACCTGTTCGGAAACGCGGATGGCCATGGCGTCCGCCCCTTCATGGTCGTTGCCAAACTTGGGCGTGTTGAGGAACTCCTGGCGCATCGATTCCTTGCCCTCCCAGTCGCTGGCAACGGCATCGCGCACTTGCGCAAGCGTGTATTTCTTTTGCGCGAAGACGAGCTGCTCGATGGCGTAGAGGGAATCGGAAACGTTGGGCACGGCAAGCACGTTGACGGAAGTGAACGCGTTATTGACCGAGCGGCTGTCGGTGATGTCGCGCCCTTTATCCATCGGGCCGTGAGCGCAAAAGGAGGTGACCATTTCGGGCCAGACTTTGGGCTGCCAGAGATAGGTGGCGTTCTTGAAATCGCGCAAGGCGTTGGCCGTGCAATCCACCTCGTTTTCATAAATTTTCCAGAACGCCTCGAAATCGGGCGCATTCTGCTCGATGGCGGCGTCGATGGCCCGTTGCATCGGCTGGACGAGAACCAGGCAGTTCACGTCGTGGTCGCTGTATTCATTGCCGGGCGAGCAATACCACTGGCATCCGCTGTAGGAAACATTCCATGCGTCGCTTTCCGGGTAGCCGGAACGCAGTTCGCTCGCGCGGAACAGTTCATAATTGAGCAAGGTGGGGCAACCCGCGCCGTGGCGTCCCACCACGTCGCACGCATAGTTCCAGAATTTGGGATCAATGTCCGCGTGCCACATGACGCCGAGGTGATTGTAGCCGCCGACCATGTCAAAGGCTTCCAGGCAGACCCAGCTTGTCTCGCAGGTCGCATCGCAAAGCTCCCGGTTGCGCCCGCCCAGTGAAAAATAGTTGCCGTAGCGCAGGAACAGTTCGCCGACAAGATCGCGCGCCTCGTCCCGGGTGATGCGTCCGGCAGCGATGTCCGCATCATAAAAAGGTTGCAGGAGCTGATCGAGCCGCCCGTAGCCGTTGCCATGGCCGTGCATGCGCTCAGCGATCTGGAAAAACTGAATCCACTGGATGGCCTCGTGCAGGGTCTGCGGCGCTTTTTCAGCAATATTCGAGCACACTGCGGCGACTTCCGCGTAAATGCCGCGCGTCTGCGCATCCTCCTCTGCTTTCTCCAATTGCGCGGCTTTTTCCGCATAGCTGCGGATATATTGCATGATGCCCAGGGCAATGTCCTCCGCGGCGCGGAGGTAGGAGGCGCTTTCTTCGTTGCCAAATTCCTCAAACTTGCGCCGGTTGGCGCGGACCTTGGAAAGGAGGCCGCCCCAGCCCAGCTTCAGGCCGATGCTCAGATCCGGGCAGGTGTGGGTGAAGCTGATGCCCCCCGCGCCGAGTTGGCGCGCCGCGTATCCCAGGTCATGCACCTCCTGCGGGTAACGGAAGGTGCGCGCTTCATCGAGTTGCCAATGGAAATCGCCGACAATCCGCTCGCAAGGGTCGATCACCGCCGGGCTGTGGGTGATAAAAAAGCGGTAATCCTGCGCCCAGTTTTCAGCCGTGTTGGCCAATCCCTTTTGACGGGAAGGCATTTCATCTACAAACGGATACGGCATCCCGGTGTCCACGCGGCAGTTGTGGTCGCCAATATTGATGCGGCTGGATGAAGCTTGCTCGCCGGTAGCAGGGGCGAACGCCTCGGATTTACCCGACCAGTGATAGACGAGGAACTCGGCGTTATCGCAATAAAGATCGCGCTTGTGGGCGATGTTGAGGGCCACGCGCCTCCGGTTGATGGTTTGGATGCGCGGGGACATTGGGGGGCGGGTGGAAGCGTGGTGGCTCATGAGCAACTCCTTTGTGTTGTGTTCTTTAAAAAAATCAGTGAATGGACATCGGGGCGGCCGCGTTCTCGCCGACGGGCTCCATGTCGCGGCTGAAAAGCTTGCGCCAGCCAAACCCGTAAGCAGCAACAAAAACAAAGCAGGCCAACGGCATCATGAAACCGACGCCCATCGAGTATTTGTCCGCCAGCCAGCCCATAAACATCGGCATCACCGCTCCGCCGATAATCGCAGTGACCATGCAGGAACTGGCGAACTTGGTCCGCTCGCCCAACCCCCGGATTCCCAGCGCAAAATGAGTGGGATACATGATCGACATGAAAAAGAAGCTCGCCATGAGCGCGGCCACAGATATCCAGCCCAGGGGGAGGATGACCAGCAGCATCAATACCACGTTAATGGAAGCGTAAACGCCCAGTGTGAAATGCGGCCGGCAAAACCGCAGAATCGCGCTGCCCGAGAACCGGCCGATGGTAAATAGCACAAAAGCGAGCGAGAGCATCAGCCCTGCTCCATACTCTGTAATATTCCAGGCGCCATTCTGAAAATATTTGGTCGCCTCGGGAAGCAGGCCGGCCAGCCAGGGCGGCAAGTGAGGCGTGTAGCGCTCGTCCCTGACGTAATTGATGAAAAAGCTGAAAATGCCTGTCTGGCCCGCGACGTAAAGGAACTGAGAAACAATCGCCAGCAGGAAGTGCCATTCCTTGAACAGCGGGCGCTCGCTCCGTTTTCCATCGCCGCCCGCCTTGGATTCCTCTTCCGCCTGGAGATCGGGGAGCGACGTTTTGTAAAAGACGACCACCAGGATCGCCACCAGCCCGGCCACAAAAAGGTACGGATAGGCCAGCGAGGCGTTGCTGGTGTTGACGCTTCCCGTTTTGGATAAAATGAACTGGCTGCCGATCATCGGGCCCAAAATCCAGCCCAGCGCATTGCAGCTCTGCGCGAGGTTAATGCGCGAGACACCCGAGTCCGCCGGGCCGAGCACGGTCACATACGGGTTGGCCACCGTCTCCAGGAACGTGAGGCCCGATCCCACAATGAAAAGCGCCCCCAGGAAACAACAGAACACCACAACTTCCGGGGCGGCCACTTTGGTCACCGGGACAAAAAGCAGCGAACCCGAGAGCACAATGCACAAACCCGATAGAATGCCTCCCCGGTAGCCGAACTTCCGAGCCACCCAACCGGAGGGGAACGCCATCAAAAAGTAGGCCGCATACCATGCCGCCTGGACGGCTGCAGATTGGGTTTTGCTGATCCCAAGCGAGTTTTGAAAATGCTTGTTAAGCACATCGATCATCCCGTTGCAGAGCCCCGAGGAGAGGAAAAGCGTGCACACGAGAGCAAAGGTCAGGAGATGATTCACTCCGTCAGCAGCGCGGAAAATACTATTCGATTGTTTCATTCTGAAAAGGGGAAGCCTGGAACGTGTCGGTGCAAAGGCAGACAATGTCAAAATATATGAAACAGTTCTCTTCCGGTAAATACATGTTCTTGACAAGAATATGCACGATCTTAATATTCTCGGATTTGAGCCGCTTCGCTCCGAATGATCGAAAATTTTAATTTAAATCTTCTGGCCGGGGGATGCCATCGCTCCACCCCTTCTTGGAACAAGGAAAGCGACCGCTTTGATCAATTTTACAAATGCTACCTCCCCATCCGGGGCGAAGCCGTTGTGGAAACCACCGACGGGATATACACGATAGCTCCCGGCCAACTCTATTTTATTCCCGGCTGCCATCTGCGGCGGCAGCGCTGCGAGCGCGAGATGCTCGTCCACTGGGTGCATTTCATGCCGGAATCGTACTATCTGCATCACCGCCTGAGTTCCATTCGCTCTGTTTGTTCCTGGCCATTGCGGAAGATGCAATGGCTCAAGGCGGATTTCGTGCGCATCGGCGAAGTCTTTGAAGATCCCGAGAGCGACCGGAACCACCCCCGGCAGAATCCGCCTCTGGCGTTGGTGTGCCGCATTGAGGCGATCCTGATGTATCTCGTGGCGGACCTGCTGGATTCCACGGGAGGAGAAACCGACGAGGAGGGGGAGCCCGAACTGGTGCAACTCAAACCGGCCATCGATTTCATGGACAATGATTTTCGCCTGAGCCCCTCGCTGGCGGAAGTGGCAGAGAAGGCGCATCTGGCGGCAAACTACTTTCACCGCCTGTTCAAACGCAACACGGGGATCACCCCCTTTGAATATATGGAGCAAAAGCGCCTCTACGAAGCGCGCCGTCTGCTCGGCGATTGCCGGCTGAGCATCAAGCAGGTCGCCGAACAAAGCGGATATGAAAACCCGCTCTATTTTTCACGCGTATTCCGCCGCCATTTTGGCCTCCCTCCCTCCGCTTTCCAGCGCACCATGATGCCTTGAGTTCGCGCCCGGCCTTTTTTCCGCCGGGCAGATCAAAATACTTCGTCCCCTCGGGCGATTCCGGACGATTCTTTTTTGATGCAACTCGGAATGATTGGTCTGGGACGTATGGGGGGCAACATGGTGCGCCGTTTGCAACGGGCCGGGCATGAAACGGTGATTTACTCCAGAACGCCCGCAGACCGCGAGGCGCTCGCGGCGGAAACCGGGGCGCAATGCGCCGATTCGCTGGCCGGGATGATTTCCCTACTCCCGTCGCCCCGGGTGCTCTGGATGATGTTGCCCGTGGCTGCAGTCGATCCGACAATCACGGTTTTGGAGCAGCTCCTGGAACCCGGCGACATTCTGGTGGACGGCGGCAATTCCCATTATCAGGACGACCTGCGGCGGGCGGAACGGTTGGCGTCGCGGGGCGTCCATTACATCGATTGCGGGACCAGCGGCGGCATCTGGGGTCTCGAACGCGGCTATTGCCTGATGGTCGGGGGAGAGGTGGAGCCGGTGAAGCGCATCGATCCCATTCTGGCAACGCTAGCCCCCGGCGGCGACCCTTCGGCAACCCCGGCCCAGCGCGGTTATTTGCATTGCGGCGGCAAGGGGGCGGGGCATTTCGTCAAGATGATCCATAATGGGATTGAATATGGACTGATGGCCGCCTATGCGGAGGGGTTCAATATTTTGCGCCATGCCAACGCGGGCCGGGAAGAGCGTGCGCCCGATGCCGAAACCGCCCCATTGAAAAACCGGGAGGCGTTCCTGTATGACCTTAATTTGCCGGAGATTGCCGAATTGTGGCGGCACGGCAGCGTCGTCTCCTCTTGGCTGCTCGATTTGACGGCCCAGGCGCTCGCCCGCGATCCTCGGCTTGCGGCGTTTGAAGGCCGAGTATCGGATTCGGGCGAAGGGCGTTGGACGCTCCAGGCGGCGCTGGAAGAGACGGTGCCCGCGCCGGTGCTGGCCACGGCGCTCTTTTCGCGGTTCAGCTCGCGGGGGGAGGCCGGCTTTGCCAACCAACTGCTCTGCGCGATGCGCCGGGAATTTGGGGGGCACCCGGAATCCAAAAAAGGGCTTTAAATTTATGAAAATCGAAGTTTTCGAAAATCCGGAACAAGCCTCGCTGGGGGCTGCGCGGTTTCTCGCGGCGGAGGCCCGGGAGTCGATCGTTGCGCGGGGCCAATTTCTCGCCGCTTTTAGCGGAGGGATTTCCCCGTGGCCGATGCTGGAAGCTTGGGCGGGCGAAAAAGTCCCGTGGGAAAATGTGCAAATCGGGCAGGTGGACGAACGGGTGGCCCCGGCGGACGCGCCGGAACGCAACTTGCCCCGGTTGCGGAAAGCACTCCAGGGTTCCGGGTTGCATTCCGAGCAAATCCACGCAATGCCGGTGGAGTCCACCGATCTGGGGTCGGCGGTGCATAATTATGCCCTGGCGCTCCAGATGATCGTTGGAATCCCCCCGGCACTCGATCTGATCCACCTGGGGCTGGGTGCCGACGGCCACACCGCCTCGCTTTTTCCGGGAGATCCGGTCCTGGAAGTGGTTGAAGCCGATGTGGCGCTCACGAGAGTCTGGAACGGCTTGCGCCGGATGACGTTCACGCTCCCGATGCTTAACCGGGCCCGGCGACTGTTATGGTTGGTAACCGGCGCTGAAAAAGCCCCGGTTTTGGCCTCGCTCGTCCGGGGTAATGCGAGCCTTCCCGCCGGGCGGGTCCGGCAAGACAATGCCATCTTGTTTGCCGACCGCGCCGCAGCTCAAATGTTGCCCAAATCAAACCATCACTAATTTATTAAAGATGTTATCCGCAGATGAACGCAGATTTGAAAATCTGCGAAAATCTGCGGATTCTGTTGTTCCGAAACAATCGGGATACTCGATTTTAATCCGGCATGGTGTCGCCTCCAAACCGGCCGGAGCGCGGAGGGTGAGAATGGCCGTGCCGTTCCTCGTGGACGGCGCTCTCTGAGCCGGTCGCGATATCGGACGCATGGAATGATTTGAGGATTTCCCGGGCTCGCTCTGCCATTTCGTTGTTTTCGGCATGAACCGAAATCAGAATATTGCCTTCCTTTACTTTCGATTCGTAACGGCGCGCCTCGTATTCCGGGATGCCCATGCCGACCAGCGCTCCGGCGATCCCTCCAATGGCGGTGCCCACGGCGGCCCCGCTCAAGGCAGCCATGATCGGCCCGGCGGCAATAAATGGTCCAAGGCCCGGAATGGCCAGGCTGCCGATCCCGGCAAGCCAGCCCAGGATTCCCCCGACCACAAAACCGGTAGTGCCGCCGGTGGTGGTTCCCTCGGGAGCTTTCGTCGAGTGTTCGTGGGCAAAGTCCTTGCTCCCTGCGGTGTCGGCAAAGAGCATGGAAATGTCGTTGCTGGTGAACCCCGCGTTTTTGAGGCGCTCGACGATGCTTTCAGCCCCTTCGCGGGAATGCAGTATTCCAAAAATCGATTTTTTCATGATGGTGACCCGGTTCGCGTTTAAAGGAGGGTTCCCCCCAATCCAAAAACGAAACGGCGGAACCGGGCGGCTGTCGCCAGGTTCCCCCTTCATGAAATCCCTCAAGCAGAGACCCGGGGGTTTATGCTCCCCGCGCTGAGACTCTATTCCTCGCCTTCGTCTTCGAGCTGGGAATCGTCTTCGAGATCTTCGACGTCGTGCTCGGCGAGCGAGAAACGCCGTTTGCGCTTGGCTGCGGGAAGCGGCGAAAGCGTCATATTGATGCTGCGGCCCACTTGTTTGGCCGGCATCTCGACGACGGCCATACCGGCCAGATCGTCTCGCACGCGACGCATCATCGCCTCGCCCAAGTCCCGGTGGGCCATTTCGCGGCCGCGGAACTGGAGCTGGATTTTGAGCTTGTTGCCTTTGTCGAGGAACTGTTCGCCCCGACGGATTTTGGTCATGTAATCGTGCTCGGCACAATTGACCCGGAATTTAAGCTCCTTGAGTTTGCTGGTGCTCTGTTTTTTTTCCTTTTCCTGTTTCGCCACTTCGTAGCGGAACTTGCCGAAGTCCACGATGCGACAAACGGGAGGGGTGGCGTTGGGAGCGACCTCCACAAGGTCGAGCCCGAGGCTTTGTGCTTTGCGAATCGCGTCTTGCAGCCTTAAAACGCCAAGCTGTTCATTGGTGGACGCGATGATGACGCGCACTTCTTTGGCACGAATGCGTCCATTAACTCGGATCTGCTGGATTTGAATAACCTGTATCTCCTTGAGGGCGCCTCCCTCGAAGCAAAAGCAGGAGCCCGTTTATTTATTTTTTCGTATTTTGCCGCCGTGATGGGTGCAAGTTTTGCCTCGCTCCCATCGCTTCTGATTCCTCCACGCTCGCGGCGGGCCTGGGGATTGGTTCGCGTATGATTCGCTCGCCAACCTGTGCATTTAGGCGACTTTTTCAACCGGGGCAAGGGGAAACTTCTCTTAAAGTCTCCGAATGGCCCATAAAAGCGAAAAGGAGCGGTTTCACTGGGTGAAACCGCTCCAAAAGAGTCCGGGAAAGGACGACTATTTGCTGAGGAACGCGCGCAGCGAGGCGAGCTGTCCGGCAGAGCCGAGTTTCACGTTTTTCGCGGCGATAAACTTGGTGTATTCATCCATAAAGATTTTGCCCGGAGGACGGAAATCGAAAGCAGCCGGATTATCCCGGAAGAACTCGCGGTGAACGCGGGTCCAGACGAGGCGGCCGTCGGTGTCGATATTGATCTTCGTCACGCCAAGTTTGGCCGCGGGCAGGTATTCGTCTTCGTTGACGCCGCAGGAATCGGCGATTTTGCCCCCGGCGGCGTTGATGCGGCGGACTTCCTCTTGCGGGACGCTGCTGCTGCCGTGCATGACGATCGGCACAGGTTGCATTCCGGCGGCCGCGAGGTTTTTCTCGATCTCTTCGATGACTTCGAAGTGGAGGCTCTGCTGCCCCTTGAATTTGAAAGCGCCGTGGCTGGTGCCGATGGCGGCCGCCAGGGAGTCGCACCCGGAGCGCTGGATGAATTCCACAGCCTGGTCGGGGTTGGTCAGGCAGGCGTTGCCTTCTTCAACGATGACATCTTCCTCAACGCCGCCGAGTTGGCCGAGTTCGGCTTCCACGGTGAGCCCCTTGGCGTGGGCGCGATCGACGACGCGGCGGGTGATGGCGATGTTTTCCTCAAACGAGTGGTGGGAGGCGTCAATCATGACCGAGCTGTAGAACCCGGAGTCGATGCAGTCGTAGCAGGTCTCCTCGTCGCCGTGATCGAGATGGACGGCGTAGATGGCGTCCGGGAAGATTTCCCCGGCGGCGCGGATGACCGCTTCGATCATGCGCTTGTCGGAGTAGGCGCGGGCACCCTTGGAAAGCTGGATGATGAAGGGAGCCTGGCTCTCGATGCAGCCGCGGAAGAGTCCCATCGTCTGCTCGATGTTGTTGATGTTATACGCTCCGACGGCGTATTTGCCGAAAGCGTGTTTTGCAAGTTGGGCGGTGGTGACGATCATAAGATGAAAGCAGGGAGTATCCGGTGATTGCCGCATCGGGGCAAGGCGAAATACGGACACCCCCAATGGGTTGAGTTAAAGGTAGTGTGAAAAGCGAGATCCGATCCGAAAACCTTCCTTGCCTCTGGCCTCCGTGATCCGGGTTTTTCTAGCGGGAAGAAAGGCTGGGAAGAACTTTCATTTTTTGCGCCGTTTGCATTTTTTTGCGCCGTTTGTGTTAAAAACTCAGACTGCGGCGGGCGGCGCGGGGCGGTTGTCAACGGTTTCGACCCACCGGGCCCAGAGCCAGAGAAGATCGGAGAGCCGGTTCAAATAGCGGGCGATCTCGGAACTGAGCGTCTCGTCGCTTTCGCGCAATCCCACCACCAGGCGTTCGGCGCGGCGGCAAATAGTGCGGGCGACTTCCAGCGTGGCGCTCCCCATGCTGTCGCCGGGGGTGGCCCAGCGATGAAATTCGATCTGATGGTTTTTTTCCAGATCGTCGATCCGGGCGCTTAAAGCCTCGACTTTTTCCGGGGTGACAATCCCGTAACTGCTGTTGCGATGGCGCTCCCGGTCCTCGGTGGCAACGGCGATCTCCCCCATCAAAACGATCAATTCTTTTTGGATCGCCTTGAGCGGTTCGGTAATGAACGGCTCGCCCACGGTTCCTTTCAAGCTGGCGCGGGCCAAACCCATCGCGGCGTTGAGTTCGTCAACGGCTCCGTTACAGGCAATCCGGGGGTCGGTTTTGGAAACCCGTTTTCCATACAGGAGGCCGGTGGTTCCCTGGTCACCGGTTTTGGTGGCAATGGACATAACTCTATCTAACCGCAAAAAGGCGCAAATAGCACAAAAAAGAACCAGCAAAAAAACAAGAGCCGGGGGAGAACTGCTCTATTTCGGTTTTTGCGGCTAGTGGGCTGTCACACGTTAAGCGATGGGTAAAGACACAAGCCCAGCCTCGTTCCCAATCTCCGATTGGGAACGCAAGTGTCCGCGAAACTCTGTTTCGACAATCGTGGATTGCGTAAAAAATCGAAAATGATCCAGAAGGCTTGATCTGTAAACTCGCGGTTTTCGAATCGGAGATTCACAGACAGGAGCGTTCCCAATCAGGAGATTGGGAACGAGAGCAAGAGAGCAAATCTTCGCTCTACCATCTATTTCCCGCGTGAAAACCCACTAGACCCGCACCTTGAGGACCACTTTGACCACCGGCTCGGGCGTGTCCGTGACCTGGCACCCCGGTTTGTGGCCGTCCTGCGGCAGGTAAACGGCAAACGAGCCTGCGGGAATCACCATTGCGGTGACGTTTTTCACCCCCGTGCCGTCGTATTTTTGCACATCCTTATCCGGGTTGTAAGGGGTGGTTGGCTGAAATTCTTCGACCGGGGTATAAAGGATTTTCTCCCGGCCCGAGGCGATGAACTGGATGTCCGCATAAACCTGATGGGTTTCCCAAGCCTTGGTTTCTTCGGGAGCGGTCTCGTAACGCTGCACCGCGGCGTAAAGATCGTTGCCCGCGATCTCGTATTTGCCATCCGGGGTATTCAGGTCAAAGTTTTTCAGATACTCGAACGCTTTCGGGAAAAGCGGGTGCAGGGCGGCGTAGGTATCGGAATGGTCGAGGCGATCTTGAATCATAGTCCCCCGAGAAAAACCGGCTTTGGGCGAAATTTAAAGAATTAAAAACGCGGTAAATTCCTTCTGTTCCTGCGGCATCCGATTCGGTTACAAGATGATGCCAACTTCCCGCAGCATGAAACGGTTCCTCCTATTCCTCCTCCTTGTCGCCCTTGGCCTACTTGCGATTTCGCGCTGGAACCAGCACCGCCGAACCCCTGAAACATTCACGCCCGCTCCGGCCACGACATTGAAGCCTTCGGATTTCCCCGTGCTTGCGGCGATGGATCAGGAAACCACCCGCCTGGTCCATGCGGTCATCCCGTCGGTGGTGAGCATCACCACGGCCCGCAAAATCTCGATCCCGCCGGTGATCGACCCGTTTGAGCTGTTGCTCGGGCGCCGCCGACGTGTGCAACCGCAGGAGACCATCAAAAATTCTCTCGGAAGCGGCGTCATTGTCTCCAAAGAAGGGCATATCCTCACCAATCATCACGTTGTCGCCAACGTGGACGAGATCGTTGTCCAGCTCAACGATGGGCGGGAGTTCCCGGCCCGGATCATCGGCGTGGATGATGTCACCGACATAGCAGTGATCAAAATCGAGGCCACCGGGGTCAAACCGCTGCCGCTGGGGGATTCGGACGGGGTGAGCGTGGGACAGCACGTTTTTGCAATCGGCAACCCGTTTGGGCTTCAGGAAAGCGTCACCCGGGGGATCATCAGCGCCACGGGCCGCGTGACGGATGAAAACCGGGTTGAATATTTCCAGACCGAGGCGGTCATCAATCCCGGAAATTCCGGCGGCCCGCTGGTCAATATCCGGGGGGAAATCATCGGGATCAACACCGCCATCGGCAACTACTCCGGCAGCGGCACATGGCAGGGGGTCGGGTTTGCGATCCCGTCCAACACCGTCCGCCATGCGCTGGAAGGGATCATCAAAACCGGCCGCGTCCTCCATGGCTACCTCGGCATCAGCATCGAACCGGTCACGCCGGAACTGGCCCGGCAATTTGGGCTCGCCGAACCGTCCGGGGCGCTGGTGCAAAGCCTCACGCCGGGATCTCCGGCGGAAAAAGGCGGGCTCAAGCCGGGGGATATCATCATCGGTTTCAATGGCAAAACGATCCAGGGAACACGGGATCTGGTGAGCCGTATCAAGACGGCAACCGTCGGGAGCAAAGTCGAAATCAAGATCATCCGCGAGGGCAAGGTGTTGACGATCCCGGTGGTGATTGAGGAAGTCCCGGCCGGGTTGAAGATCGGGCCGCTGCCTCAGCAGCAACAACCCACTCCCCCCCAGGCGCCCGCTCCACAGCCGTCCGCCAACCCGCTGGCCGGGGTGACGGTCAGCTCCATCCCCAGGGAGATGCTGGGCAACTATCCCGAGAATGTCCAGGGGGTGCTGGTGACCGAAATCTCCCCGCAGAGCCCGGCCTCGCTCGCATTGCAACCCGGCGATGTGATTGAGCAGATCAACGGGGAGCCGGTCCCGACCCCCGAGGCGTTGCAGCGGCTGGCGTCATCGATTGGGCCGGGCAAAAACGTGGTCCTCTCGATTGCCCGGGGCAAAGTGCGCCTGTTTGTGGTGGTGCGGGCCGGGAAATAGCCCACAGAGCTGTTCGCGAATCAAAAGAAAGTAAATTTCAAAAAATTTGTGAACAACTCCTATCGTGATCCGGGGCGGGCCGATCGTTTTGCGGGAATCTTGAGGATTCGCAACTTCGATCCGCCATATTCTTCCAGTTTCCTCTTCGCCTCGCCCAGGTAATCGCGGTCCAGATCAAACCCGATGAATTTCCCCGCGCCACATTGCGCGGCGGCAATGGCGGCGTGACCGATCCCGACGAACGGATCGAGCACCACGCTTTGGGAATCGACCCGGTGCAATTTCAGGCACATCGCGACGAGTTCCACCGGGAATGTCGCCGGATGCGGGCGCTGTTTGTCGCGAAAATGAATCGTCGGGTAGGGGATAAACCAGTTGTTACCCCGGCATCGCTGATCGCGGCCCGCCGTTTTTTTCCAGCGGGTGATGTTGCTCTTGTCGGCATACGGCACCCCGACGGCCAGCCGGTCCACCGGCACTTTCCCGGTTTTGGTGAAATGGAAAATGTACTCGTGGCAGTCGGTCACAAACCGGGGCGAGTTGATCGGCTTGAAATGCCCGGCGGAAATCTGCTCCCCTTCCTTTGTCTCGAGGGTGATCGACTTGATCCAGTGGAACGTGTTCTGGAGCACCAGCCGTTCGCTGAAACGGAGCGCGATCTGGTGGGGCAGAAGCGGATTGGCCGGGGTCGCGCCGATATTGAGAAAAAGCGAGCCGTCCGGCTTGAGCACGCGGCAGACCGCCTCGGCCCAGCAGGTGAGCCACCCCAGGAAATCGTCGCGGCGGGCGGTGTCGTCGAAGGTTGAATAGCCGATGCCGACGTTGTAAGGTGGGGAGGTGACAATCGCGTCCACCGATTCCGGCTTGAGGCGTGCCATCCCGTCCAGGCAATCGCCGTGGCGGAGTTCAAAAAAGGGGGTGGAGCTACTCATGGCGGCCCGTTTCATAATTGAGCGCGGATGCAAATCCCGATTGCAAACCGGCGCGTGAACCGTAGGATGCGAACCTTCGTTAATAATGCAAGACTGGAACACCGACTCAGCTATTGAACTCTACAACATCGACCGATGGGGTATGGGCTACTTTTCCATCAACCCCCGCGGGCATGTGGAGGTTTTGCCGACGCAAAATCCCGCCACCTCCGTCGATATCATGGAGGTCATCGAGGACGCCCGGGATCGCGGCCTGACGTTCCCGCTCGTCCTGCGTTTTCAGGATCTGCTCCAGCACCGGGTCGAGACGATCAACCTCGCGTTCCAGTCGGCCATTAACGAATTCGGTTACAAAAATCATTACCGGGGCGTTTTTCCGATCAAGGTCAACCAGCTGCGCGAAGTGGTCGAGGAAATCGTCGAAGCCGGGCGGCCGTTCCATCTCGGGATTGAAGCCGGGAGCAAGCCGGAACTGCTCGCCGCGCTGGCCATTCAGAACGACCCCGAAGGGCTCATCATCTGCAACGGCTACAAAGACCGTCAATTCATCCAGAGCGCGCTGCTGGGCAATAAGCTCGGCAATCGCGTGATCATGGTGGTCGAGAAAATCGAGGAGCTTTTTCAAATCATCGAGGTCTCCAAAAAAACCGGAGTCGAACCGATGATCGGCCTGCGGGTGCGGCTCCAGTCCAAAGGGGCCGGTAAATGGGCCACCAGCGGCGGCGAAAATGCCAAATTCGGCCTCTCCACCGCCGACCTCGTCCGAGCCAGCGAAACGCTCAAAGCCGAGGGGCTGGCGCATTGCCTCAAGCTCGTCCATTTCCACGTCGGCTCGCAAGTGCCCGACATCGGCACGATCAAGCGGGCGGTGCGGGAAGCGGCCCGGTTTTATTCCAAGCTCGCCAAGCTCGGCCACGAGCTCGGTTATCTGGACGTCGGCGGCGGCCTCGCGGTCGATTACGACGGCTCCAACACCGCCTTCGACAGCTCCACCAACTACACGCTTCAGGAATACGCCCGCGATGTGATTTACAACATCATGGATGTGTGCGATTCGGAGGCGATCCCGCATCCGATCATCGTCAGCGAAAGCGGACGGGCGCTTGTGGCCCACCATTCCGTGCTGGTCGTGGAGGCGTTTGGATCAATTGAAAAATACGACGCGAGCGCGGCCTTCTCCGCGAAACCGAGCGATCACAAGCTGGTAAGCGATATTTTCGATATCGAAAAAAACCTGACCGAAGCGAATCGGACCGAGATGTTTCACGACGCGCAGGAAATCAAAGAGCAGACGCTCTCGATGTTCAACTTCGGGCTGATGGATTTGGAAAGCAAAGCCAAGATCGAGCAAGCCTACTGGCGCATTGCCCACCGGACGGTCAAACTTTTCCACGCGCAGGACGACCAGGAATACATCCCGGACGAAGTGAAGGAACTCGAAGTGGCGCTGGGCGACCAGTATGTCTGCAATTTCTCGGTTTTCCAGAGCCTCCTGGATCACTGGGCATTGGGCCAGCTCTTCCCGGTCATGCCGATTCACCGCCTCAACGAGGAGCCGACCCACCAGGCCACGCTGGTCGATATTACGTGCGATTCCGACGGCAAGGTGAGCAAGTTTATCGATCTCCAGGACGTGAAGGAAACGTTGCCGCTCCACGGGCTCAAGGGCAGCGAGCCTTATTATATCGGCTTTTTCCTGATGGGCGCCTACCAGGATATCATGGGCGATCTGCACAACCTTTTCGGGCGCGTCAACGAAGCGCACGTTTTCCTGGACGAAGACGAAGAGGACGGCTTCTACATTGAGGAAACCATTGAAGGGAGCACGATTGCCGAGGTGCTTTCGATGACCCAGTGGAACCAGTCCGACTTGATTCGCGGCTTCAAAAAGCAGGTGGACGCGGCCATCAAGAGCGACCGGCTCAAGCCCAACGAAGGTATGAAACTCCTAACCGCCTACGAACGCGGCCTCAAGAACTACACTTACCTGGACATCCAAAACGGCAAAGCGTAGCGGTGGATCGACCGCTCCGCGGGCGATTTGGGGACGGGCGTGGAATTCCAGAATTGGCGGGCGCGTTCCCATCGCGCCCGGAGGTCGCGATCCACCTTGTCGCGATCGACCTTGCTTTGCGTCCGGCCGCAAAGCCTGATATGTTTTTCCGGTTATGGCATTCGAGCTTTCCTCACATTATCAGCCAATGGGCGACCAGGCCCAGGCCATTGCCAAGCTGATCAAGACCGTTGAGGCCGGAAACCGCCACCAGACGCTGCTCGGCGTCACCGGCTCGGGCAAGACGTTCACTGTCTCCAATGTGATCAAGGAGATCGACCGCCCCACGCTCGTCATCGCCCATAACAAAACGCTCGCCGCCCAGCTCTACAGCGAGTTCAAACAGTTCTTCCCCAATAACGCGGTCGAATATTTCGTCAGCTATTTCGACTATTACCAGCCGGAGGCTTACATCCCGCGCACCGATACCTACATCGAAAAAGATTCCTCCATTAACGAGGAGATTGAGCGGTTGCGGCTTTCGGCGACCTCCTCGCTGCTGACCCGGCGCGACGTGATCGTGATCGCCAGCGTTTCGTGCATCTACGGCTTGGGCTCGCCCGAGGATTACATGAACATGCTCGCCGAGTTGCATGTCGGCCAGACGATCACCCGGGAAGCCGTCCTCGCGAAGCTGGTCGAAATGCTCTACGAGCGCAACGATATCGCGTTTGAGCGGGGCCGGTTCCGTGTCCGGGGGGACGTGGTCGAGATCTATCCCGCCCACCTCGATGAGGAAGCGTTGCGGGTCGAATTTTTCGGCGACGAAATCGACCGGATCTGCCGCTTTGACCCGCTCACCGGCCACCTGGTCGAGCAGCTCCAAAAAGTCGTTCTCTTCCCGGCCAAGCAATTCGTCACCCCGTATGAAAAATTGCAGGCCGCCCAGCGGACCATCCGGGAGGAACTCGACCAGCGCATCGTCTGGTTTGAAGCCCAAGGCAAACTGCTCGAAGCGCAACGGATTAAAATGCGCACCGAGTTCGACCTCGAAATGATGCAGGAAATGGGATTTTGCAACGGCATCGAAAACTACTCGCGCCATCTCTCGGGCCGTCCGCCCGGCTCGCGCCCTTACACGCTCCTCGATTTCTTTCCGCGCGACTTCCTCTGTGTTATCGACGAATCGCACGCCACCGTCCCGCAAATCGGCGGGATGTTCGAGGGGGACCGCTCGCGCAAAAGCGTGCTCGTCGATTTCGGATTCCGGCTCCCGAGCGCCATGGACAACCGGCCGCTCAATTTCCGCGAGTTCATGGAAATGACCCACCAGCTCGTCTACGTGAGCGCCACCCCGGCCGATTTCGAGCTGCGCAACAGCGTCGTTGGCAATACCGCCTACCTGCCCGGCAAAAAAGAGGCGCTTGCCAACGGCGACCCGGAGCCGGTTGCCTTCGCCGGGGAATTTCATCTTTCGCGCACCGATCAGCCGCCGGAAAAGTTTGACGTTTACACGCCCGGCGCGTCGCTCATTGCGGAACAGATCATCCGGCCGACCGGCCTGCTCGATCCGCAAATCACCATGCGCCCGTTGAAGCATCAAATCGACGAGACCATCGAGCTTTGCCGTCAACGCACCGAGAAAGGGGAGCGCGTCCTCGTCACGACGCTTACCAAACGCACCGCCGAGGATTTGACCGACTATCTCCGCGACGTCGGCTTGAAAGTTCGCTACCTGCACTCAGACATCGACACCATCGAGCGGGTGGAGATTTTGCGGGCGTTGCGGGCCGGGGAATTCGATATTCTGGTCGGCATCAACCTGCTGCGCGAAGGGCTCGACCTGCCGGAAGTGTCGCTCGTCTGCATCCTCGACGCCGACAAGGAAGGGTATCTGCGCAGCCAGACTTCGCTCATCCAGACGGCGGGCCGCGCCGCGCGCCATATCAACGGCGAGGTGTATCTTTTCGCCGATGTCGTCACCAAAAGCATGGCCAAGCTGATCGCCGTGACCGAATACCGGCGCGCCAGGCAGATGGAATACAACACGCTCCACAAGATCACGCCGACCAGCGTGAAGCGGGCCGTGCAGGAGAGCCTGCACACGATTCTCAAAGGGCGCGAGCTGGAGGCATCGGTCGTGCGCGAATCGGGCGCGAGCTTTGATGTGGGTGAACTCCTGCGCGAACTGCAAACCGAGATGGTGGAAGCCGCCGGGAATCTTGAATACGAGAAAGCGGCGCTTTTACGCGACCAGATCGCCGAGTTAAAGAGCGGCATCGGGCTCGACAAGATCGAGCCCCGATCCAAGCCGGTGAAATACGCCGCCGGGAAAAAACACGTCGGCAAAAAGTCGCTGTAAACCCAGCAGCGGTTCTGTGCGTTACCAGACAGATATTATTCGATAATCCCGAACTAGACCGGCCATCGTGAACTGAAATAAATCGCCTTTTCGTTTTCCGGTCAGTTGCCGACCCAGCGGCGATTCGGGGGTGATGACGAGGATGCTTTTCTTGGCGTGGAGCACCTCGGTGCCTCCGGCTTTGGGCCCCATGAAATAGAAAGCCCGTTCGAGCGGTTCCCTGCCGCACCGTGTTTCCAATTCGATCAAAGCGCCGAGATCGATCGGCGTCTCCGGGCCGCAGTCGCGCAATTCGAGCGACTCGAAAAAGGCTCGCGCCGTTGCGGTTTCGGCAGCCTGCCGGGATTGTCCGCGCGCCAGATACGATGCCTCCAGTCCGCGAGTGTCGTATTTGTTCTCTGCCTTGCTCTGCTCGTGGGTCGCATCGGCATGCGCCGCCCGGGCCGACTGGGCGTACAGCTCCAGCTCCGCAACGAGGGATTCGATAATTTTCTGGACGATGGCCCGCTTATTCACAGCGAATGCTAAACGATCGCGAAGGTAGACCCTTACGGCGTGGAAGCCACGGGTGCGGGCGTGGAAAGCCGCCCGCCAAGCACGCGGTTGACGGCATTCAGATAAGCCCGGGCGCTGGCCTCGATCACGTCGGTGCTGGCTCCCTTGCCGGTGACCAGATGGCCGCCGCCAAAGTCGCACTTGATGGTCACTTCCCCCAAGGCGTCTTTGCCCTGCGTGACGGCTTGCACGTTGTATTCGACCAAATGCCCCTGCTGGTTTGCAATGCGGTCGATGGCTTTCATTGCGGCATCCACCGCGCCGTTGCCGGGGCTGGAATCCTGCAATATTTCCTCGCCCCGTTTGAGCCGCACGGTGGCCGTGGGGATTGTCGAGCTGCCGCTGGCAACGTGGATGTAGTCCAGCGTGTACCCTTCCAGGTTCGCCCCCATCGAGTCGTCCACCAGCACGGAGAGGTCGTCGTCGTAGACGAATTTCTTTTTGTCGCCGATCTCCTTGAACCGGGTAAAGACGCTGTCAATTTCGGCATCGCTCAACTTGAAACCCAAATGTTCCAGCCGCTTGACCATCGCGTGCCGTCCGCTGTGCTTGGTGAGTGGTAATTCGGTGTCGCCCCAGCCGACTTCCCGCGGGTCCATGATCTCGTAGGTCTCCCGCTTTTTCAGGATGCCGTCCTGGTGGATGCCCGAGCTGTGGGCAAAGGCGTTCTCGCCGACAATCGCCTTGGAACGCTGCACCATCAAGCCGCTCATCCGGCTGATCAGCCGGGACGATTTGACGATCTCCCGCGTCGCCACGTCGGTGCGGACCGCATCATAGAAATCACCGCGCGTTTTGATCGCCATCACGACTTCCTCCAACGCCGCGTTGCCCGCCCGTTCGCCGATGCCGTTGATGGTCCCTTCGACCTGGCGCGCCCCGGCCTTGACGGCAGCCAGCGAGTTGGCGACGGCCAACCCCAGGTCGTTGTGGCAATGGACGCTGATGATGGCGTCGTCGATGTTGCGCACGTTGCCTTTGAGATAGCCGATCAAGGCCGCGTATTGCTCCGGCACGGCAAACCCGACCGTATCAGGGATATTGACCGTGGTGGCTCCGGCCTCAATGACCGCTTGCACCACCTGGGCCAAAAATTCCGGCTCCGTGCGGGAGCCGTCTTCCGGGGAAAACTCGACATCGCGGCACAGCGCCTTGGCCCGTTTGACCCCGTCCACGGCCATGCGGATGATCTCTTCGCGGGCTTTGGCGAGCTTGAACTCGCGATGAATCGCCGAGGTCGCCAAAAAGACATGGATGCGCCCCCGTTCGCCTGCCGGTTTCACGGCGGCTCCGGCGGCTTCGATGTCCTTGGCGACGCAACGGGCCAAACCGCAGATGATCGGGCCTTTGACTTCGGTTGCGATCTTGCTGACCGCTTCGAAATCGCCATCGCTGATGACCGGGAACCCGGCCTCGATGACATCGACATTGAGCCGGGCCAGTTGCCGGGCGACCTCCATTTTTTCCCGCAAATTCATGGAAGCGCCGGGGCATTGTTCACCGTCCCGCAACGTGGTGTCGAAAATGATAACTTTGTCTGACATAAAAAACTTTCTCTCGGTGGTGGATTGGAAAAATAGAGAGCGGCCAGGGACCGCCTCCACCGGGAGCAGCCGCAGCCGAATTACGATATGAGGCTCCGCGAGACAACCCGCTTTTTAGAGCGGGAACCCGTGGAGCAACGTAAGTCGGCTGGTCAGCGAATAAGGCATGTGGATGTAGTTGTACCGGTTTCGCGGGAAAATTCAACAACGAAAACCGGTGGATCGCCCGCTCGATTTCCAAAAAAAGTCGAGCGCATCAAGCTTGGCGTAGCGTGATCTCCACCTGGAGTCCAGACGGGGCGCGATTGCGGGCCATCACGCTCCCGCCGCACGCCTCGACGCATGTTTTGACGATCGCCAGCCCGAGCCCGACGCCGCCGGTATCGCGGCTGCGCGATACGTCCAGCCGATAGAACGGATCAAATAATTTCGGCAGCGTTTCCTCCGGCACGCCCGGTCCCGAATCGCTCACCATCAGGAAAACCGTCCCCTCGCGCGACTCGGCCCGAACCTCAATCGGCCCCGCTTCACCCGCGTACCGGACGGCGTTGCGGATCAAGTTCGCAACCGCCCGCCCGAGCAGCCCCGGCGCGGCCAGAGCCTGCAAAGTCCCCGGAATTTGGATCTCCATGGCCGGCCCCCCTTCGGGGAGTTCGCGGGCGACCACCCGCGTAACCAGTTCGGCCAATCCGACCGGTTCGCATTGCGCCTCGTTGCGCAGGCTGGCTTTGGAGAAAGCGAGGAGTTCGTTGACAAGGGCGGCCATCTCCCGTGCCTCCTCGCGCACATCGGCGATGCCCGGCTGCAATGAGGGCTCTGCGCGGGCTTCCAGCAGGCTCAGGGCCACTTCGATCCGGGCGAGCGGAGAACACAATTCGTGCGCGGCGTCGCCCAGAAATCGCTTTTGGCCGCTCACAAACCCGGCGAGCCGTTGCGTCATCGCATTGATGGCCTGCCCCAGCCGCCCAAGCTCGTCCCGCCGGGTGGCCTCAACCCGAATTTCGAAATTCCCCTCCGCGACCTGTTCGGTGGCGCGGGTGATTTGACCCAGCGAACGGGTGATCCCGCTCAGGAGCGGAAGCCAGAATAGGACCGTCAGCGCCAGCCCCCCAAACCCGACCACAGCCCATGGCCGGGCATCGAAAAACAAGCCTCCGCCGCTCATCGAGCTGGAGACGGCAAACAAAATCACCGGCTGGGACGGCAGGGACGTGGGCAACCGCACCCCCATCCAGTAGCGGACCGGGTTTTCGGTGCGAATCATGAACTTGGGATAATTACGGTGCGGTGGCGGCTCCATCCGGTTCGGGAACGTGAGGGGCGGACGCTGACGCCAGGGGCGGCTTTCGGGTTCGGGCCGGTTCCGAAGCCCCTGAGTTCGCTTGCGAATGATTAGCGGCATTTCCACCTTCGCCCCGGCGAGTTGCGCTCCATTGGGGCCAAAGAGGTAAAAATCCACCCCCTCGTAAGCCGTGCCGAACCGGTTCATTACCGCATTCCAGTCGGACAGCGGGGTTTCGCGCAGTTCAACTTCGAGAAGGCTAGCCAGGGCGTCGAGACGGCTGGCGGCCTGGCTGGCCAGAAAGGAATCGAGCCCGGCCCGGAACTGGAACAGGACAAACCCATACAGGACGGCTCCCAGTAAAAGGAGGTTCAAAAATAGCCAGAGCAGGATCTTGGCAAAAAGCGGAAAACGGACCTTCATGGGATGAGGAGGTAGCCTGCCGAGCGCACGGTTCGAATAAAGCGCGGCTCCTTCGGGTCGTCGCCCAGTTTTTTGCGCAACGCGGAGATATGGACGTCGATGGAGCGATCAAAGACCTCGTAATTCCGCTCGCGGATCTCTTCCAAAAGTTGCTCGCGGGTGCGGACCCGGCCCGGCGTGCGGCCGAGACAGGCGAGCAGGTCAAACTCGACCGGCGTAAGGGCAAGCGGCATCGAATCCAGGGTTGCCTCGTGGGTGTTCAGGTTGATCCGCAACGGCCCGGCGACCAGCTCGGAGTCGTCGGGCGGGGAAACCGCGGCGCGCCGGGTGCGGCGAGTCACCGCCCGGAGCCGGGCCAGCAGTTCACGAGTCGAAAAGGTCTTGGGGAGGTAATCGTCCGCGCCGATTTCCAGCCCGACGATCCGATCCGCCTCGTCGCCCCGCGCGGTGAGCATCAGCACGGGAACATCGGATCGATGCCGGATTTGCTTGAGCACCTCGAAACCGTCGAGCCCCGGCAGCATCACGTCGAGAATGACGGCGTCCCAGTTTCCCTGCGTGGCGGATTCCACCCCTTCGGGCCCGGTATGGACGGCGCTCACGGCGTAACCCATGGCGTCGAGGTATTCGGCGATCAGACGGCAGAGTTTGCGGTCGTCGTCAACGATCAGCACGCGGGTGGAGGCGTCCCCTGACGAGGAATGGTCCGATTGGGACATGGGCGAATCTTAGGCCAAATGCATCAAAACAGGGAAGAAGAGTTATCCGCAGATTTCGCAGATTACCGCAGATTTTCTGAGAAGCCGGATCAGGAACCGATTCTATAAGGGCAAACGCATCTAAATGATTTCTCGCAAAGGCGCAAAGACGCAAAGATTCGGAGTAGAAAAACACCGATCGGAGTGCAGCTGAATCCCCCTGAAACCCGACTCGGAACTGAATAAAAAGCGTTGGACAAAAAAGCGCCGTTTGCATCTCTTTGCGCCTTGGCGTCTTTGCGTGAGATTTTCTGTATTCCGGCTTTCTATTTAATTTAGGTGCGTTTGCCCTGCCGATTTAATCTGCGTTCATCTGCGAAATCTGCGGATTTCTTATCTTTCTGTGCGCCTGCCATTTGCTTTTTTTACGGGCGGAAGATCAGCCTCACCGAATCGAGCCTTACCCGGGCATCGGCGAGATGGTCGCGCAAATCGTAGAAATGATTTTGGGCGGCTTCGATCTCCTTCTCCGTCACGTTCGGATTGACTGCCTGGAGGTCGCGCAGGCGCGCCAGTTCGCCGCCGACGCTCACTTCCATTGCGGCCAGACTTGCGGCGACGATTTGCATTGCCCGTTGCTGGGCCAGCTCCGCCGCGGCTTCAATCATCTTCGGCATCAGCTTGTAGCAGAGATCGGTCTTGCCGAGCACCTTGCTTAACGGCCCGTTGAGCAGCTTGCCAAACGGAAGCGCCGGTTCGGCAAGCCGGTTATCGAGCACAATCCGCAGAGGCGTTGCGGGAAGGAACCGGCTGACATGCAACTCGGCGGGGGCAACGACTTCCAACACATGGACCGCCTCAAGAAAGACCGATTCCGGTCCCGATTCGTCCGTTACGGCAAGAGCGGCGTTCCCTTTGGTCGTCCCCAAAAGCAATTCCAGCGCCCCGCCAACGGCCGGGTGATCCCAGGTTAAAAACGAGACATCGTCGCGGCTCAAGGCGCGTTGGCGGTCGGCGGTCAGGGTGATCCCTTCCTTCGGGATGCCGGGCAGGCCTTCGCCCAACTCCGCTCCCGGCGTAACAATCCAGGTTCGCGGCGCGATATCCTCCACCGTCGCCCCAAACCGGTCGAACACCTCCAGCATGAAATCGTCCAGCGCCGTGTCGGCATCGGCGGCCCGGATTGCATCGGCAATCACGTCGGCCCCATCGGTCCGGCGGTTGTGAAGTTGCAAGAGCCGGTCCTCCCCGGCGGCGAGCCGTTTGCAAACCTCCTCGTGCACGGCCTGCGTCTCGGCAATGAGCGCCTCGATCGCCTCCGTGTTGGAGGGAGCGGCAACCTTCGCGGCTTTTCCGCGCTTCTTCGGCTTCGGCTCCCCGGCGTCCGAGCCGCCCAGTGCCAGCGTGCGCACCGGTTCGCGGAAACGCTCGAAGAGTTCCGAGCCGCCGTGCAAATTTTCCTCAAATGCGTTGAGCCCCTCGTGATACCAGCGGGCCAGCAGCGCATACGGGCCGCCTTCAACATACGGGACGTGGATTTGGATCGGCGCGCTCTGGCCGATCCGGTCGAGCCGTCCAATCCGTTGTTCAAGCAGTTCCGGGTTCTCGGGCAGATCGAAAAGCACGAGGTGATGGGCAAACTGGAAATTGCGCCCTTCGCTGCCGATCTCCGAACAGATGAGCAACTGCGCCCCGTCTTCCTCGGCAAAGTAAGCCGCATTGCGGTCGCGTTGGAGCAGGGTCAGGTTTTCGTGAAAAAGAGCTGTCGGGAGATTGACGTGTTCGCGCACCGCCGCTTCGAGAGCTTCCGCCTTCTCGCGCGTGCTGCATATGAGAAGCGCCTTGGCTTTTTTGAGTTTTTTGAGCAGCGAGAGCAGCCACGTCACGCGCGGATCTTTCTTGAGCGCCACCGGCTCCCCCCGGAACTCCGCTTGAGCGGCAGAGATATCCCCTTCGAGAGCCACCAGTTTGGCGGTCCGTTTTGGGAACCCGGTAAGCACCGCCCTGGTGTTGCGGAAAATCGCGCGCCCTGTGCCGTGCTGGTCGATCAGTTCATCCAAAAGCCGTTGGCGGGCCGTTTCATCCCCTCCCTTGAACGCTTCCCAGTGCTGGCAGATGCGGCCCGGCATGGCGGCCAGTTTCGCGGCTTCCTTGGCGGTGAGCTTTTTGCCGTCGGCGAGTTTCCCGGCGATCTGGGCAATCGGCGCATACTCCTTCGCTTCGTCCTGGAACGCCTCCAGCGTCGGGAACCGCTCGGGATCGAGCAGGCGCAGCCGGGCGAAGTGACCTTCGGGCCCGAGCTGTTGCGGCGTGGCGGTCAAAAGGAGCAGCCCCGGCGTGGCTTGCGCGAGCGACTCGACGAGCGTGTACTCCGGGCTCGGGGCGTCCGGTCGCCAGGCGAGATGATGGGCCTCGTCCACGATGAGCAGATTCCACCCGGCTTGCGCGAGTTGCGCCCGGCGCGTTTCGTTGGGAGCCAGCCAGCCGAGCGGGGCGAGAATGAGTTGCTCATCCAGGAACGGGTTCAAGGTCGGGTTGTTCTCTTCCAGCGAAGCACAGCGCCCTTCGTCGTAAATCGCAAACCGCAAATTGAACCGGCGCAGCAGTTCCACAAACCATTGATGGACGAGCGCCTCCGGGACCAAAATCAAGATCCGTTCCGCTTTGCCGGTAAGATGGAGCCGGTGCAAAATCAAACACGCCTCGATCGTCTTTCCGAGGCCCACTTCGTCGGCCAGCAGCACGCGGGGGCTCTGGCGCTGGGTCACTTCCCGGGCAATGGCGAGCTGGTGCGGGATCAAATCAATCCGCGCTCCGGTGAACCCGTAGACCGGCGATTGCAAAATGCGATTCTGGATTTCCAGCGCCCGCAAGCGCATCTCAAAATCGGCGCTTTCATCCACCTGCGCCCCGGCGATGCGGTCGCCCGGCTTGTCCCAGGTGAGAATGTCGCTTAACTGCGTCTCGACGATCCGTTCCCCCTTCGACCCGCCATACGTAATCACGCCATCGGAGCGTTCATTGACAATCGCCACGACAAACTTCTCCCCCTCGTGGGAATGCACCGTGTCGCCGATCTTGAACCGGATGCGGCGCAACGGCGCGGCGGCCTCGGCATAAAGCCGGATGGCGTTGCTGGCGGGGAAAAACAATTTGACCCGGCCCGGCTCGATTTCGAGCACAATCCCGAGCCCCAATTCCGGTTCCGGTTCACTGATCCAACGCTGACCTTCTGAAAAACGCATGTGTATTATGGGAGTCCGCTGCTCACGACGGTTACCGGATCATCGGTCGTCCAATTTTCCGGATCGTCAAGTGGCGGACGATTCAAATTATTGCGCTCCCGCCTCGGCAAGAGCTTCTGCCGCAAGCGGCGTTGAGAGATAACGTTCGCCCGTCGAGCAGGCGACTGTCACGATGAGTTTGCCTTTGTTCTCGGGCCGTTTGGCCAGTTCGAGCGCGGCCCAGACATTCGCCCCGGAACTGATCCCGGCTAAAACGCCTTCTTCCTTGGCCAGTCGCCGCGCAAAGGCGAACGCATCCTCATTGGAAACGGTCAAAACTTCGTCGACGAGATCGAGATTCAAATTTCGGGGGATAAAACCGGCCCCCGCCCCCTGGATTTTGTGCAGACCGGGCCGGAGCGGTTGGCCATTGAGGGTTTGGGTAATGACGGGCGAATTGATCGGCTCCACGGCTACCGCTTTCACGTTCGGGTTATGGGCCTTGAGCCCCTGGGCCACGCCGGTGATCGTCCCGCCGGTGCCGACTGCGGCGACAAACAGATCCACCATTCCGCCGGTCTGGTCCCAGATTTCCTCGGCTGTGGTGAGGCGGTGCGCTTCCGGATTGGCCGGATTATCAAACTGGCTCGGCATCCACGCGCCGGGAGTGGTTTTGACCATCGCTTCCGCCCGGGCGATCGCGCCGGGCATCCCTTCCGCGCCGGGGGTGAGGACCACTTTGGCTCCCAGCATCGCCAGCAAAGCGCGGCGCTCCACCGACATCGTCTCCGGCATGGTGAGTACCAGCCGGTACCCCTTGGCCGCTGCCACAAAGGCGAGCGCAATCCCGGTGTTGCCGCTGGTCGGCTCCACAATCAGCGTGTCGGGACCGATGAGACCCTCCGCTTCGGCCGCTTCAATCATCGCCCGGCCAATCCGGTCTTTGACACTGCCGAGCGGGTTAAAAAATTCGCATTTGATCGCGACCGTCGCCTCCAGCCCGGCGCTCAGGCGGTTGAGGCGGATCAGCGGAGTGCGGCCAACGGTTTCGACAATGCTGCGGTTGAGACTTCCCATAATTTATTTCGCGCCAGAGCCGGAACCAACCCGCGCACGAGAATTGCCTTTTACACCCGCGCGCCGCGCCATTCAAGGGCGATGTCACCGTTGAGGGGCGGCGATCCCAAAGACCGCGCCCGTTTTTGATAACCAACACAGGATTATGGGCGCTCTAATCGCAAACTCGGACATTAACACGATGATGAAACGGATTCCGGAGTGGGAAACCGATAAACAATCGATCGAGCGGACCTTCGAGTTCGACGATTTCAACCAGGCGATTGATTTCGTCAATGCCGTGGCAGAGATCGCCGACGAGGAAGATCACCACCCGGACATTGATATTCGCTGGAACAAAGTGCGCCTGGTGCTTTCCACCCACAGCGAGGGGGGGCTCACCGATCTCGATTTTCAAGTGGCGGAGAAACTCGACACCCTGGCGGAGTGACCGGGGCTTTTTTCCCCTTGCGGTTGAATCCTCTTCATTTTTGGCCGCGTTTGGTCCGTAATGCCCGGGACAGATGGACTCAACCACCTCATCCCGGCCCATTGGCGTTTTCGATTCCGGCGTTGGCGGCCTCACCGTCGCGGCGGAACTGCGCCGGTTGCTCCCCCACGAAGACATTTATTATATCGGCGATACCGCCCGCGTCCCTTACGGCGGCAAAAGCCAGGCGACCATCGAGCGTTATTCGGCTGAAATCAGCGAGATGCTCCTGGCGGAAAACGCCAAAATGATCGTCGTCGCCTGCAACACCGCCTCCGCATTGGCCATTCCCCGTTTGGAGAATGCGCTGCCGATTCCCGTAACCGGCGTGATCGAACCGGGCGCGAGAGCCGCGGTCGCCGCCACCCGCAACGGGCAGGTGGGAGTCATTGGAACCCGGGGAACCATTCACAGCGGCGCGTACGAACGGGCCATCCACGCCCTTGCCCCGGACGTGCGCGTCACCAGCCGGGCCTGCCCGATGCTCGTCCCGGCCATTGAGGAAGGGTGGCTCGACGATTCGCTCACCGACTCCATCATTGCCCGCTATCTGGGCGACCTCGTGCCCAGCGGCATCGATACGCTTGTCCTCGGCTGCACCCATTACCCGCTGGTGAAATCCGCTTTGGCCCGCTATCTCGGCCCCGGCATCCGCCTGGTCGATTCCGCCGAGAACTGCGCGATTGCCGTGCGCGACCTGCTGACCCGGCACGGCATTGGGGCTTGCGAAAAAGCGCAGGGCACTCTCCGGGTTGCGCTTACCGACGCGACCGACGGTTTCCTGCCTGTCGCCGAAGAAGCCCTCGGGCTGACCGTGGGCGAAGTGCGGATTGCTGCCGTGCAGCGATAAGTTTAGGCTGAATCGACAAAGCCGCCGCAACCCGGAGGGTTGCCAGCGAATAGCCGGTGGTTGAGCTTTAGCGACACCACCGGATAAGGCATTGGAAGAATTCACCCCAAAGGGGGTGGCAGAAAACGAGGCGATGCTCTCTGCCACCTCTTTGAGGTGAGACGCGGTTTTGCATCGAACCGGTGGTGTCGCTTCGCTCAACCACCGGCTATGGGCTTCAAACCCTTTGGGTTTGGCTCGACCTTTGGGTTTGGCTCGATCTTTGGGTTTGGCTCGATCTAAATCTCGATTCAGCTTACTCCGCCTTCCCTTGCAACAACGCCAGGAACTCGCGCAAAGCGGGGGTGCGCGGGCGGTTGCGCTTCAGGAGTATCCCGATCGGGCGGCGCAGCGGCGGATCGAGCGGGATCGCTGTTAATACTCCGGCCTTCACCTCCGTTTTCACCGAGGCCATTGGCACAATCGAAACCCCCTGTTCAATCTCCACGGTCCGCTTGACGGTCTCGATGTTGTCGAATTCCATCGCGTGCCCCAGGTTGATCCCGCTTTCGCGGAAATGGCGGTCCACGATCTGCCGGGTCGGGAGATCCGGGTCAAACGCGATGAACCGCTCCTTCTTGAGCGCGGCCGGGGCAATCTTTTCGAGCGAAGCAAACGCATGCGAAGGCGGGCAAATCAAGACCATCTCGTCATCCATGAACGGTTCGATGTGAATCCCCTTGCGCTGGGCCGGATACGCCACCAAGCCCACCGCTGCTTCCCCGCTCAAAACCTGCGCGTAAACCTGGGCCGAACGTTTGTAATTCACTTGCACGTCCACGGTCGGATACTGACGCTGGAATTTTTTCAAATACGGGGGGAGATCGTGCAGGCCGATCGAAAAAACCGCCGCGATGCTCAACTCCCCCGCCACAACATCCGCCAGTTCGTTGAACCGTTCGTCAAGCCCGTTATAAATCTCCAAAATTTCTTTGGATGCCTCCAACAGCACAGCCCCTTCCGGGGTCACACAACATTGGCGGCGGCCGCGCTCCAGCAGCGTGCGCCCCAATTTCTTCTCCAGCGAGAGAATCTGTTGACTCACCGCGCTCTGTGTCATGGAATTAAGCGAGCCTGCCTTGGAAAAACTGGCGGTCTCAACCACATCGCAAAAAATCTTGAGGGTCTCGATATGCATGGCGAATTATTAAGCATCCTAATGAATAAGCGGTCAAACGTCAACAACGGTTCATTGCGCTTATGATTGCCGAGAACCTGGAGTTGGTCCGCACCGAGATCGCCCAAGCCGCCGAACGGGCCCACCGGTCGGCGAGCGAGATCACGCTTATTGCCGTCAGCAAAACGCACAGCCCGGAGACCATTCTTGAAGCGGTGGATGCGGGCCAGTTGATCCTGGGAGAAAACCGGGTGCAGGAAGCCCGGGCCAAAATGCCGCTTTTGCCCAGCCGCGTGCGGTGGCATCTCATCGGTCACCTCCAGAGCAACAAAATCCGGCAGGCGCTCCCGGCTTTTGAGCGGATTCACAGCATCGACACAGTGGAACTCGCCCGCGACGTGGACCGTGTCGCAGGGGAACTGGGCCTCTTTCCGAAAATCTTCCTGGAAGTCAACGTCGCCGGGGAGAGCAGCAAATTCGGGTTCAACCCGGAGAAGCTCCGGGCTCATCTGGAGGAATTGCTTACGCTGGAGCGGGTCGCCATCGACGGGCTCATGACGATCCCCCCCTACGATCCCGACCCGGAGGCGAGCCGGAAATATTTCGTTGCGCTCCGGGAATTGCGCGACCGGCTTTCGAGCGAATTCCGCGTGCCGCTGCCGGAGCTTTCGATGGGAATGAGCGGCGACTTCGGCGTGGCCATTGAGGAGGGGGCGACGTTTGTGCGGGTCGGCACCGCGATCTTTGGCGAACGCAAAGGCAAGGCGTGGAAACCGTCCGGGGCGGAGTGAGGGTTACTCGAATCACACCCCCGTATTTTTAATCTCTCGCAAAGCCGCAAAGCCGCAAAGGAAAGGCAAAGATAGCAAGGTGCACCTCTTCTTTGCGTCTTTGCGTCTTTGCGAGAAACAAATTCTTCTTCCTTGAGGCTAAGGCGTGCGGTTTTTCAGGAATGAGTTAGGAGAACGGAAGTGCTCATGCCCTTTCCTCCCTTTGCGCTTTTTGCGTCAAAACTCAACACAGGTTTGCGGTTTTTGCGGCCCCCGCCCAAACCGTCCGCGATTCCTCGACGGCAGCGGTCGGAAAAATGACGTTGACGCCCCATGCCCCCTCCCGTTAGTTTTTATTCGAAAATTTACAGAAAAAACCACCCTGCCTACGCTGGTTTAGCCTGAAAAGACCCACTTTTTAGGCCATCGGCGCAGGCAATTTTCATCTATGGCCGAAGAACTTTCCTATGTGCTCGTCACTCCGTACTCGATCCGCAAATCGAGGACCGGCGGCATTATTTCACGTCTCATCTCCCGCACCGGGCTCGATCTCATCCGGGCCCGGATGTTTTCCCCCAGCAAAGAACTGGTCGAAAGCTACGCGGCGACCCTCGTCACCGACGCCGAGCCGAGACACCACGCGTTGCAGGAGTTGATCCGCGACTACGTCCTCCAAAATTTCATTCCCAACCAGGCCGACGCCAAACCGCGCGTCCTCCTGCTCGTCTTCCGCGGTGAAGATGCCGTCGTCAAACTCCGTGCCGCGGTTGGCTCCATCGCCCCCGGACGCCCCAGCGGCGAGAATATCCGCGATACCTACGGCGATTACATCACCGATGCCAATGGCAAGGTCGTCTACTTTGAACCGGCCGTTCTGTGTCCGCCGGACGCCGTCGCCGCCGAACGCAACCTGAAACTTTGGGCCCGTTACTCCGATACCGACGGCGGCATCCTTCAAAACGTGGCCACCTACCCGCCCGGAGCCAATGTCGAGCGCACCCTGGTGCTCATCAAGCCGGACAATTTCCGTTTCCCCAATGCCCGGCCCGGCGGCGTTATCGACGTCTTCTCCCGCACCGGCTTGACGATCGTCGGGACCAAAGTCCACTTCATGAGCGTCGCCCAGGCATGCGAATTCTACGGACCCGTGCTCGACGTGCTGAAAAACATCTTCCGCGACCGCACGGCGCCCATGGCCCGGCTCGCCATCGAGCAGGAACTCGGGATCATGCTCAACGATGAAGTCCAGCGCCAACTTGGCGATATTCTCGGGCCGATCAACGGCCAGCAGAACTGGGAATCGATTGTCCAATTCATGGCCGGCACCAAGCCAAGCGAGTGCCCCCCGGAAAAACGGGATCAGCCCGGCAGCGAAAAATGCATCGCCCTCATCTATGAAGGGGTGGATGCCGTGCGCAAAATCCGCGAAGTCCTCGGGCCAACCGACCCGTCCAAAGCGCCTCCCGGATCGATCCGCCGCGAATTTGGCCAGACCATCATGGTCAACGCCGCCCACGCCTCCGACTCGGCCGAAAACGCCCGCCGGGAAACCGGCATCATCCAGATCGAAGAAAACAACTTGAAGCCGCTCGTGGAATCGTTCTACGGCAGCCTTTAAAAAATCAACCTCATCCCGGCAACCTTACACCGAACCCAAATCTACTTATGGATCTCGCCTCACGCGCCACCATCCTCACCCCGTCGCTCACCCTCTCCATCGACAGCAAAGCCAAAGCGATGAAGGCCGACGGCATCGACGTCTGCAGCTTCGCCGCCGGAGAGCCGGACTTCGATACCCCTGAGCACATCAAAGCCGCCGCCATGGCCGCCCTCGACGGCGGGTTCACCAAATACACCCCCAGCGCCGGCATCCCGAAACTGCGCGAAGCCATTTCCGAAAAATTCCTGGCTGAAAACGGCATCGACTACAAGCCGCACCAGATCATCGTCTCCAATGGCGCCAAGCACTCGTGCTTCAACGCCATCCTGGCCACCATCCAGCCCGGCGACGAAGTGATCATCCCCGCCCCCTATTGGTTGAGCTACCCCGAGATGGTGCGCTTGGCCGGTGGCGAACCGGTGTTCGTACAAACGACCGAAGAGAACGGCTGGAAGATGACCGCCCAGCAATTTGAAGAGGCGATGACCCCGCTCACCAAGATGGTCATCATCAACACCCCCGGCAATCCCACCGGAGCCGTCTATACGAAGGAAGAACTCGAAGCCATTGTCGCCGTTGCCGACGAAGAAGGCATCCTCATCCTGGCCGATGAAATTTACGAAAAGCTCACTTATGATGGCGTCAAGCACGTCTCTGTCGCCTCGCTTTCGCCCGAAGCCTACGACCTCACGATCACCGTCAACGGCTTCTCCAAGGCGTATGCCATGACCGGCTGGCGCTTGGGCTATCTCGGCGCTCCCGAACCGCTGGCCCGGGCCATCGACTCCATCCAGAGCCATAGCACCTCCAATCCGTGCTCGTTCGCCCAGCAGGGAGGCGTCGCCGCCCTCAAAGGCGACCAGCAGCCCGTGGTCGATATGGTCGAAGAATTCACCATGAGGCGCGATTACATGTTCAACCGCCTCTCGGCCATCAAAGGGATCTCCGTCGTCAAACCGGAAGGCGCATTCTACATCCTGGCCAACATCTCCAAGCTCTCGCTCACCTCGCAGAACTTCGCCGACCGCCTCCTGAGCAAGGTCAACGTCGTCGCGGTCCCCGGCATCGCCTTTGGCGACGACCGCACCATCCGGTTCAGCTATGCGACCAGCATGGATATCATCAAAAAGGGAATGGACCGGTTCGAAGAATTCTGCCGGACCCTCTAAATTCCAGATTGAAAGCGGAGCCGCGGGCTTCGCGGCAAAAATCACCCCCTCGGCAGGTCACTCTTGCCGAGGGTTTTTTTGTACCCCGCGGGCGGGGTCGGCCTCCTTTTTCTCTCCTTTCCTTTTATTGGAAAGCGCCGATAGTTATCCGATATGAAACGCATGCTTCTGACCGTTGCCGCCATAGTATCGATGGGAACCTGGGCCTCCGCCGACGAATGGCTGACCGACTATTCCCAGGCGCTTGCCGCCTCGAAAACCCAAAACAAACCGGTGCTCATGGACTTCACCGGGTCCGACTGGTGCGGCTGGTGCATGAAGCTCGACCGGGAAGTTTTTGAAAAACCGGAATTCAAGAGCTACGCCGCTCAAAGATTCATCCTTCTTAAAGTAGATTTTCCGCGCGGCAAAACGCTTGCCGCCAAGGAAAAAGCGCAAAATGAACAACTGGCTTCGCAATACGGCATCCAGGGATTTCCGACCTTGGTCGTCCTGAAACCCGATGGCAGCAAAGCCGGGGAATTGGGCTACGTGCCGGGCGGCCCGAAGGCATTTATCGCCGAGCTTGAAAAAGTGGCCCCGGCCAAGTAGCGGCGAGGTAGTTAAAGCGGGGTGGATTTTGGCAAATGCCTTGCGATTTCGGCGTGGCTTTCTTAAGCTATTGGGCTCACCTGTCCACGTCCTTAATCGCTCCATGAATCTCGAAATCCTTTCTCGCGCCGCCAATGAAGCCCGCGGCCTCGCCATCGATGCCGTCCACAAATGTTCCTCAGGCCATCTCGGGCTTCCGCTCGGATGCGCCGAAATGGGGGCCGCCCTCTTCGGTGTCGCGCTTCGTTACAACCCGGAGCAGCCGAAATGGCTGGGACGCGACCGGTTCGTGCTTTCCGCCGGTCACGGTTCGATGTTCCTTTATAGCTGGCTGCATCTCGCCGGGTTTGATCTTTCGATGGAAGAGGTGGCTAACTTCCGCGTCCTCAAAAGCAAGACCCCCGGCCACCCGGAATCGTTTGAAACCCCGGGCGTTGAAGCCACCACCGGCCCGCTCGGTCAAGGCGTGGCCAATGCCGTCGGATACGCCGTCTCCGCGAAGATGGCGGCGGCCCGTTTCAACACGCCAGAACACCCGATTTTCGATCAGCACATCGTTGTCCTCGCGGGCGACGGCTGCATGCAGGAAGGGGTCGCCCAGGAAGCCAGCGCGTTTGCCGGTCACGCCCAACTTGATAACCTGATCCTCATTTACGATTCCAACGACGTCACCCTCGATGCCATGGCGGTTGCTTCGCAGAACGAAGACACCGCGAAGCGGTACGAAGCGCTTCAATGGGATGTCCAGACGATCAATGGCCACGATATTCCGGCTTTCCTAGCCGCGTTTGAAAAAGCGAAGGCCGCCACCGGCAAGCCGCAGCTCATCATCGCCAAGACCGTGATTGGCAAAGGAATCCCGGAAGTCGCCGGAACCGCCAAAGGGCATGGCGAAGGCGGGGCGAAGTTCGCCGAAGCCGCCCGCAAAGCGCTCGGCCTGCCCGAGGAACCGTTTTACGTTTCCTGTGAAACCCGCGACTTTTTCGAGGGAGTCAAACGCGCGCGCATTGCCGATTACGAAGCCTGGAACGCCGTCTTCCAAGCCTGGAGCCAGGCCAACCCGGCCCAAGCCGAGTTGCTCGCAAGCGGCGTGAAAAACGAGGTTCCGGCTGACCTGCTCGCCCGTATCCCGGCGTTTGCCGCCGATGCCAAACTGGCCACCCGCAAAGCCGCTGCCGACGTCCTCCAGCCGATTGCCGAAGCGATGCCGCTCTTGATCGGCGGTTCCGCCGACCTCTACGGCTCCACGCTCAATTACATCGCCAGTTCCAAAGACTGGTCGCCCGAAAACTGGGGCGGCCGCAACATCCGGTTTGGCATCCGCGAACACGCCATGGCCGGGATCATGAACGGCATCGCCTTTGATGGGTTGTTCCGCCCCTCCGGCGCGACCTTCATGGTTTTTGCTGATTACCTGCGCCCGTCCGTCCGCGTTGCCGCGCTTTCCGGCCTCCCGGTCACTTATATTTTGACCCACGACAGCGTCGGCGTCGGCGAAGACGGCCCCACTCATCAGCCGGTCGAAACCGTCAGCGGCCTGCGCCTCATCCCGAATCTCGATGTCATCCGGCCCGCCGATCCGGAGGAAACCGCCGGGGCGTTCACCGCCGCGATGCAGCGCATTAGCGGGCCCACCGCCCTCTCGCTTACCCGTCAGGTCGTCCCCAACTTGAGCTTTGCCCCGGTCGAGACCCGCCGCCAGGGGGTGTTCAAGGGAGCCTACATTTTGGTCAAAGAGACCGCGCCATTGGAGATAATCCTGCTCGCCAGCGGCAGCGAAGTCCAGCACGCCGTGGCCGCCGCCAGGGAACTCGGAGCGGGCGTCCGCGTCGTCTCCGTTCCGTCCATGGAACGGTTCGAGCGCCAGAGCGCCGAATACCGCGAAGAGATCCTCCCGTCCGCCTGCCGACGCCGCGTGGCCATGGAAGCCGGCGTAAGCGATCTATGGTATCGCTGGGTTGGGCTTGACGGCAAAGTGATCGGCATTGACCGCTTTGGAATCAGCGCGCCCGGCGACCAGGTGATGCAAATCCTCGGTATGACTGCGGCCAACGTTGTCACGACCGTGCGCTCGCTCGTCTCATGATCGAGCGGTTTTCAATGAGATTCCGAAAATCCCATGCCGTTGTCCTCTTCGGATTAATGGCCACCGGTTTGGCCTGGGCTGCCCCGTTGAAAGAAACGATCCAGTCCCGGCTCGATGCCAACCCGTACCTGATCCAGCAGCAGATCAAAATCCGCGTTTTGCAGGAACAGCGCGGCAGCATTTCGCTGGAATTGACGGAAGGGCCAAAGATGCTGCGGGATTTATTGCGCAAAGGGATCGAGTTGGAGGGGGCCGGGATGCGGGAAGCCGCTTTGAACGAAAACGATCTCAAATCGCTGAGCTGTATTCGCAACGCGGTCAAAGCCATTCGTGCGATCAAGGGAATCAAAGAGATATCGATCACTGGCGCGATCAACCCGTTTGATACCGCAGAGAACGATTACAACAAGGCTTGCCAGCAACTATCCCAAGGCACCCCGGCGGAGCGGGAGGAAGCCATCCCGCTTCTTAAAAAAGCTGCCGAAGCCGGTTTGGCCATTGCCCAGACCGATCTGGCCGGATTTTACGTCCTCGGAGGAGGCGTAAACCCAGACGAGCGGCAAGCTCTGGAATGGTATCGCAAAGCCGCCGCTCAGGGAGAACCCCGCGCACAATTTAATTTGGGCCGAATGCTCGCCGTTGGCCGGGGCACGGACCGGAACTATCCCGAAGCCATTGAATGGTATCGCAAAGCCGCCGCCCAGGACCGGCAGCTCACCGCAAAGCTCAAAAGCCTAAACGAACTGGCGCTTTTGCTGGCCACCTGCCCCCAGGCAAAACTGCGCGACGGCAATGCCGCTTTGGAGCTCATTCAAAAAGCCCAGCAACTCGATCCAAATAACCCGCTTCAGGACGAAGTGCTGGCGGCTGTTTACGCGCAATGCGGGCGGTTTCCTGAAGCCGTCGAACAGCAGAAAAAATGGCTTCGATTTTTGCAGGAGGCAAAAATGGATCCTGCTGAAAAAGAGAGCAAGCTTGCCAAAGCAAACTATCGGCTGGAACTCTATCTGAAAAACGAGCTCGATCTGGAACCGGAACCGGAACCGGAAAATTAGTGGGCTGTTAACGAATTGTGAAAAAGTAATTAGGAAACCAAGAAGCCAGAAAAAAGGGGGTGGAATTGAAGGTTCTGTTTTTGGAACGCTCAATGGCGGTCCATCCCTCTCACTCCCTCTGCTGCCTTTTCCTGGCTTCTAGAGCATCTGCCAAAAGAAATTTCCGGATAAAAATGCGAGCGCCACGGGTTAACGCGCAAGGCGCGAGCGAAGCGGCTGTAGTTTCCTACTGCCCGAGCGAGCAACGCAGCGCGATGACCCGTGCCGCCGCACTCTTTTCGGAAAGAGATTTTGGCAGTTGCTCTAAATTCAAAATTCGTAAAATCCGGATTGAGGCGGCGGCCCGGGCTGACGCTCTAAAGCAGCGCGTCGCGTTTGATGCCGTGCAGTTCAAACACACGCACAACGGTTTCCTCGATGAGATTATTTGGGCAGGATGCCCCGGCGGTGATGCCGATGGTGACGGGCGGCGCGGGCATCCAATGGGCGGTGACAATCTCCTCCCTTTTTTGAAGATCAAAATGCCGGATATGCTCGCGCGATCCCAGCCGGCTCGCGTTGCCGATGAAGTAGGTCGGGAGAATCTCCTCCCCCATCTCGGCCAGGTGCGAAGTGTTGGAGGAATTGTAACCGCCGACGACCAGGAGCAGGTCCATCGGTTGATTCACCATTTCGGCCAGCGCATCCTGCCGTTCCTGGGTGGCCCCACAGATGGTGTCAAAGAACCGAAAGCTCTCGCGGGCCAGTTCGACCCCGTCGCGCGCTTCAACGGCCGCTTTGATCCGGCGCTGCACCTCCTCGGTTTCTCCCTGCAGCATGGTGGTCTGGTTGGCGATCCCGACGCGGCGTAAATGGAGGTCCGGGTCGAACCCTTCGGAAAATGCCCCTTGGAACCGCGCCAGAAAATCGGCTTTATTCCCGCCATGGCGGATGTAATCGCAAAGAATATCGGTCTCCTCCAGCGTCAGGAGGACGAGGTAATGGCCTTTGCCTCCGATCAGCGCCCGGCTGGCGGTGGCCTTGGTCTCTTCGTGTTGGGCTTTGCCGTGGATGATGGAGGTCACGTCGCTCGACGCGTTTTGCCGGACCCGTTTCCAAACGCTCATCACGTCGCCGCAAGTGGTATCGACGATCTGGCAGCCGCTTTCGCGGATGCGTTCCAAAGTGTTCACATCGGTGCCGAAGGCCGGGACAATCACAACGTCCCCCGGGGCGAGCCGGTCGAGATCCGGGACGCCGGATTTGCCGACGAGATTTTGAATCCCCATTTCGCGGATTTGCTGGTTCACCTCCGGGTTGTGAATGATTTCGCCGAGGATGAAGAGCCGCCGTCCGGCGAACACTTTGGCGGCGGCATAGGCGAGATCGATGGCTCGTTCGACTCCGTAGCAAAAGCCAAATTGCTTGGCCAGTTTCACCGTGACCTGGCCTGCCGTGATGGAACCGCCGTTAGCTCGCAGATGATCGACGATGTCGCTGCGGTAATGGGATTCGACCTGGGCTTGCACCAGGGACATCACCTCGGGGGTTCGCAGGTTTACCCGCTGGGGTGAAGGGGTGGGAGTGGTCATGGCATTCAACCTAGCCGCAATCGGCCTTTCAGACAAAACAGAAGTTGAGGTTGGAGTCGTTGGGAGAAAAGTTCCTCCCCTCTTTTAATTCTTTTCAACTCCCCCCGGTCCCGAAATGAGGCGCCGATAGAGTGTTTCGGCAAAGATAATCCCTCGCGGTTGATCCCCATCCATCACCAAAGCTGCCGGGGTGCGGGCCGTGCGCAGCCGCCGCATCACGAGAAAGGCGGACTCGTCCGCTGTGACGGGGGCGATCCGGCGAAGATGCGAGAGAATCCGGCTCCGGGTCGAGCGGTTGAGCAGGATGTCAAAAAGATGGACGAGCCCCAATACCTCGCCGGTTTCGGAGATAACCAGAAAACGTTCCCCCTTGCCGCTGCGGCTTGCCGCCACGAGGTCTTCCACTTCGGCGTAAGGGTCAATGGAGGGGAGATTTTCCAACGGGATCATCAGATCGCGCGCCGGGATGGACCTGAAATCGAGCACGCCATGGATGAGCTGGCGTTCCACCGGCGTGATCGCGCCGGTGCGTTCGCTCTCCAGCGTGAAATATTTGAAATCCTCGCGGGCGGCGAAAAGCTTGCGGGGCTCGGTTTCCAGGAAAGGGCAGAGCCGGTGGAGCAGGCCCGAGCCGAGCCTCAACAGCGGGGCCAGAACAAAGCTGGCCAGTTTTAGCGGCTTGGAAAGCAGGGCCAGAGCTTGGTTGGGAAAGCGCCGGAAGAGCGATTTGGGCAGCAGTTCCAGCACGAAAAGATACAGCGGCAGAAAGAGCGCGAGCGAAAGGAAATACCCGGCACGCCCCCAGGCGCGGGTGAGCGACCCCGTCACGAGCACGATGGCGAGAATATTGGCAAGATGCGTCACCAGCACCACCGTGATGAGCAGCCGACCCGGGTCTTTGAGGAGTTTTTGGAGCCGCAGGGCGGCCCGGTTACGGTGCTTGGCCAGATGGCGGAGCCGGACCCGGTTAAGGCTCAACAGGCCCGCTTCCATCCCGGAAAAAAGAAACGAGATGAGCAGCAAAAACGCGAGGATCAACCCGAGAATCATTCTCCCTCCTCCTCTTCGCTCCTGGGTAAGTGGGAAACCGCGGGCAATTCCACGAGCATTTCGTAAATCCGTTTGCGGGTGACTCGCTGGATCGTGAGCCGCATCCCTTTGAGTTCGACGACATCGCCGTTGCGCGGCAGCGAGCCGAGTTGGTTAAAGACAAGGCCGCCGATGGTATCAATCCCCTCGGTTTCCAACGGGATGCCGACCCGTTCACTCAAATCATCGAGCCGGACGTGCCCCGCAACCAGGAGCCGGCCCTCCCCCGCGCTCTCGATGTAGAGTTCTTCGTCGGCGGAGGGAATGGCGTCCGAGATAATCTGCTCCACCACGTCCGGCGGGGCCACGATTCCCTCGGTCCCGCCAAACTCGTCCACGACAATGGCAAGCCGCTGGGGATGGGTCAAAAAACTGCGCAGCAAATCGAGCGCCTTCATCGTTTCCGAGACATAGCTGGGAGGCGTGAGCACCTCGGTGTAAGGCAGCTCCGGGGCGAGCAGGAACCGCTTCACATCCAGGAGCCCGACGATGTTGTCGGGAGTGTCGGCGTAGACCGGAACCCGCCGGAAGCGTTTGGTTCGGAGCCGTTCGAGCGCCTGTTCGTTGGTAAGATCGTCCGGGATGGCAAACACATCCGGGCGCGGCGTCATGCAGTCCCGCGCCGTTTTGTTTCCGAGCTTCAGGATTTCCTGGATGATCTCGCTTTCGGTCAACTGGAGCGTTCCCTCCTCGACACTCCACTCGATGAGCGTTTCGAGTTCCGCTTCGTCGAGCGGCTGCCGGGTGGTGAATTTTTTGGGAGTCAAGAAATCCGCCGCTTGATCGCTGGCCCGCTGCAAAAACAGGCAGACCGGTCCGAGCGCCGGAAGCAGCCAATCAAGCGCACGGGAGCCGAATGCCGCCACCTGCAACGGGTAATGCAGCGCAACGGTTTTGGGGAGCAGATCGCCCGCCCCCACCACAATCGGAAAAATCACCAACGCGTAGGACCAGAATGGCAGGCTCGCGGGCAGACTTTCCCTCAAGACAAAAATGCAGAGGAAGATCAGCGGCAGGTTCACGAGCGCATCGGCGAGCAGGAGCGCGCTCAAGAGCCGCCGGGGATTGGACAGAATGCGTTCGAGCGCGGCCTCCCGCACTTTGTCATTGAGATGACGGATCTGTATCGGATGCAAAGAGAAGAAGGCCGTCTCCAGCGCGGAGAAGAGGGCTGAAATAAAGATGAGAGCGCCGATCAGGGCGACGGGGATGAAAAGCTCCATGCCGATACGTCCAACGATAGCCGCGGGAGCGGTTGTGAACCACAAAAAAGAGGCGGCCAGCCAAATGAGGGGAAAGCCCAGGCGGGAGACCGGAGATTGCTTTGCGGCGGCTAGGCGATGATCCGTTTATCGGCTCGGGTGCGGGAACGGGCTCGTTTCCGGGCCCGGGAAGGGGATAATCGCGAGCGGTATGAAAACGATCCTGTTCGCCCTTTGCCCAGCCTTGCTGCTGGTTTCCTGCGCGGCGCCAGCCGTTCGCGTCACGCACACCGACGTCGCCACCGGCGCGGTGAATCCCAAAGCCATCTACATCCGCCCGTTCCGCATTGCCGGTTCTTTTGACCGTTGCACCCCCAGCGGCAATGCGCCGATCCGGGCGTCGCTCCTGCCGGTGCGGTTCGCCGATAATCTCCAGGAAGAGCTTTCCAAAATCGCCCCCGCCCGCGTGTTGGCCTGCAACGAGGCAGCCCCCGTGGGATGGGTCGTGGACGGCGTTTTCGAATCGGTCGAAACCGGCTATTCACCCCAACGCTGGAGCCCGCTCGGGGAGGCCATCACCCACAAATCATGCGTCTTGATGCACGTTCGGATCACCGATGTGAATTGCGGAAAAGTCGTCTACGAGTTTGACGTGGCCGCCGGGACTAAAGAGGGGGCGTTCGGTTCAGTGACCGCGCCGGGCCTGGGATACCCGCTCCCGTTTGACCTTCGCAATGCCGCCGAAGTCATTGCGACGACGCTCACGCCCGACCCATTCAAATACGGCGTGCGGAGTTCGCCCGAGTTTCGGTATTATTAGGCTTCCAGAATGGGACTTATGGGAATCATGGGACTAAGCTGAATCGAAATTCAAAAGCCGCCGCAACCCGGAGGGTTGCCAGCGAATAGCCGGGTTGAGTAGACGCACTCATCTTTCCTGCGGCACTTCCCGCCGCAACCCGGAGGGTTGCCAGCGAATAGCCGGTGGTTGAGCGTTAGCGACACCACCGGATGAGGTGTTGGAAGAATTCACCCCAAAGGGGTGGCAGAAAACGAGGCGATGCTCTCTGCCACCCCTTTGGGGGTGAAGCGCAGTTTCGCATTGAACCGGTGGTGTCGCTTCGCTCAACCACCGGCTATCGGCTTCAAACCCTTTGGGTTTGGCTCGATCTGAATGTCGATTCAGCCTAATGGCCTATTCCACCCGCGAGCGGAGTTCGCCGTCGGCCAACCGGGTCCGCAGGTGCGCGCCCGGAAGGGCTTCCGCGACCGAACGGAGGATCGTGCCGTCCTCGGCGCGCGTGATGCTGTAGCCGCGGTTGAGGGTCGAATCCGGCCCCAGCACTCGCAGGAGATTGCCAGCGTGTTCCAGGCGTCCGCGCAATACCCCCATCCTTTGGGCAAATCCGTGTTCCAGTCGCGCCCCCAACCCCGCAACCTCTTGCCGCCGGATGCGCAGCAGTTGATCGGGCCGATGTTCGCGCAAACGGCCGCGGACCGCTTCCAGCCGTTGCCGCGCCCGCGCGAGTCGTTCGGAAGCGCCCCGCGCGAGCCGCTCCGTCGTGTCGTCGAGTTGCTGGGCCAGCGCTTGCAGCCGGGAGGTCGGTTCCCGGAAGAGCGCGCTGCGCAAAATGGAACTGAGCTGTGCCTGATGCCCGCGAACTCGCTCCCGCACGGTGCGTTCGATCGCGGCTCCGAGCTGTTCAAACCGGCGCAGGAGGGTGGCCGAATCGGGTGCGACCAGTTCCGCCGCCGCACTGGGAGTCGGGGCGCGCAAGTCGGCCACGAAATCGGAAATCGTAAAATCGATCTCGTGTCCGACGGCAGAGACGACCGGGATCGCCGAGTCGGCAATGGTGCGCGCCAGAGTTTCCTCATTAAATTCCCATAAATCTTCCGTGCTGCCGCCGCCGCGTGCTACCACGATCAAATCCACGGGCGGGAGCCCGCCCCCATTGAATTCCTCCACCGCCGCCGCGATTTCCGCCGCCGCGCCGAGTCCCTGAACCCGCACCGGATTGATGATAATCTCGATCCAGGGGGCGCGCCGGTGGAGGATGTTGAGCATATCGGCGATGGCTGCGCCGGTGGGCGAGGTGACGATCCCGATCGCTTTGGGGAAGCGCGGGAGGGGGCGTTTGCGCTCCGCGTCGAAGAGCCCCTCGGCGGAAAGTTTGCGCTTGAGCGCCTCAAATTTAGCCGCGAGGAGACCGGCTCCGGCAGCCTGGATGAGGTTGACGTTGAGCTGGTATTGGCCGCGCGCCTCGTAGACGGTCATCATGCCGCGAACGTGAACGAGCATCCCCTCGGCCAGCGTCATCGAAGCGTGGCGCAGGCCCGGTCGGAAAAAAAGGACGCACGGGAGCTGACACCGGTCGTCCTTGAGCGTGAAATATTGGTGCCCGGAGGCTTGTTTGCGGTAATTGCTGACCTCCCCTTCGACCCAGAGTTCGCCCATCGTGCCCTCGATCAGTTCGCGCATGGAACGGGTCAGTTCCGTGACCGAAAGGACGTGTGGCGTGCCGGGATCTGTGGCGGGCAAAGGAAGCATCCGCAAATTGTCGCACTTTCGGTTTTAAATTGCCAACCCCAAGGTGGATCGCGATCTCCGAGCGCGATTGGGAGTGCGCCTGCCATTTCCAATCACCGCCCCATCCCGAGTCGCCCGCGGAGCGGTCGATCCACCGGCTCACAAAAAAAGCCAGCCCGGGAAACCCAGGCTGGCTCTTTAATTTTGTTTTGCGAAGCCGCTTATTTGTTCGCGGTTTCAGCGGTCTGGCGAGCAGACTCGCGGATGTGGTCCACGGGGCTCATCGCCGAGATGCGCATTCCGTAAAAGGAACGCCATACGAAGAACAACCCGACGGCCAGGAACAACCCGGCCAGACTGAACCGCACCGAAGCGGCCTGGATCTGGATCGCGATTTCCACGGCCAGGATGCCAAAGAGGGTGGTGAACTTGATGATCGGGTTCAGGGCAACGGACGAAGTGTCTTTGAACGGGTCGCCCACGATGTCGCCGATCACGGTGGCGTCATGCAGCGGGGTTCCCTTGCTGCGCAGTTCCACTTCCACGATCTTCTTGGCGTTATCCCAGCAGCCGCCTGCGTTGGCCATGAAGATGGCCATGTAAAGGCCGAACATGGCGAGCGAGATGAGGTAACCAACGAAGAACACCGGGTCAAAGCAGGCGAAGGAGAGCGCCAGCGAGAAGATTACGATGAAGATGTTGATCATCCCTTGCTGCGCATATTTGGTGCAGATTTTGACAACTTCGTTGCTGTCCTTGGTGGAAGCCTTGGTGGCGCCGTCCAGGTGCATGTGCCGCTTGATGTAATCGACCGCGCGGTAAGCGCCCGTGGTGACCGCTTGCTGCGATGCCCCGGCGAACCAATAGACGACCGCGCCGCCCATCAGAAGGCCCAGAATGATCCGGCCCTCGGTGATGCTCAGCTTGGAGAGATCGGTCCAGCCGTAATGGTTTTGCAGCATCAGGATCAGCGAAAAGATCATCGTGGTCGCACCGACGACGGCGGTGCCGATCAACATCGGTTTGGCGGTGGCCTTAAAGGTGTTGCCGCAACCGTCGTTTTCTTCGAGCAGCATTTTGCCGTTTTCGAAATCCGGCTTGAACCCGAAGTCGCGGTTCACTTCCTCTTCGATGCCGGGGATTTGCTCGATGGTGGAGAGCTCGAAAACGCTCTGCGCGTTGTCGGCCACCGGGCCGTAGCTATCGACGGCGATCGTCACCGGTCCCATGCCCAGCATGCCGAACGCGACGAGGCCGAAGGCGAAGACCGCCGGAGAAACCATGAACGCTTCAAAGGCCGGGGTGCCGGTGCTCACGATGAGCGCGACGACCATCAGGCCGGTGATGGTGAGGCCTTTCCAGAAGCAGGAGAAGTTCCCCGCGACCAAGCCGGAGAGGATCGTCAAGCCCGCCCCGCCTTCGCTGCTGGCATTGACGACTTCCTGGCAATGGGCGCTTTTGGTGCTGGTGAACATCCGGGTCAATTCCGGGATGATCGCCGCCGCAATGGTGCCGCAGCTGATGATCGTCGAGAGTCTCCACCAGAGGGTCGGATAGTTCTTGGCCAGCATGAAGTAGCTGACGACGTAGGTGATGCCGATGCACAGGAGCGAGGTGAGCCACACGAGAACGGTGAGCGGGTGCTCGAAATTGAACTTGGCGTGCTTGGCGAAAATGCCGCGCGTGATGAACGTGTTGATCTTCCAGGCAATCACGGAGATCGGGACCATCACAATGCGCATGGCGAAAATCCAGACGATGAGAGTCCAGCGGTATTCGTCCTTGATGATCGGAGCGTCTTTGACCGCAAGCAGGATGAAGGTGATCAGCGCGACGCCGGTGACGCCGTAGGTTTCGAACCCGTCGGCAGTTGGCCCGACCGAGTCGCCCGCGTTGTCGCCCGCGCAGTCGGCAATGACTCCGGGGTTGCGCGCATCGTCTTCCTTGATCCCAAAGACGATTTTCATCAGATCGCTGCCGATGTCGGCGATCTTGGTGAAGATGCCGCCGCAGATGCGCAGCACGCTCGCGCCGAGGGATTCACCGATGGCGAATCCGATAAAGCACGAACCGGCCAGCGCCGGTTCCACGAATTTCAACACGGCGAGCATCATGAACAGCTCGACGCTGATCAAGAGAACGCCGATGCTCATGCCCGATTGGGTCGGGATTTCGGAAACCGCCAGCGCCTTGCCCTTGAGAGCGGCGAAAGCCATGCGGCTGTTGGCGATGTTGTTGATCATCATGCCAAACCAGGCGACGGCCAGGGAACCGCCGATGCCTAGGAGCGACCAGCCGATAATCAGGCCGACGGTCGGCGCGCTTTTGCCTTGGAGCCAGCCAAAGTAATAAACCATCGTGCCGCCGATGAGCAGCTCAAGGAAGAGCAGCAATTTCGCCTGCTGGAGCAGGTAGGTTTTGCAGGTGCTGTAGATGAGGGAGGAAACCTCCAGCATGCTCTTGTGGGCCGGGAGCTTGCGCAAATTGTGGCATTCGTAAAGGCCGAAGATCACGCCCAGAACGGCGATGACCAGCCCGATGGTGAGGATTTCCGAACCGCCCAGGGATAATCCCAGGAAATCGAACGCGATCTTTGCGCGATCAGCGGCACCGGGCAGGCTTAAATCCGATTCGCCGGCGAACACGGTGGATGGAAAAAATCCGGCCGCGAGCAGCGCCGGAACTACGAAACTTCGACAGAATGACTTCATACAAATAGGTGAAAAAAAGAAAGTGGCGTGTTTGCCACTTCTAACATCATTTCAGGGGGGGGCGTAAAGATCACACCGTTTTTTGCACAACCCTTGCGCCTTTTTGCCAGGAAGAAGAGGGGTTATAATTCAAAAATTCGTAAACCCGTCCTAAACCGTGAAGTGGGCGAGTAAAGAATACAATGCTTCCAGCCGCCCCGCAACGACCCCGGCTTTGCGGGCCTCGCGCAACGGTTCGCCCCAGATCGACTCCACCTCCACCGGCAGCCCGGCTTGATAGTCGAGCAAACTGGAAGGATGATACGCTCCCATCGGGCGGGTCCGTTCGATTTGAAAGTCGATGTAATCCGCCGGGATCTCATGGCCGCGCGCGGCGGCAATCGCGACGATTTCCTGCATCAGTCCGCGCACCAACTTTTCGAGAGGCGGTGAGGCCAAAATCCGGTCGGTCGTCAATTCCCCCGCGGCGATGCTCAAGCCGTTGAACGGGACATTCCAGACCTCTTTGCGCCAGCGTTCGGTGATGAGGCTTTCCACGGTGACGGCCTCGATCCCGGCTTGAATCAAAGCGTCGGTTAACGCAATGGTGCGTGGCTGAGGAGCCCCGCGATATTCCCCCACGGAAATCGTGCCCGCGCCAAAATGCTGGATCACCCCGGGCGCGATCCGGTTCAGGCAAATAAAACAAAGCGCCCCCATCACCCGCTCCGCGCCGAAGCGCTGTGCCAGGTAATCCTCGTTGCCGAGCCCGTTCTGGAGCGTCACGAGCGCCGTCCCGGGATGCAGCAACGGCGGGATCAACGCGTCGAGCGCGGCGTTGGCGGTGGTTTTGACGGCAATGAGAACAAGATCGACCGGGCCGATCTCCGCCGTGCTTGCGTAGGCTTGGACTTTGGGCAGGAGCACGTCGGGAAGCCCGGTGCTGCGGAGTGTGAGCCCCTGGCGGCGGACGGCATCCAGGTCCGAGCGCATCAGAAAATGGACATCGTGCCCGCTCGCGGCCAGCTTGCCGCCGTAATAGCAGCCGATCGCGCCGGAGCCGACGACGGCAATGCGGGGATGATAGGAACTCATGCCCTCAAGCAAACCACTGAAGGGCGGGGGCTGGCAATGGGGAATCCAACCGCCGCGCCGGAAAACTCGCACGCTTTAGGATTGAATGTCTCCACCAACTCCCTACCTTCGGCCTTTGGAAAAACAAGGCTCAAGACGTGATGAAATGTTCCCCGCTATTTGTGCTGACGATTGCCTTAGCTGGCACCCTTTTGCTGGCGGGTGAAGCGGTTTCCCCTTTTGAAAAAGCCGGGCCGATGACCCTCACGCTCGATTCAGCCGTGGCGATGGCGCTCTGCCAGAACCCCGCCATTCTCAATGCCCGGCAGGAAATCGAACGCATCAGGGGGCAAATTATCGAGGTCCGCTCGCAGGCATTGCCGCATATCGTCCTGACCGCCAATTATCAGCAGCAGGACCGCAATCTGATTACCGGCCAGAGTGCGGCAGGCGCGGGAATACCACAAAGAGGCGCGAGGTCCAGCCCGACTCCGAGCCCCACCCCGATCGTCCCGGCAACGCCAACCCCCACCCCGACGCCGACCCCGACGCCGACGCCGGGGGTCAGCCCTACCCCGTCGGTTACCCCCACTCCCAGCCCCTCCCCGAGCGCCGCCCCCAAAGCCTCCGCAAGCCCGAACGTTTTTGTTCAGGACAAGACCTGGCAAGTCACCGTCCAGGCTACCCAGTTGCTTTATTCGGGAGGGAGCGTCCGGGCCGGTCTGTGCATGGCCAAGCTCACGCAGGACAGCGCCTTTTTCAGGCTCATTGATACGATCAACACGGTCATTTCCACCGTCCGCACCCAGTTCTATCAGGTGCTCGTAAACCGGGCGCTCATCAAGGTTCAGGAGGAATCGGTCGGGCTCTTGCGTTCGCAGTTGCAGGACCAGAAAGCCCGGTTCGAGGCCGGGACAGTCCCGCGCTTTAACGTCCTCCAGGCCGAGGTCGCCCTCGCCAACGCCATCCCGAATTTGATCCAGGCTCGGAATAATTATCATATTTCCCAGCTTCAGCTCGCCAAGACTCTGGGCTATGAGACCTGCCATCTCCCCGCCCAGCGGGAGCCTTTTAACGTCATCGGCGAATTGACGATTCCGGAAGCCGGCATGGACCTCGCGTGCGCCCTCCAGGTTGCCCGTCAATGCAACCCTTCGCTGAAGGCGCAGCGGCTCAACATCCTCGTTGAGGTGCAAGATATTCTCCTCCAAAAAGCCGGTTACAAGCCGACGCTCTCGGCCAATAGCGGCTATACGATCGAAAACAACCGGCTTTCAAAAGATTTGGGGGATGTCGTCAACGGCTGGTTCTTTGGCGTCCAGGGGAGCTGGGCCATCTTCGACGGCTTTGAGACTTGGGGGAAGGTCAAGCAAGCCAAGGCCCGGCTCGAAGAGGCGAAAATCAATTACGAGAATGCCGTCCAGCAGATCGATCTGGAGGTGCAGCAAGCCTGGGCCAACCTGCTCCAAGCCAAGGAAACCATCTCAAGCGGGCAGGCGACCGTGCAACAGGCCACCGAGGCGGTGAGGCTCGCCCGCGAACGGCTGGCGGCCGGAGCCGGGACGCAGCTCGATGTATTAAATGCGACGGTCCAGTTGACCCAGGCGCAAAACACCGAATTGCAGGCCCGCAACAGTTACAATGCGGCTCTTGCCGAGTTTGACCGCGTCACGGCCACCTGCTCCAAATACCACGAGACATTCGCCGATCCGGTAAACGTAAAAAACCGAATCAAATTTTCTGATTTGAAACTGCGCAAAAAGCAGGATAAGCAAGATCGCCAATGAGCATTCTGGTCGAGATATTTCCTTCGGTTAGCATGGGGGGCCATTACCAAAACGCCTTAATCGGAAGAGTCGCCGGTCTCGACGTGAGCGCCGAGCGTGAAATTGCCTTGGAACGGCTTGCCCCTTACCATGATCAAGCCCGGGATGATCTCGGGTTTGACGGCAAGATTTTCATCACCGCCGAACAGGTGCATGGCAACGGCGTTGCCGTGGTGGGGGAGACCAGTCGCACGCCGGTGGCGGGGGTTGACGCATTGATTACCAATCGTCCCGGCGTTTGCCTGGGCATCTACGTTGCCGATTGCTGCGCGGTTTATGCCGTCGACCCGATTCACGACTGCATCGGGCTGGCCCATTCCGGCCGCAAAGGGACCGAACTGGAAGTGGTTCCCGCCATGTTGCGCAAAATGGAATGTGCCTACGGGACCGAGCCTTCGCAGGTGCATATCCAGCTCAGCCCGTGTATCCGTCCGCCGTTTTACGAGGTCGATTTTGCGGCGGAAATCGTCCGCCAATGCGAGGCGATGGGAGTCGCTGAAGTGGTTGATTGCGGCGACTGCACCGGGGCGAACCTGGATCGCTACTATTCCTACCGGATGGAATCGGGACGCACGGGCCGGATGCTGGCGTTACTGGCCCTGGGCGGCTTCGCCGGGGATTAGGAACTGTGTTCACGAATTGAAAAAGAAAGCAAAATTAGGAAACCAGGAAGCCAGGAAAGGAGAAACGGATCACAGGTTTTGTTCGGAACCGGTTGAGGAGAATCCATTCACCTAGGCTGAGTCGACATTCAACCCGTTGAGTGGCTCACTCCAATCCGAAGGATTCATAGCGGTTAGCCGGGGGTTGAGCGAAGCGATACCCCCGGCTAATGGAACCCATCATTCACCCCGTTGGGGCAGTAGAACCAAGCTCTCTCTCCCACCCCATTCGGGGTGATCCGTGTTGGGTTAAGAGTCCGGTGGTATCGGCGCGCAACCGCGCCTCAACCACCGGGGCTATCCTCTTGAAACCCTTTGGGTTTCCTTTTCCTCGACCGATCCAACCCTATTGGCTTCTCTTTTTCTGAATGTCGATTCTGCCTAAGCTTCCTCCTCTGTCTTTTCCTGGATTCCTTCCTAGCCAGAACCCAGATTTTTTATTTCTCGCAAAGCAAAGGCGCAAAGAAGGAAGAGGACTGTCTTTCCTTTGCGTCTTGCGAGAAACAAATTCCTTATTTTTGCGTTTTTGGGTGTGCCCTAAAAAAAGTAGCCGAGGCCCAGCATCCCGCCCGCGGCGTTGACCCCGACATTTCGGGAAGCGGTGTTGGCGTTGGAAATATGCTCGAAATCGGCCATCAATATCGCGGCCCAGCACCGGTTAATGAAATAGCGCAGCCCCGCATCGGCCACCAATGTGAACTCCAAGCCGCTGCCGATCAGCCGCTGATCCCGGTTTTCATACACATCATCGCCCAAAATACCGGCCCCGATTTGGCAGAACGGAACCCAGCGGGCTTCGGGCTGCACGAAATTGTAGCGCAGCAGCAGCCGGCCCCCGGCCAAAAAACCGTCCGGCCCGCTCACCACCTTCATTCCGCAAACATTGACGAGCGCCTCCCAATTTCCCCGCAGACAATTTTTTCCAAAGAGCGGCGCGGGCGAGGTGAGCATCATCCCGAGGCTTAGATCGACTTGCGCGTAATTCAGCTTGGGACGGCCTTTTTTTGCGAACACGGGCGAAACCAAATAGCCAGCCGTCGCGCCGAACTCATATTGCCCCTGGGCAAAAGGGTCCGGCTCGGTGACGATTTCGGTCACCGACTTGGAAAGATTGGGAGCTGCCTGGGCGTTTTGGAAACCGAGCAGCACGAGGCAAAGCAGGAGAAACTTTTTCATAGGGCAAAATAGGAAACCGACGCAGGGAAATCGGGAAAGCGGCACGGGCTGGCCGTGCGAATTTTCGGGAATGCCTGGGCGGGCTCATGGAGGGCGGTTGCCGTTTTAGGTTGAACTGCGAGTAATTTTCCCGCAAAGTTGCCGTTCCGCTTTGGCTCTCGATAAGGATGGGTGGCAGAGTGGTCGATCGCGCACGCCTGGAAAGCGTGTTTACCGAAAGGTAACGAGGGTTCGAATCCCTCCCCATCCGCCATTGCTTTAGCCCGGCATGTGCCTTACCCCAAAGTTTGGCCGCGCCGGACAGACTATACCTTCCCGGCGGTCCCAAATCGCGGTTTTCGCAGGTTTCAGCATCCATCGGAAAGGGTATAAGCGATACAAGTTATTTATAATAAGCGCCTTATCTGATATTAAATCCTCCTGCGGTAACGGCCATACTATGCGTCAATTTTGCGCAAATGGCCGCACTATGGGTCTTCTTTTTTGGATTTTTCCGCGAGTTGACATAGGTATCGGCGCGACCGGCCACGAACTCGTTGTGCCTGACGAGAAGAGCGGCGGTGATGCCAATCTTGGATGCAGAGAAGATGGACTTGAGGGGCATTCCGTAAGGTGGGCAGTAATCATAGCCCTCAGTCGAAACACCCGAGTTTGATGTCGACGAGCATCGGAACCTCGCCAAGAGCGTGACCGTGGAAGTGGCCGGTACGCCAGAATGCGGGGTTTGTATCGTGGTACAATTCGGTTCTGCACTACACAATTCAATTCTGCACCGCACAATTGGGTTCTGCACTGCTGTGGTGGTGAGGCAATAAGCAGGAAAATGTCCCTAGATAAGTGGTTGCCAAAATACTTTAGCGGGCATGCCTAGGTCGGCTCACCAGCCAGTCACAGGGCGGTTAAGCTGGGGCCGCGCGGCTTGGAGAAAGGCATTGGTGGGGGAGTGGGCTCTCTTCGACCAGGGCCCCGGTTCAGAAAGTCGGATCTGACCGCGGCGGACATAAAGTTCCACAAGGCAGGCAAAAGGTGCTCGCCCTAGCCGAAAGCAGCCCGGAAGTGCTAGTCATCGGCGACACGTTGGTGGCGCTGGATATAATTGGGAGCACGCCTAAAAAAGTTCTTGTCTGACGCGCTTACATCCGTAATCCTGCGCGCTTACGCACGTAAGCATCATTGCACCTATGGAAACGCCGCCAAGCATTTCGGAAACGGAATGGAAAATCATGCAGGTTCTCTGGCGAAAGTCGCCTCTTTCAATGGGGGAGATTCTCGACGCGCTGCATGTCGAGGAACCCTCGTGGCATCCCAAAACGGCGCAGACGCTCATCGGGCGGCTGGTGAAAAAGGGGGCGCTCGGATTCAAAGGAAAAGGACGCTCCTATCTGTATTATCCGCTGGTTACGGAAGATGAGTGCGTTGACCAGGAGAGCCAGTCGTTCCTTGAACGGGTCTTCGGCGGCTCGCTTAAACCGATGCTCGCCCACTTCGTGGAGCATCGGAAGCTTTCAGCAAAGGAAATCAACGAACTCAAACGCATTTTGGAAGGCGGCAACAAATGAATATCCCCGACGTCTCAAACCTGTTGGCTCAATGCTTTGAATGGCTGCTGCGGTCCTCGTGGCAGGGGGCGATCCTGATTTCGGCAGTGTTGCTCGTCCAAAAGCTGTTGCGGCGGCAACTTAACGCGCGTTGGCGCTTCAATCTCTGGCTGTTGGTGTTGGTGCGGCTCGTTTTGCCGTTCTCGCCGGAAAGCGCGTTGAGTGTGTTCAACTACGTCAAACCCCACCCCGTAGCCTTTTCAGTGCCAGCGGTTCAAGTGGCGACGGCGGCGCGTCCGCCTGCGGCTCTGGCAAGCGCATCCTCCGATGCCGCCGTGAAAACGGAATCCAAAACCAGCCCACCTGCGGCGGAATCCAGCGTAGCGCAGAGGGACACGGGAGCCACGCCTGCGGCCATTTCTCGGCCTGCACCGAGCGTCACTGCTCCACAAATCCGGAGTTTTACCGCTGTTGAGATCGCATCGCTAATCTGGCTGGTGGGTGTGGCGGGACTCTCCGCGCAGGTGGCGCGGCTGATGATTCGCACGCGGCGGCAGGTGCGCCGCGCGACGCCGATTCAAGACGGGGCCATTCTAGGTTTGTTTGAAGAGTGCCGCAATCAGATGGGTGTTCGTGCCTCGTTGCGTCTGCTGGAAACGGACATCGTGAAAAGCCCAGCGCTGTGTGGCGTGGCGCGACCGGCTCTGTTGCTGCCGCCGGGGCTGACACGCAATTTTTCTTTGCAGGAACTGCGCTATGTCTTTCTCCACGAACTCGCGCATGTCAAACGCCGCGACGTAGCCCTCAACTGGTTGCTCACGGCGTTGCAAATCCTGCACTGGTTCAACCCTGTCGTCTGGTTCGGCTTTGCCCGGATGCGAGCCGACCGCGAACTGGCCTGCGACGCGCTGGCGATCTCCTCCGCGCACGAAGAGGAGGCCAAGGATTACGGGCGGACCATCATAAAGCTTCTGGAAACCCTTTCGCGTCCGTCGGCGCTGCCGGGCTTGGTCGGCATCATGGAGGACAAAAACCAAATGCAGCGCCGCATCCGGATGATCTCGGCGTTCAAGAAAACGCACCGGTGGTCGATTCTCGCTCTCGTGGTGATGGGGGCGCTGGCGGTTACCGGATTGACCGACGCGGTAAAACCCAACGAGGCCAAGCCGACGAAGGTTGATCCCAAGGACATGCTGGCGATTACCCTTGTGGACGCGGAGACCGGAGCATCGTTGAAAGATGCGAGTGTGATTTGTCCGTTTGGGAATGAAATCTCGGACTTCTCACCCCCGCTGCCAATAACCCACGCCGATGACAACGGGGTGGTGATGCTACCGAGGGCAACCCTTTCACAAATGGGATTTGGGGTGTTGCATTCCGATTACGCTCCCGTGGCGGTGGACTGGCAACATTCTGACAAGGATAACCACCCAATTAAGCCCGAAATCCCCAAGGAATACACCGTCAAGCTGGATCGTGGAGTTGAGATTGGCGGAGTGGTCGTTGATGAGGAGGGAAAACCGATCCCGAACGTCAGAGTGGAGATTAGAGGTTCAACCGAGTGGAGGAGGGGTAACGATACCCTGACGGCAATAGAGTATCCTTTCTACAACAATTACTTTGGTGTTTACAGTCCCCTGTTTGGTGCTTGTCCCGTGACGGACGCCGAGGGCCGCTGGCGTTGCAGCCATTTCCCGAAACAGATCAAGGTGATTGAACTGAGATTGTTCCAGCTCGACAACATGTGTCGGCAATTCCACACGGAAAATGACGGTCCTGAGAATTACAGCGGAGAGTTAGTCAAAATGGCCGATCTTCGCAATCAGAAGGCCGAATTGATCATGAAAAAAGGGATTGCCGTGCGTGGGGTCGTCGAGGATGCCGCAGGGAAACCAGTGGCCGGAATTACGCTCACGGAAATTGACGGACGCAAGCATGTGCGTCCGCTGGCTGTTCTCACCACGGGTAGCGATGGGCATTTTGAACTCCCCAACCGCGACCCGCATCAGCTCATGCTCAGGGCCAACGGCCCTGGCTTTGCGCTCAACCCGGTGGTTGTGGACATCCGGCCCGGAATGCCAGAGGTGCGCATCATTATGAGCCCGACGATTCCTTTGCGTGTCCGGCTGGTCGATGAAAACGGCAAGCCCATTCCCAAAGCGCAAATGGGGCCGGTAGGATCGGAGTTGGGCTGGCGTGGAAAAAGCAGCGACGATGGGCGCATCGCCTGGAATGAAGCCCCTAATGGGCCGCTTACTTACGAAATCTTTAAGGAAACATACGGGCCAGTTCGCAAAAAGCTAACGCCAGACAGAACAGAGCAGACTGTGACGCTCCGAAAAGGTGAGAAACCTTCGGTTGCCATTGTCGTCAAAGCGCAGACACAGGAAAAGGGCGTAGTGGAGTCGTTCACCGTTTTTGGGGTTCGCAAAGGGTATTCCCCCGAGCGGATCGGCCAAGGGAAGGCCGGGCTTTTTGAAGGCTCCGTTCCGTATGAGAAAACCGCAGGACCGGAATTTCGACTTAAAATCGAAGCTCCGGGTTGGGATCCGCTTTTGACCGCCCCGTTGGATAATATGAACGGTAACTTCGAGGCGTCCGTCACGTTGCGAAAGGCAGGGCCAATCGAAGGCGTCGTTATGCTACCTGACGGAACTCCGGCAGCACGGGCGCAGCTCATCATGAGCACGGAAGAGAGGAACCAGTATATTGGAATCGAGTTCAATTCGCGCGGACGTGGCGACGTCAGCCTCGGCGCGCCCGAAGCAAGGAGCAACAGCCTTCAAACCGTTCGGACCGATGAATCCGGTCGGTTTTCATTTGCAGCCCCCAGTGGCGAAAAAGCAGTGATCATCACTCACAAGAACGGATTTTTGGAAACCTCGCTTGCTCGCCTGCAAGAGTCGCCAGAAGTGCGCCTTGAACCGTGGGGGCGTCTGGAAGGTACGCTCGTTGAAAACGGGAAGCCGAAGGCGGATCAGCGCCTGGAACTGCTTTTCAAAAGGCGGCCAGATTATTACCTGAGCGTGAGTTACTACATAAGCACCGACAAAAATGGCTACTTCGTCTTCGACAAGGTGCCGCCCGGTGATTGCACGCTTACTTGCACCAAACCGAGCAAAGGGACTTGGCCACGCAATCATCCCCTCCCGGCAAAAGTCGTCGCAGGTGAAACGACGAAAATTGCTTATGGAAGCGCCGGAAGATCCGTGGCTGGAAAGCTGCGTGCCACTCCCGCTGGCGCGGAAATTGACTGGCCCAATGCCGTGACGAACAATCTTCTCCAAAAGAGGGAGGAGCACCCGCCGAAGCTACCCCCGCCCGCCTATGCCGACTTTGTTCGCATTCAGGATTATCACGCAGCTTTCGAGAAATGGAGTAAGTCCCGGGCGTGGGCAGACACGCCGATAGCAGATTCCTTCAACTTGGAATTTGAAGCAGATGGCTCCTTTCACGCCGAAGGGATTCCGCCGGGAACGTATGAACTTGAAGTTCAAATAACCGACCCCAATCACCCGAAAGACGGCCACTGGCAAGATCTCGGTTCAATCAAGCAGGAAGTCGTTGTACCTGCTGCATCGGAAGGGGCTCCAAACGAAGTCGTCAATCTCGGGGTATTTGATATGGTTCTGAAAGCCGAGGCCACACCGAAGAAGCCAGCAGCCGCCCTCACCGCGCTAACACTGGATGGAAAGTCCATCAATCTCGCCGATTATCGCGGCAAATGCGTGCTGCTTACGTTCTGGTCCACTTGGGCGACACCCGCGCCGGAGGAGCTTGAAGCGTTGAAAGCCACTGCCGATGCCTTCGGGGCGGACCCTCGCTTTGCAATGATCGGCGTGGCGCTCGATGACAAACCGGCAGCGATTGCGCAGAGCACCCAAACCAACGGGTTCAAATGGATCAACGCCCGACTCGAAGGGCGAGACAAGGCCACCGCGACGGAGGCATGGGGCGTGGATGCTCTCCCCACCACGTTCCTCATCGGGCCGGAAGGGTCAATCGTCGCACGCAATATAAAACCGGCTCGGCTCCGCAGCGCTGTTGAGGACTTGCTTAAAACAACGAAGCGAAAACAAGGACAACAATGAATCCACAATCGAATAAACTCACTGCGCTGCTGGCCATTGTTTGCATCTTCGTCATCGGCGTGACGGGCTCCGCCGCCGCATCCGACCCTCAGCGCCCGGATATGACGGGACCGGTGAAGAATCAGAAAGGTGAGCCAGTGTCCAATGCAGTGGTGGTGATCATCGCCGCCGGGCCGCGTTCGGGAAACGGCGTATTGTGCCCTTCTTCCTATCCGGATTGCGGGAAAAAGGCGGTTTCCGATGCGCTTGGGAACTACCGCATCGAGTCGCTCGATCCCGCGATGGACTTCTGCCTCCTCGTGCTGGCTCCCGGCTATGCGCCGTCGGTCAACTCCAAGCTGATTCCAGAAGCCGGGCCAGTCCCGTTTACAGTGAAACCCCGGGATTTTTCCAAGATCGCGCCAAACCGGCAGGTCACGGGGCGCATCATTGGCCCCGATGGGAACCCTGTCGCCGGTGCCACTCTGGATGTCAATGGCTTGGTGAAGGGAGACACCACGCATTTCGGCGGCTTTAAGACCGATGACATGGGAATCACCGACGAAAACGGGGAATATCACATCGGCGGCGAACAAGATTTCGACGCGCTTTTAGTCATCGTTGATGCGCCCGGAGTTGCGAAGCGCTGGGCGAAGCTCGAAACCGGAAAAAAACAGCTTCTGCGGATGAAAGAGGGCGGTATGGTCAAGGGTCGCCTCCTTTTTCACAACCGACCGCTCGCAGGCGTGAAGCTCGACTTGGCGACCACCACGCGGCATTGCGGGGAGCATTTGACTGGATTCCACGCCACGACCGACGCACAGGGGCGGTTTGAGTTCGATCACATCCCGCCCGGCCTGAAATTCGATCTCTTTGGTGTCATGGGCTCGTTCAAAACTGCCAAGGCGGGGTTCCTTCGGAATATCGACAGTCCCGACGACGGTCAGCCTCTCGATCTGGGCGATATCGAGGCCAAACCAGCCCATCGCATCGTGGGTCATGTCGTTCTCTCCGATGGCAAGCCAGTGCCGCCCGGAACGCGGATACGAATCAGCCGGGAAGAGGCGTGGGATAATGTCGTCGTGCAGATCGACAAAGACGGAGCGTTCGATGTAAGCGCCATCCCCGAGGAACAGATTTCGATGGGGCTATCCGTCAACGGTTATCGCTTTTCGGAAAAGAACCCGAGCCTCGACTCAAATCATCGGGGACTCATGGGGCGTGTCGTTGGGGATATCCCGAACCTCACCATCCTGCTCGAACCAGGCAAACCCGTCGGTTACGAAGAAATCGGCCGCCTGTCCTACGAAGAACAGAAAAAGCGGAGCGCCATGCCCTTGCGCGGGGTTCAATAATCGGGTATAGGCGTAAGTCGTACGCCCTGCTGTGATTCCGCCTACCCTGCCAGATATCCAACGCGTTCCGCTGCCCTCTGCAAGCAGTAACATATTAGGACTACAAGGATCAAGCGACCCCCTCGCGCTCTGTGACGATCAACACGCAACCAACGGCAAACTCCGGACTGAACCAAACATTACGAAAAAAGGGTTTACCATGGGATAGACGCTTTTTCTCGATTTTCCCGTCTTGCCTTTTAGAGTCGGCATTTATTACCCATCGCCACGAAGAACTAGAGCACTGAAGCGCATCACCAAGAACCTCAATCATGGATCGTCTCCAACAAGCCTTCTACGAAAATTACTTCGAGCTTGCCGTTCTCCGTTCTAGGGGAGATGCGTTTCAGACCCTCTTTGAAAGGCTTATGGGCTTGGCCTACAAGGCTGATTTCATGCCCTGTCGGCCATGGGGAAAACAGGGCGACCGCAAGAACGATGGCTTTCTAAAATCGGAGCGGCGCTTGTTCCAGGTTTACGCCCCCAACGAAATGGAGGCAGCCAAGGCCATCGCCAAGATCACCGAAGACTTCGATGGGGCGAAAGTTCACTGGGGCGGCCATTTCGACAAGTGGGTGTTCGTCCACAATGCTACAGATGGGCTTCCGCCCCATGTGCAAAAGCTGCTACTCGATTTCGAAAAAGCCAACCCAGGTATTACCTTGGAGCCTTGGGGATTGGAGGAGCTGCGCGTCATTTTTCGCAAGCTCTCCCTCGAAGAACTCCAGTCGTGGTTCGGTTTCGTTCCGTCTGAAGAGACGAAGATTGACCTCGGCTTCTGTGATTTGCAGATTGTGCTGGAGACAATTGCTGATCATCCCGCAGTCCCGCAAACAGAAGTAAAACCAGTGCCGATGGGAAAAATCGAGGCCAATGCCTTGTCTCAAAGCGTAGCTGCGTTGCTCAAGGCAGGCATGGAGAAGGCACCGTTGGTGGGAGCATTTTTCAACAGATGGCACGACGAAACACTCGGCGAACGCGTTGCAACGTCGTTCCGTGCCAAATACAAATCGATGCGTGGGCAGTCTCGACCGGATGAAATATTTGAGGAGATGGGGTCATGGGCCGGGGGGACGCATCGCGGCTTACCGAAGCACCAATTGGCGGTCCTCGCCGTCCTTGCCTATTATTTCGATAGTTGCGATATTTTTGAGGAACCGCGAGATTCGGCGACATGATTCTTCCTTCCAAACACCTATCCCAAGAGCGCGCCTTGCTCACCGTTGGTGCAAGGATTTTGCAACTTTTGTCCCATTCGAAGACGATTTCGGCGCTTTGGGAGGATTTGCCACGGAGTGCCACCGGACATAAGGATGCACCGCCAATGCGCTACGATGGGTTTGTGCTCGCACTTGATCTCTTATTTCTTATGGGAGCGATTGAACTCCATGACGGACTTTTAAACCGAAAAACGCCATGATTCACCGCATTTTCAGCAGTCTATCCTCCTTCAAGTCGCTTGAATTCGGGCCGGGACTCAATGTCCTGATTGCACAGAAAGAATCGGGCGCGAGCGACAAGCAGACCCGCAATCGAGCTGGCAAAACCAGCTTGATCGAAATCATTCACCTGCTGACCGGCGCTGATGTCTCGAAGGATTCCCCCTTTCGTTCGGACTCTCTCATTGATGAGACATTCGGCATGGAGTTCGATCTCGGCGGAGAAAAAACCGTTGTTGAGCGTTCGGGTAAACCGAAGTCCAAAATCCACGTCGAAGGGGCTAGATTTCTGAATGGGAAGACCAGCCTCTCCAACTCTGAATGGGTAGAATCGCTCGGGGAGAAGGTATTCGGATTGAACACACTGCCTGAATCCCAAGGACGTGCTCCAAGTTTTCGCTCTCTCTTAGCCTACTTTATCCGTCGTCAACTTAGCGGAGCTTTTACCACACCCGAGAAGCAGGCGACGATGCAGCAGGCCGGTGATTATCAGGTTGCATTGTTGTTTTTGCTCGGGCTGGATTGGAAGATTGCTAGCGATTGGCAGAAAGTCCGGGATCGGGAGAAAACGTTGACAGAACTTAAAAAGGCTGCCGGGAGTGGCGCTTTTGGCAGCATCATCGGAAAGGCCGCTGATCTCAGGACAAAGTTGACGGTGGCCGAAGCCAGATTGAGCGAATTGAAATCCCAGATCGCTGCATTCCGAGTGCTGCCCCAATATAGGGAACTTGAGGAGGAGGCAGACCAGGTCACCCGGCAAATTGGAGAAATTTCAAACGCCAATGTCATCGACACGGCTGTGGTTCGGGATCTAGAGAGCGCGATGCAGACCGAGGCACCACCATCTCTCGTGGAATTGGAAAGCATCTACGCCGAAGCTGGGATTGCTTTGCCGGGGACAGCAGTCAAGCGCTATGATGAGGTGAGGGCCTTCCACAATTCGGTCATTCGCAACCGGCGCGACTACCTCTCGGGAGAACTCGAAACTGCCAAACAGCGGATTGCCTCACGCGAGCAAGCGAAGCGGCCTCTCGATGAGCGACGCGCGGAGGTCATGGGGTTGTTGCAAAGCCACGGGGCGCTGGATCAGTTTTCAAAATTGCAAGTTGAAGCCGGTCGCATCGAGGCAGAGGTCGAATCTCTGCGACAACGATTCGAGTCGGCGGAGCAGTTGGAAGGCACGAAGAATGAGTTGGAAATCGAGCGTAACCGCCTGACACTTCGCTTGCGTCGAGATTTTTCTGAACAAAAAGGATGTTTATCGGAAGCAATTCTTGCCTTCGAAGAAACATCAAAACGACTCTATGAATCGGCCGGAAGTATGACTGTGGAGGAGACCGCCAACGGCCCAGTTTTCCAGTTTCACATGCAGGGATCCCGCAGCAAAGGGATTAAGAGCATGCAGATATTCTGTTTTGATTTGATGCTCATGCGCCTTTGCACAAAGCGCGGCCTTGGCCCTGGCTTTCTCGTCCATGACAGCCATCTTTTTGATGGAGTGGATGGTCGCCAACTCATTAGTGCATTGAAGGTAGGAGCGGAAACCGCGAAGGATTTGGGGTTCCAATATATCGTTACTATGAATGAGGACGATGCACTCAAGGAGAAGATCGGGGGTTTTGATGTCCAACAGCACGTCCTCCCCGTCGTGTTGACCGACGCAAAAGAAGACGGTGGGCTTTTTGGATTACGTTTCTGAAATAAGCGTAACCCTGCGATGAAAGTCTCTGGACCATCTCCCGGGAAGGGGTAATGCCAACTATAATATGGAAGGACATGGTATGACGGTCGTGGGAATTGATGTCGGAGGGGAGCGGAAAGGTTTCCATGCCGTCGCGCTGCGGGACAGTTGCTTCGTTGGTATCACACAGTTTGCCGGTCCGGACCCCCTCGTGAAATGGTGTCTTCACCATGATACCGCTATCGTCGCTGTTGATGCCCCGTGTAAGTGGAGCCAGACAGGCGCGTCCCGGCGCGCTGAACGCGACCTTAGCATTGATGGACAGATCATCCAGTGCTTCAAGACCCCAACGCGAGAACGCGCCCTGGATCACAAAAAGGGGTTCTACGGATGGGTTTTCAATGGCGAGCAGCTTTACCAACACCTCGCCATTCATTACTCGCTTTTTCATGGCACGCACCGGGACGGGGCGGCGTTCTTCGAGACCTTCCCCCACGCCGTGGTGTGCGCCTTAGCCGGAAAGGTGGTGACCGCGAAGGCTAAGGCGACCGTGCGACGCGCCACACTTCGAGCGAGGGGCTACGATGTCACCCGTCTGGTAAATATTGATTTTGTGGACGCCGCCTTGTGCGCGGTGACCGCTAAAGCCTTCCTCAAGGGGGGCTGGAAAAGTTTCGGCGACGAACAAGAAGGTTTCATCGTGGTGCCGTCATAAAGGTCCATTTACAAACGCTTCGAAATCCATCTCCCAGATTGAACCAATACCGGTCATGCAAGGTGGGAAATGATAGCATTTTTCACGAAAAACTGAACGATAATGCTCGTCATAGTGGCGAGTAGTCGATCAAAGTAAAATTTATAAAATAGCAATAGCGTTCCTTGCATGCCTCACGACAAGGAAGCCAACGGGAACAAAAATTCATGACCGAATTCAACCAACTCATTATATTGGAAGATCAAGTGGGGCAGTCCCGCTGGGACTCGTTCAAGAAGTACTGTCCAGATCTATCGGATTGGGGATTGAAGACCTTGAGGCAGGGATTGGATGCCTACGCGCTCACAATCGTGATCGAGCCGCGTTACGTTTGCAAAGATCACCGCAACCTACACAGTCATTTTTATTCCAAAAAGTTCAAGGAGCGGCTTTCCCTCTGCGCTCGGGCGCATTTTTTTAACCGTGAGGGGATCAAGATGGTAGATCTCTTGGGAAATCTGAAGAGTTTGGCTGATAATTACATTGGATATTCGATCATCCGGCCAGTGAGCCAGCGCTGCCTGGGGCGCACGGTAATAGATCCATATAAAGTGGGGCGGAAATTTGCCGATGGATTTTATACGCTGCGTACGCTCTTCAAGAGCCGTTTGAACGGTCAGGCATTGAACGTGCATGGTTATCCGTACATGTCGCAAGATACGGAAGCCACGGTTTGTGCGCACACGGCGTTATGGGGTATGTGCCGGTATCTCTCAGAACGTTACACGGTATATCCTGAAACATATCCGTATGATTTCGTCATGGGCACGACGGATACGGATGGCCGCAGCGCGCCTTATCGGGGGATGACTTATACGGATTATTCGCGGCTGCTCACTCAGTTCGGTTGTCACCCGGAAATTCTTTTCATGCGGGATGGAACGGCGAAATTATCCACGGAAATGTTAATGCGACTCTACACCTATGTGGAATCGGGATTTCCGGTGTTGGCTAGTTATCGGGGGCATGTAGTTTCATTAGTCGGCCATACAAGCGATTTTGGTCGCATGCCGGCGCCCAATAAACACGGCTGGATTGACAGCTCGGGATACTTGAAACAGTTCGTGGTGGCGGATGACAATTTTTTCCCTTACCAACTGCTGGGTTATCAGGATGACCCGGATAACTACGGTCAGGGTTACCCGGAGACCTATAGCATGGAGAGTCTCTACACGGCAGTATGTCCGCTGCCCGAAAAGGTATATCTGCCATCGAAGCAGGCCCGAGAACAATGCGAAATCTTGCTGAAAAAATTGATCGAATCCCATTCCGCAGCGGTGATGGCGGGGCAAGCCGAACCGTTGGTCACGCGATTGTTCGTTACCACCTCGGCGGCATTGAAACGGCGCAAGTTGGAAAAAAGTCTGGTTGATGGGAAGGTAGCCGATCCGTTCGCTGTCACAATCGCGGAATTGCACCTGCCCCATTTTGTGTGGGTGATGGAAGTATCGCCTTTTGAGTTGTACCGGCAGGGGATGTGCACCACCGAAATTGTGCTGGATGCGACCGCCAATGGACTTGAAGATTGCCTGCTTTACGCGCGGGTTGGCGAAAAATTTGTCTTGAACAACAAGGTGAGGGAGCTTAAAAAGCCGGGATTGAATTTGAGCACGTTTACCCAATTCACCAACAACCTCGGGGAGTCGTGATTATGCCTACTCAGACGAAAATCCAGGTTATTACGATCGAATTTGACGAAATCGAGTTCACCGAAACCGCGACGGATGTCGTGGCGGAAGCGATTCGCGATTACGAAGAATCACGGCAAGATCTGAGAACCGAGGCTGAATTTTCAGCCGATTCGACGTGGAGCTTTCTTGCTCATCAAGTTGTTGGCCACGAAATCGGCCGATAACCAATCAACCAGGTGTAGATTGTCCATCTGCGTTGCGTGAGACTTGAGTCGGGGGACGGTTTCCTGATTGCGAACGGCTTTAGGGTACGAACTGGTGGATCTCTTTTGGACTGGCAAGAGTAGCCAATCGTCGCAGGAAACGGGCACGTGACGGCTGCTTCCAACAGGGGGCGCAGAATTTCCTGTTAGCCGTTAGTTGATTTTTCAGGGTGGCTTCCGACAATGCACCCACCCACACCTGCCAGCGTACCGATGCCGAACAACCGAGTTACCAGCGAATCTCCGTTGAAACCGAGTGCGCAGCAGTTCAAACTCAGTGCTTCAGCCGCAAGGCTGACAGTCGCCAAGAGACATCCCGCATCCCTCCAGACCAGGCTTTCTCCTCCTTCATACCGTGTTAGGGTTTTCGCGAAGTTGGCAACGAATAGGAGGACCGATCCGCCCTGAGGGTCCAAAATTTCAGCGATCGTTTCTCTCAGGGATTCGCAACTCACGCCAGTCGGCAATACAAGGGTATTTAGTGCATGGGCAATGGGGTCGTAAAGCTCACATGTAATACCCCCGTCGTTGGGTTGCAAAATGACAACGTCGATCGGATGGCAACCGCCTCCTGACGGTGTTCCTCGATGCTGCCATACAGGGCCAAGTCGACTCCGGTCCATCTCATGTATTTTGGAGCAATACCAGAGAAGATCTGAAAGCGCCTCTTCAGATAATCGCCCAAATTCCCTGCGACTTCGTCGTCTAGCAATTACCGAAAAGAATGAATCGGCAGGCAATTCGTTTGGCGATGGGAGGTAGTGCGCACCTGCCACACGAAACTTCAATGGTTGACACTCCAGAGGTTTATCCCTGAGACAGGGCTCAGGCAATCTGCGAATTTCCATATCCTAATTCCTCCATGACGTTAGTGTGCTTCCAGCAACCCCGGCAACAACCGCACGCAAACTCGTCGACATGGCAAGAATGCGTCCAATGTAACAATCCTGAAGAAATACCAGATATTCGGACAAGCTCCGCTGAAGTCATCTCGGCAGCGGGGGCTACTACGTGGATGGAGCCCTCCTGCATTGCTAAAAGTGCGTCGAGCTGCATATAGAAATCGTTCCGGCCATCTACATGAAACGTATCAGATTTGACTGAGCCAACGATTAACGATGACACTCCGAGTGCGTAAGCCCGCATGGCTGCGACAGTAACGAGAAACTGATTGCGGTAAGGCCACCATTCAGAAGCTGGTGCATTCGGGGCTGGTTCCTTGTGAGCAAGATCACCGACTCCAAGCTGGCGGCAGTTTACCGTGATAAGTTCGTGCGCGATACCAAGTTCAAGAGCAATTTGTGCTGCCGCGCGAATCTCCCCGGCAGAACTCGCTTGCCCATAATCTATCGTAAACGTGAAATCAGGGCGTTTCCATACCGCCAACGCCGCAGAGTCGATGCCTCCAGACAACAATAAGGCCGTCTTGCTCATTCCTTGGCCAGCCAATAGGTCTTATAGATTGCCGTCACGAAGTCGCGTTCAAGAAGGCAGCGCGCCCCTTCGAGCATTTTCAAATCTTCGGGGGTTTCATTTTGCACGAAGGCAACGACCTTTTTCCCTTTGGCCACAGCGTAACCTATCTCAAAAATTGTGCCGGAATCCAGACCATCCACGCAGGCGAACACCAAGTCGCATTTGTCCAGCCCTCCAATATCTGCGGGATAGACTTCCGTAGCGCTCCCGCGACCAACATGGTGAAGCGGAGAAAAAACGTCGAGGTGCTGCGACTGAAGTGCGTAAAATGATTCCTCAATTAACCAATTCTGGGACATCGAGAAAAACGGCCCAGCTAAATAAATCAAAGCTGATTTACGGTTTTTGTTTGGGTGAAAAGGGTCCGGATTGAACGCATTGAATGCAGCGCTGCCGAAATCGAGCGTCATGCTTTCGCAATAGAAAGCAGTCGCGAGTGAAGCCATGCGAGCCGCTTCTTGTGGCGATTGGCGATCAACCGCCCATATCTTAGCAAAGACAGAAGCAAAAACGTCTCCGGAGCCAATGGGCCATACATGATTAGTTTTAAAAGCCGGGATTTGAATAACGTCGTCTTTGCCAGCAATCACACAGCCATGGCTTCCGCATTTGATGACGGCCACAGCGCAACTTTCCTTCTCGCGAAGCGCCTCAGCGATACGCTCGGGCTCCTTTTCTCCGGTCAACAAAAATCCTTCGGCTCGATTACATACAATGGCGAGTTCATTTGCGACAGATTCGTTCGTTGAAAATGCGTCTGGGTTGTAAGGGTTCTGCGGATCATAGACCACCCTGTCGCCAGCCACAACCGCATCACCTTCCATAAAACCGAACCGCAGAATGGCGTCCCCTTTGATATTCAGGGGAGGATTTTTTTTAATAAAATTGGGCGTGGGGCCAATAAGCGGTGTAGAAAGGCCATGCGTATAATCAAAACTTACAGTCCCGGGTGTCTGATTGCAGCGAAGCTCAATACCTGCTTCCGCCGTACGCGATTCCAGTGTAGGGAGGCTTTCAGGCCCCACATAGGTGTGATAGACTACATCTCCGCCGAGAGCCTTCACAGCCAGCGCCCCACGTAAACCAGATCCAAACAGTTCATGCCATTCGGGAAATAAGCACTTTTCGAGATAGGTCCCACCCGCAATTTGAAGTTTCATGAGTTGGGATGGCTGGCCGGTCTAATTTCGACTATAATGCGTCCACCATCGATGCTCTGAATGCGCGCAACATAACTGAAGGACTCATGCTCCATGCATTGGATGAACCTCGACAGGTTAGGAGGAAAAACTGTCCCCGCCATCGCTCCATCCGATGTCTGCGCGATCAAAGTATAACCGCCTCCGAACCCCACCTGCTTCTTTAATTTGACGGTTAGAATGTCGCCTTGCTTTAGTTTTGAAACTACTTCAGGAGCAGGCGATTCAAGTTTGGTTCGGGAAATGAGAAATTCACAGGAAGCCGCGCCACCCACCTGTCCACCTCCACCCAATTGTCCGCCTCCAAATGGGGAGTCCGTTTGCTTATCGCCGATAGTGCTACCCGGACCTGAAACTTTGAAACTCGAAAAACTGGGGCCTCCTCCTGACATAATGACCCTTTTGGCATTCCTTCCTTCTAAGTCAAGGCAAATTCAATCTGCGGATGCGAAAATCGGCGTTTTTGTGACTTCAATCCGGCATGGTCATCCATCGCCTCCAAAGCGAGAGAGGCCATTTGACGCATTTCATACCAAATAAGCGTATCGAACATGGCGGGATCGACGCCGAGACTCCTAGTAAATCGGAGGAATCGCTCTTCCATCCGTAAATAATGACTTTGAATGGAATCATTCAGGCTGAACACCCCCGCCAAAACACCAGCTCTGAAAATATGCACATCCAGTATCGCGACATTTTGGCTGTCGAGGAAATTACGCGTAACCCAAGAGGCAGTTTTTAATCCTATCCCGTCGAAGCGGAGCAACCATTCCCGAAAAGCAAGGTCATCATGGTGCGGAGGCGTTTCTTGGTCGAGGCGAATAATCGCCTTTGAGATCAGCTTTGCCCGCTGGTTCGGATAACGATATCGGATACTACGACCGTTGATAGAAAGAGGCTCGACAAGAGCTTTATGGAATTCCGACTCACTTGAAACTTCGCCCCCTAGAAGCCCCCGCTCACGCAATCGCGCAAATGCAGCAAGTCCCACTTCTGCTGGCATGCCGTGGCCACCGAGGAGACAAGCGACAATCTCTTCCCTCAAGGTATTGCCAAGCCGATATCGGGAATATCCTCCGGTTTGCTGTCCATACCAAGCCCGAGCAAACCAGAATGCAGGCGTAAAAAACCTATCAAATCGGCCCCACGGGACGCCGGGAATGACTTCCTCGGAAGCGTCTGGCATTTGAATAGCGACTTCGCGCCCGTCATTGTAGGTGGCAAAAAACGTCTGAGACATCGCGGGAAATGATTGACGAAAAATGCAAATATGCAAAGCTTTTTGCATTATTTCCGAATGAAATATGCCGCTCCTCACATCATTGCGCAGCGCCTAGAGAAGGCGTTTCAGCATCGGAAAAAGCTCCAGAAAGATATCGTTCAGGATATCGTCCGCGCTGTAGGAGTTCATCAATCCCAGGTAAGTCGCATCGTACGCGGAGAATTCCGCCAAACCCGGGGCCATGTATTGGAAATATGCAAATTCCTTGGCGTGGATTTGCATGCCACGGCTCATAAAAATCCTCGGCTAGCTTCTGCGGTTGCAGAACTTTGGGATGGCACGCCAACGCACGAAGCGAAACTGCTCAGAGTGATCAAGGCAATCGGGCAATGTGGGAGCAAGCAGTAAGCGGTGCATGAAGCGCCGCTTGACGGCGATTGAATCGTATCTTTCATAGATCTCGTAGGCAACGCGCTACGAGATCTACGAGGCGGCTTGGAGTTGATGCTCGGAGCGGAGCCTCCTGGCGTAGGCTGCCGGGGTCCAGTCCTTGATCTGCTGGTTAGTTAGCGTAGGCAGTTTGGTAAGGACGTCGCGAAGGTAGGCGTAGGGATCGAGGCCGTGGCGACGGCAGTTTTCGACGATGGTGTAGAGGATGGCTCCGCGCTGGCCCGCATTGGCGTCGCCCACGAAGAGCCAGTTCTTTTTGCCAATGGCGGTGGGTCGGATGGCGTTCTCCACCAGGTTGTTGTCGATTTCGACGCGTCCGTCCTCAAGGAAGACGCCAAGGCCGGTCCACTGCCCCAAGGCGTAGTCGATGGCTTTGCCCAAGCTGCTTTGCGGCAGGTAGCGTTTTTTGATTTTCAATCGCACCAGCGCGCGATGGATGCGTTCATGGATGGAGCGACTTTGCGCAGCGCGGATGGCGGCTCGCAGCCGGGGACCGGCGCGCTCTTGCCTCAACCGCCCTTCGATGGCGTAAAGATGTCCGATCTGCCGCAAGAGCCAGCCGACGATACGCGGGGCTTGTTCCTGGGCTTCGATAAATTTGCGGCGCGCGTGGGCGTAGCAAGCGGCGAGACGGATCTGCCCTTCGCGCTCTTGGTTCTGGGCGAAGCTGCGATAGCCCGCATAGCCGTCGCATTGGATGATGCCACGGAACTCGACCGGGATGATTTTCTCCACGCACTTGGCCGCGCGGCTCGTCTGCCCGTGGAAAACGACATCGCCGCCGGGCCGGTTGCATACCCACAGGTAGCCGGTTCCTGTTTTGCCGTTGCCGGGGACGAGGTATTCGAGGGGCGTTTCGTCCATCTGGATGTAGCCGTTCCCGACGATGCCCTCGTTGATTTCGCGGTAGATGAGGCCGAGCGAGTCGGCGCACAGATCCGCCCAGCGCCCCAGGGTTTGCCGGGGTAGGATGATTTCGTGGCGGGTCGCGTAAATCTGCTCCTGGCGGTAGAAGGGCAGATGACCCGGGCCACTCCCAAGTGCTGGTCCGTGATTTCTTCAGGCATAAATTCGATCTGTGGATCATCACCTGTTTGACCGCAAACGCGAGGTCAAATCAGTCACCGCCCCACTCTGGTTGACGCTTTGGGCGGCGGACCGTATAAAAGCTCGTGGCTGACTCCCTTATGGCCGTCTTCAGCGATATCCATTCCAACCTGGAAGCTTTTCAGGCGGTGATGGCAGATATGGACTTGATTGGTGTCGATCGACGCGTTTGCTTGGGCGACATCGTGGGATACGCTGCAAATCCCGTCCGATGCTTGGAGTTAGTTCGATCCTTAGGGTGCCCAGTGGTCAAGGGAAACCACGACGCCTATGCTGGAAATGATAATGACTTGGACCAGATGCGCGATGTGGCCCGGTGCGGGATCGAGTTTTCGCAGGTCCAAAGGGGACAGAATGGGGTCGGTTGAGTTCCAGAAACTTCAAGAATTGCAAGGGCATTGAGAACTCTTCCTTTTGTCTCATAGCGACGGCTCATGCTGGCTGGGCCTTTGCGCGTGAATTCATCGCCCTATTGCTCGCGCGCGAGTGGGGCCATGTTCTGGGCCACGAATCGCCCCTCACGAAGCCTACCTAAGAATTGACAGGCCGCTGACCGGCACTGTGGCGGTATTTGGTGACGCCAACCCTGGGGTGATGGTTTGAGAGTGGGTTGTTGGTTCACCTGGCCATGGTTGGGTTCTTTCCAAACCTCATTCCCTTGTCCCCTATGGACGGTGGCCGGAGCACGGCTTCCGTGTCCCCTTGGCTATGGCTAGTGGGAGCGGTGATCATGCTTATACCACAAATGGTGATATAAAGCGGAACCCTCGGTGGGCGTAGCTGCGGCGGAATTATCCCCGATTGCATCATTTGGACATCGATTCGAGCTTCAAACTATTCCACATATCCAGAATGTAATCACGACGTGCTCGCGTGGAAATCGCCGCTTTTTGGATGCACGTAAAAAGAACGGCCAACACGATGAGAGCCCGCAGCGCGTGCTGGTAAGGGATATCTGAACGCCATTCGTATTCAAGGTCGAACGAATGATCGATGGGGTTCGGGTCTTTTAGGTTCAAGACGGCGTCGAGCTTTGGCAGAGGCTTATTACCTCGGACGGCTTCCACTTCGGACACGACACTGTTCATAAAAAACTCTATGTGGCCAAACTCCAAGAGCTTGCCGACAATCCCGCGGTAGTTGAGATGGATTTGCCTAAAAGTATCCATCTCCCGGCCGTGACTCATACTGAGCTTGAAGCAAATGGCAGACGCAAAACACATGTCACTCCCCAGACGCGCGGGGTATCGCCGAAACATCTCAACCTCCAGATCAAGGCCCATAATGTAGCATCCCGGCCCCTGAAACGCGCGCAACGCCGCGAGCGTGTGCTGGCGAGTGGTCCTCAGGTAGGTTTCGTCGGGGCATGCGATTACCGAGCCGATCATTTGACTGGGCTTCGCCCAAAGCCGTTCGTCAAACTGGATATGCGGCAGCAACGGGAGACCGACGCACGCTTGCGCATCCTTAAGCATGGACGAAAACTCCTGAGCCGCCAATTTGACGGCGTGGCCGCTGAGTTCCAGCCACGGTGCAGGAAGTGGTTGCGATGGATTGACGACAGGCAGACTATCCAAGTATTCAATCGTCTTCAGCATGGCTTTGACGCCGGATGTCGCCGGGCGGTCAAAGTGCACCACGTCTGGGCGGAATAGAAGGCTTCAAAGTGCACCACTTGTAGGACGCGAAAACAGTTCCATTTGATCGCTTGAAGGCGGTTTGAATGGGACATGTCCAACGTCCTGAAAGTGAACCACCAAGAAACGATCCGCAGTTTACATGAGAAGGGATGGTCCGACCGGCGTATTGCACGTGAGCTGGGGATCAACCGGCGCACCGTCAATCGGTATGGGGCAAAGTGCACCATTGCGCCTACCGGCTCTGAGGATGAACAAGAACCAAAGTGCACCATTGTGCCCACCGGCAAATTGACAGGACGCCAGAGTCAGTGCGAGCCGTTTGCACAGGCGATCAACGAGAAGGTTGAGGCGGGATTGAGCGGGCAGCGGATCTATCAGGATTTGGTGGAGGAGAGCGGATTTACGGGTTCCTACGATGCGGTGAAGCGGTTTGTTGGCAAGCTTCGCAGGGCGCAGCCCGGGCGGGTGTGGCGGATGGAAAGCCAGCCCGGAGAGGAGATGCAGGTGGACTTTGGTCTGGGAGCGCCGATTGAGGATGGACCGGGTGGCAAGAGCCGCCGGAGTTGGGTATTTCGGGCGGTGTTGAGTTGTTCGCGCAAAGGTTACAGCGAGGCGGTTCTGCGGCAGGACACCGAGACGTTCCTTCGTGTTCTGGAAAATGCGGTTCGCTCTTTTGGCGGTGTGCCGCTGATGCTCAATCTCGACAACCTGAAGGCAGCGGTGCTCAAGGCGGACTGGTTTGATCCCGAGATCAACCCCAAGCTGGCTGACTTCTGCCGTCACTACGGGATGCATGTCGTTCCATGCCGGCCGTGGACGCCGCAGCATAAGGGGAAGGTGGAGCGGGGAGTTGGCTATGTCCGTAATAACGCGCTCAAGGGGCGGCGGTTCAAGGCGCTGGCTGAGGAAAACCTGCATTTACAGAGATGGGAGACGGGCGTTGCCGACAAACGTATCCACGGCACCACGTGCAAACAAGTGGCCGCCTGCTTCGAGTTGGAACGCCCTCATTTGCAACCGCTGCCGTCGTCGCTTTTTCCGTGTTACCAGGAGGCGCAGCGCAACGTGCATAAGGACAGTTACGTAGAGGTGCAAAAATCCTTCTATGAAACGCCGCCAGAGTATATCGGCCGCCAGGTTTGGGTGCGCTGGGATAGCCGTTGTGTGCGCATCTTCAATGAGCGCATGGAGCAAGTGCAAATCCACACCCGCGTTGACCCCGGCAAGTTCAGCCGCTGCCTCGGAGTCGGTGGCTTCAGCGCCCCGGTTAAAATCTCGTGCAAACAGTGGGTGAACCGCGCTGCGGTGTTGGGTGATCACTGCGGTCAATGGGCGCAGGCGGCAGTCGATGCACGCGGCCCGGAGGCGTTGCGTTCCATCATGGCACTGTGCGGCCTGATTAAAAAACACTCCGCACTCGCCCTGGACCCAGCCTGCGGCAAGGCGCTCAAAAGCGGCACCCGGCGACTCAAAGACATCAAGAGGCTCATCGGCGAACAAGCCGTGCAAAGTGACTTTGGTTTTGCCGAGAGCCACCCGCTGATCCGCGATCTGAAAATCTACACCGAGTTCATCAACCAACAACAAAACCAAAATCCATACTACCACCATGATCCACACCCTCAAACAACATGCCCACACCCTGCGGCTTTCGGGGCTGCTTGACAGCCTGGAGTTGCGTTTGCAGGAAGCCGAAGCCAATCGTCTTCCGTATGCCCAGTTCCTTGAACTTGTCTTCCAGGACGAGATCAACGTGCGCCACCAGCGGACTATCGCCCGCCGCAACAAATCGGCTGACTTCCGCGAACCACGCTCGCTGGACAACTTCGACTTCAGCTTTAACCCCGGCGTCAACCGCGCCCAGATTTACGAACTGGCCGCCTGTCACTTCGTGCGCCAGCGGCGGGACGTGCTGTTGGTGGGCCCTCCCGGAGTGGGAAAAAGCCACCTCGCGCAAGCCATCGGAATCGAAGCCATCAAAGCCGGGTTCGTCGTCATCTACCGTTCCATTTTCGATCTGGTGCGCGAGTTGCTCGCCCAGGAAACCCAGGCCGGGGAGAGTCGCCTGCTCAACAAATACCTCAAGCCAGACCTGCTCATCATCGATGACATGGGGCTCAAAGTGCTACCAGCCAAGAGTGGAGAAATCCTACTGGAGATCATTATGCGCCGCTACGAGAACCGATCCACAATGATGACCTCCAACCGCCCGATTGAAGAATGGGGCAAACTTTTAAGCGACGTGCCTGCGGCCAGTGCCATCCTCGACCGCCTGCTCCATCACGCTGATGTCATCCCGATCAACGGCCGCAGCTACCGGCTCCAGGAAAGCGCGCAAGAACGCTCCACCCCAAAACAAAAACCCGCCCGATCAAAAAATGAGTGATTTGATTTACGAATGGGGAACCACGGTTCCCCAAACCCCTCCTCTAGGGGGAACATCGGCAGCCTGCGGCTGCTCATCAGCAGGGGTGATCCGCTAATTACCTTGCACCGACTAGCCAACCCCAGTTAGAAAAACACCGCGTCCAAAGTGGTGCACTTTAATCCGCCCGGAGGTGGTGCACTTTGAATCGCCCGGCGACAGCCGGATGGCTAGGCCGGTTTCCTCGTGAAGCGTATAAGTTGAGCATCTTTTCCTCGCCGGTCCTTCTGATGGAACACGTCGTAACCAAGATGGTTTTGATTGCACCAATTGCGCAACTGATCGTCGAAGGAAGGCCCACCCGAATACTCTCGGAAGGGGACGTTTAGGAGTATCAAAACATCGATTTCGTGGTAGCTATTTTCGACCACGCCATCAGCGATGGCGTCCAAGATCACTTCGTTGCCACCCCCGGTGGACCGTTTTTGATACCAGATGTTTCCGCAGGTCGCGCAGCGATACATCTTCCGGCCGTCCACGATTCGGATTTGAATGTCCCTGCCGGTGCATTTTACGCAGGCCGCCCCCTCATCTTCCTTGAGATTGAGAGACGCGAGATACGCCTCGACGTATCGCTCCCAATTCCGTTCGCGAATGTCGTTCCGTGCGTTGTCAAAAAGCACCCGAACTGCGTCCATCCCTGTCACTCTGTTCAAATCGAAGGCCGTGGGGAGGACAACGGCATAGGAATATCCGTTTGCTTCACGTCCCTCACGAAATGATTTGACCGTGAATGTCCAGCCATCCGAGAAGAGCTTCAGATCGTAGTTCTTACCTTCATGCTCGAACGTCTCGGTCTTGACCAGTCTTGGTGTCATTCTTGATGGTTGGTTGGGTTGGCTTCCTGCTGCGTGGATTGCGATATTAAGTTTCCAAGCGCGCTTCGTCAAGCGGATGGCGGTTAAGGCGTCGGTGTTCTCCGCATGGCCTTCTGTAATTCCCGAAAGGTTGGGACTATTCGAGCGTTGTCGTGCGGTTCAACCCGCGTCTCTCCAGTGAGCACGCGGCTGGTAATCGCTCTTAAGCCGCCGCCCATCGCGAGCAGGTAATGCCAGCCCCAAAACTCCATGGTCGCACCGATTGCTCGGTGAAGGCCGCGAGACACATCGCTATGACGGTGAAAATCGGAATCTGCGGCGAGGAACTGATCCATACACCAAATCTGGGACCGTGCGATCTCCGCCAGGAACCCATTGATCCCGAACAATAGGTAGCTAGTCTGGGCTAGCTCCTCCTCCGATTGCCCCGTGTAGCTCCATGTGGCGGCCTTTATGATCTCCTCCGTGACGCTGGGCCGTGGCATGAATTGAAGGACGCAGATTAACGGGTAGAGGAAGCTGCTCGGCATTTCGTGGTGGAGATAGACGAAATCAGGGGAGGCGTTCTGCGGTGCCGGACAGGCCGCAATTTCGGCATCCGGGATGTAATGGCAGAGCACGGTGCACCATCGGGCGATCTCCTCGCGCAGCCAGACAACCTTATAGGAGGCGTGCCCCAATCGGTAGGCGCATTCCTGCAGAAGCTGGCGGTGGAAGCGCCGCAATACCGACAAATACTGCTTTGCCCGCTGGTGCCCACCCGCGACCCCGGTCTGTAGTTGCAGCACGAAAAGGGCCTCCTGCTGCGCGGCGACTTGCGCCCAGCCGGGGTCGTTGCTTGGACGGTGAAGCTTTTCAGGGGAAGCGTAAAGCCGGTAAGCTTCATCGTGTATAATGAACCGGCGCTCGTCTGCAAATCTGCGAGCCTTCGGTCGCCGGTTGTCGTAGGCTGCATCGGCGGCGAGGAGCACTGACTCCCAGTCCGCCTCGTTTGTGCCGAGAATTCGGAACTGGCAGTCCGGAAACGACGATTGGGCCGCTAACGCTTCCGGGTCATCTTCCAAAAACTGCGGCATCAGCACCAAGTCTGGCTCATGCTCCGCCAAGGCTGAGGGCCATGATTCGGGCCGCGGGCCTACTTCCACGATAACGTGATTTCTCTCTTCCAGCCATTCAGCCAGCAATTCCCGAACTTCCGCATCGGCGGGATAGATGACCATTATCTTCATGTTGTCTTACCTTCCTTAGCTCCGTCTGCGAAGTTAGTCAGGACGCCGCATCCTAAGCCTTTCGTTGCCAGTAATTTCACAACAAGCCCTGATTGAGCAGGCGTTTGACGTCTGCAACCACTTCTGGTGGAAAAAGCGCATCGAGCTGTTCAAGGTGGCCGCTCTCTTCTAAAATCCTAAGGGGCGTTATCCCGAATTGAGCATCGCTCGTCATCATTGACTCCAACGTCAGCATTGGGGCAATTTGCTCAAGTTGACCGTACTTTGCTGCCACGTGCAAAGGCGTCCAGCTTTCATCGTTAGCTGCGAAAAGCAGTTGCTCCGGCTTCAGCCACCGAATTTCTCTTAACCTACCTTGCGCAGCCGCCTCTTTTAAGACGTAAGCGATAGCCGATTCGCTCACCGGTTCCCGAATGTTCGATGAAGACGGGGTGGTGCTCTCGTTCGGGTTAGCATTTGGATGATCCATACAGTAGCAATTGCCGCCGGTGCATTACTTGACAGGCAATAACTGGGGCCACACATGCCGCTCCTCATTATATTGTTTCGCTGTCCAGGCCAGATAGAAAACTCGTCCCACGGCATTTGCCGCAACAGCCCGTCGCCAGGCGTCGTCCCTGGTTTGCCCTAGGCGCTCCGCAAAAACGGAACGGCCATTGCTGGCGGAACGGCTGACGACATAAGTCTTGCGGGGGAGCAGGGAGAACAAGCGCTTTGTTAGGCGAGTCGAGCGCGGCAAGACCGTTCCCCAGGGAATATGCACCGTTAAATCCGGGAGGGGCGCGGCATCAGTTGTTTGTTCAACGAGCGAAAGTGTCCCGTGCATGTCGATAATGGAATCGATGAGAAATTGCGTGCCGACCCTGACCTCGCGGCGGGATAAACCTTGGATCCTAATTTCCACTCCTCGTCCGTGCCTAGCCCAGCCTGCCCACACTCGACCGCCAGCCGCCATTATAAACGTGCCTAGTAAGAGACCATATTCTTCGACCTCAAAAAAAGTCGGAGTGACGCGTGGCAGATAAATGATAATTTCTTTCATTCCAAAATTCCTCCTTTTCAGGGCTCCAAACACCGGTAACTCTGTCTACGCAGCCGGGCAGGACGCCGCGTCTTGAGAAAATGACCATTTGGTTCAGCCTTTCGTTGCCGGACCGAATGCGGAATGTCGTCGGCCTACCGATGGAAGCCCCGGCCAAGATGCTGTTGTCGTCCAACAATTTAACTGGTGGGTTCCGGAAGGGCTACATCCCGCACAAGCCCGGTCGGCCCAGCCATTGCTACCACAGCTACTTCATGGCCAGCACGCGGCTCTGCCTGAGAGTGGAAGTTATGGGCGGCAAGGGTTTTCTGAGCGCCACTTCTTGAATGCCTTATGGACGCTGCAGGGAAACAGGTTATGGTCCCCTTTGCCGCAAAATTGTTCAGCTCGGCGCGAGGAATTTCGATAATCTTTGCGTCTTCGGACACGAGGCAAACCACGCGCTCAGAGTGGTTGACGATTTTGAATGTTCGTTCGTTCCACTCTAAGATTGCCCCCAATTCTAGGAAGAACACGGGCGATTCCACATGGGGGGCACGGATAAGTCGACTCGTAGCTTCGCGCCATGTTTCCGCAGCTTCGGCATCGATAAAAACTTCGACCTTCTCGGGTTCGGTGAGAAGGTCACTGTCCAAATCCACGAAAACACAATCGCGGGCGATGAGGAAATGGATATGGTCAACGGTGGCCGTTTCGACCAAACCTTTCAGATCGGTCAGGGTAATCGACGGGCGGGAACCGACGATACACTTGACTTCTTCTTCCGCCTTTTTGGGAATCGTGGATTTCTGAGAGGAATAGTATTCGTGCAGGAACACCATATTACGGGCGAATACGGGGTTGTGTTCGGCCGATGTGCGAATGCAGTACGTTAGGCCATACTCTTCGGCAAACCTTTGCCCCGGCGGGCAAATCCAGTTCTTTTCTTCTGAAAGCACAAAGCGCTCTGGCATCTCCTCGGAGAGCTTTGGCAGTGCCTCGATCTGCTTCCATTCCTCCCAACCGGCACCCTCAGTCCGAAGCACGAAGAAATCGGGGGTAGAGTCAACGCTAACATTGCGTCCCGTCGCCGAGACGTATTTCAGCCTGATTTTCGGTGGCTGTTCGTAAAATTCGAGCACATCAGGGTCGTGCTCCATCTTGTAAATGGCGAGCAGTTCGTTGCTGTTGCTCTCAGAGCTAATAGTGCAACCCATTTTCACCGAGGGATAGGTGCCGCTTATGCTGAAAGCGGTGGATTGCGGTCGCCGCGAAGGGGGCGATTGACGGATGTTCTGGATAACAGCGATTGCCGTGCGAGAAAGGTTCAGGGAGCGACACCAGGATTCGAATTGAACTTCTGTCATCATACGGGATTTTTTGTTGTTCGAGTGGGGGGTGGAAGTCGGAAGATCCTTGGTTTTACGCAGTCCGAGTGGTTTTTTCTGTAGCAGAGGAATGACAGGTTAGGGGCGACCTGCTTCCCTGAGGGGTTGGGGTGAGAGCCACGATGGCGTTGTTGCGGTGATGCTGCGTATACGAAAGCGTCGACCGAAGAGGATCTAACTTGAGCGCATTTAGCGGAAATCATCGTTGAGCGCCGTTTGGGACGCGTTCAGATGAATGTCGTCGAAGAAGTATTCCCGGAGGATCCGATGAAGTTCATCCAGCGGAATTTTTGTTTCCCGCTTCTTGCCATCTCCTGTCATGCCGGCTATGCCGCTGCGCTTTTCGGGAACCGTCGCTTCGGGAGCGCTAAAACACCGCTCTGCCACCGCGGCAAAACGAGGCGACGCCACTGATCGCACCCATTTGGTTATGCCCAACCTTGCGAGGAACGCGTCAAAATGAGGCACGGCGAATTCCTTACCTTGGTCGACTACAAGAATCTGCGGCAGGCACCCCCAGCGGCCGAGGCACAATTGCAGCAGGATCACGCACGAATGATAGGACGGTGTGGCGAATGTCAAATGCCTCGCTAACTCCCGGCGTGACAGATCATCGGTCAGCACCACCACCCAAGGGCTGCCGAGGTGGTGGCCCTGATTACCGACCACATCGACATCCAGGGGAAAGTGGCTGACGTGGCAAATCTCGAAGGCATTTTCCTCGGACGGCGGATTCGTATCACGGAATTTGCAATCGGAAGTTCCGGTCGGAAAGCTGAGGATGGATGGTTCGCGAGTTAAGGAGCGGGTCTTACGTTGGTTCTTCATTGTTTGGTATTGTTTGGTTAATTCGGGGAAGGATTCGTGCGGTCCGGCTATCGTGGCTTTAGTAATAGCGCAAGGTTGGCTTTCAGAGTTAGGCGTCATTCTTGGGTTGTCGTGGCTTTCTACGGATCGGCCGCATTGGGAGCTTGTCAAACAACATTTCTTAAACTTTTTTGATGTATATTTTAATCTAGTGGTTAGCTATTGTTCTAGTTTGTTTAGCTATTATTCTAGCCCGAGTAATTTCGATCGACCCCTGTCAAAAATCCGAGAATTTTACCCCGGCACTCTTCCGAGCTGAAAAGCCAGAACCGGAACGTTGGGCGGGATGAGTGATGTCGCTATAAACGTTGTAGCGTGCAAGGTGCTAGCGATAGAACACCAGCATCGAGGGGTTTTTTAGAGGAGCGATTCCGTGCAGATTCACCCTTGGAACTTCGGAGCTTGTTCTCAAAATACTTCAACTAAATCAACCACGTTATGTGTGTGGCCGAGTGTTAGGGATATTTATAGTATAATGCAGCAGAATTTTTCCATGCATTGGTCGCGTTGGCGTAGGAGATTATTGGGGCTTTTGATTGCAATCGCTCTATGGCAATGGGGTATTTATTGCAGCTATACGTTGCTGTCGATACTCGCGAATGAATATTCGTATATTTATACCCCACGTTATAATTACCCCTCTGATTTATACTTCCTCCATGTGGCCTATCGCCCTCCCAGGCCAGCGCTCAAAGGGTATATTTCCCCGAAAGATTGGGGCCTCCTTTTTCAAAGAGATCGCGCGGAAAACGGGGGGCTGTGTCGACCTTGCGGATCTCTGGGGAAACGGGGTTCGGCGCCACTTGGGGTGTACGTTCTGGTTGGGGGCTCCGACGCCGGAGGCGCTCAGATACTTGGTCGGCACCGCCGCAGGTTTTCTATCTGCGCTCTATCGGATTACTTCGTGACCGACCTGGTGTGTGTGTTTTTCACCATGCCCCTCTTGCAAAATTCTTCGCCATGAGCAGGATATTTGCTGCGGATAAAGTCGCCCCCAAATGAGTCCCTGGTCGCACCCCATGAAGATAGGGCTCCGACGCTGGAGACGCTCATACGTGGTCGGCACCGCCCCAGGCTTCCCGTCTGCGCTCCATCGGATTCTTCGTGATCAAAGACCTGGCCGGGCAGCCCATCCCTTGCCCGCCTTTTCCTTTATACCCCTCTTGCAAAATTTTTCGCCATTGAGCAGGATGTTCACCGCCGAGAAAGTCGCGGGGTCCCCAAGGAGTCCTGCTGGTCGCAGCCCTTGGGCACCTTCCCGGAAATAGAACCGAAATGCCCAAATACGACCACTTAACGAAAGACGAACTCGTCCGCCTCCTGGAAGCTCGCGACCGGCGGGACGCCACGCGTTTCGGTCTTGTGTGGGAAGCGAACGAGATCGACAGAGACAAGGCGGTCAATTCGGACTTCGTGGCGCTCGACCTCGTCCCAGAATTGTGCATCAGAGCCCAGAGCCCAGACACAGATGCACCGGCGTCACCAGCAGGCCGCAGATCACCCCGCCGAAGCCGAGCACCTCATAGCCCAGATGCGCGTCGGCTCCTTCTCCCATGTAGATCTTCAACAACGGGAAGGTCATGGCGACGCTGGGCATGGTCACGCCAGTCACATAGCCAACCAGGAATGGCAAGCTGAACACCAGGACGGGGACGGGCATGTGCATGAGCCGCAAGTAGTCGGCAATGTCCGCCACCGCGCCCGCCGCATCCAAGTCGAGTTTGTACAGCAGTGCCCCCAAAATAAGCAAGGCGAAATCCCATTCCAGCGAGGATGCGAAAATGCGTCGCCACTGTCCGCGCGGGACTCGGTGGAGTGCCAGGAAACCGAGGGTGGACGCCAGGATGCCGAGTGCCGCCGGCACGCCGAACCCGACGTAGAGCGTCGCCGTCAGGGCGATCGGCCAGAGCGCGTGCAGCAGGTTAGCCAGATGCTGGCGCAGGCGCTGTGGCGGGCCGAGCGTGGCGGGCGTCGCCGCTGCGGCCGGAAACCCCCACACCAGCAGGAACAGCGTGCCGGCCAGCAGTCCGGTCACCGAGAGGACCAGGTTGTGCGCCAGCAGCCGCCCCGGCGATACCTGCAGCATCGCCTGGATCAGCGGCACCGAGGGGAAAAGCGGCCAGACGGTCTCCAGCTGGTGCCGGAAAAAGAAGTTGATGGACGCCTGCCGGACGCGAGCGATGCCGGTGTGGTCCCCGAGGTCGCGAACCATGGGCGCCGAGAGCATGATGCCGCCGGGCGTGGGGAGCATACCCATGATGAACGGGATGGTAGCCAGGGCAGCCCGACGACTGCGGAAGAGGTGTTGCAGGGCGGTGGCCAGGCGCTTCGAAACGCCGGTCTCCTGCATGGCGGTGCCGAGTACGTTCACCAAGAGCACCAAACCGGTGAGGGTAACGAAGAGGAACGGGGTCGTCTCGCCGCTGGGTTTCTTCTGCCATTCGGCCAGAAGCGTGTCCCACCAGAGGCGGGGAGAGACGCCCAGCAACCAGGCCAGGCAGAGCGCCGACAGCAACATGGCGCAACCAATCTTCAGCCGTCGCTGGTGCAGCACGGTAAAGGTGGCCAGCGCCCCCGCCACACACAGCAACGCATAGAGACCTGGATGCATATCACCCGGGCAGCCTGTTCGTACCGTCACCGATCAATGACTCTCGGCAGAAGCCAGACGCCACCGCCCGCTATGCCGCACCGACCAACCCATTTCCCGGAGCGTCTCGTTCAGAATCCCAGGCTGCGCAGGAACTGGCGGTTGTCACGCACCACCGCCGCGATGTCCCGCCGCGGATGATCTTCCTCGACCGCAATCCAGCCCGTGTAGCGCGCCGCCTCGAGCCCGCGCAGGCAGGCGCCGACGTCAAAGCCGCAATTCCCCTCCGACAGATCGCAGAACCGGCTGGTCTTCCAGAACTCCGGCTGATGCCGGTCCCATCCCGCCTGCGGCTTCTCGGTCCAGAAGTTCTTGAGGTGAACGTGTCCGATCTGCTCGGGATAGAGCCGCAGGACCTCCATGGGGTCGCAGTTGGCCGCCTGCAGATGGCCCGTGTCGTAAAGCAGCCACAGACTCGGCAGTCGCTGCAACACCCGCGCACAGTCCGCCGTGGTTTCGAGAATGCAGCCGACGTGGATGTGATGGAAGGGCTTCTGCCCGTACTTCTCAAAGGCCGCGACATGGGGTTCAAGCGCCCGGCAGAGGCCGTCGAGCTCCTCATCCGAGGGCTCATGGCCCGGCTTGCGCCCGGCGGGTACCTCGGCGGCGTCGTTGCCCAATGTCGCGTTGAAGCGGGCCTTGACGAGAGGGTCCGGCGCGCCCACGTTGATCAGATGCAGCCCATACTCGGCCGCCAGGCTGGCCACCTCGACCAGATCCTCGCCGGAGGTGGCGCTGAAGCCCTCGACCCCGTCGTAGCCCGCCGACTTGACGATCTCCATGACGCGGCGACGGTCCTGCACGACCTCGCGCGGCCAGCCACACAGATGCGCAGCGATACGGAATGCCATGGTGAGACGCCCTTTCTCCTGACGCGGTTTGGACTCTGGCCTTCGGCGCCGCTAAGGATACCTTGAGGCGGTCGGTCCGTCAAGCCGTTGGGAGTAGCGGCCGTACGTCCGGACCGTGTCGGCCATGGCCAGGACATTCGCCACGGAGGTTTCCTCCAGGATGGTGTCGTGGCTGGCCCCGGCGATGTAGCCGCCGCCCGGCATCATCAGGTCGAGCACGGCGCGCGTGTCGCGGGCCACGGAGTCCGGCGTGCCCTCAAGCAGAACCCGCTGCGAGTCAATGGCGCCGTTGAAGACCAGTTGCCGACCGAAACGTGCCTTGAGTGCCCGCAGGTCCATGCCGACGCAGCAGGGCTGGACCGCGTGGATGGCGTCCAGCCCGGCATCCACCAGCGCGGGAAGCAGGGGCGCAAAGCCGCCACAACAGTGCATCTGGACCTTTAGCCCATAGCGGTGGCCCAGATCGATGAGACGCCGCAGATGGGGCAGCAAGAAGCGTTCGAAAAGCGCGGGTCCGAGCAGCGGTCCAGTCTGGCTGCCCAGATCGTTGCCGATGAAGAAGATGTCCATCAGGTCAGCCGCCTCGGCGAAGATTCGGCGACTGCTCTCCGCGTAGACGTCGACCAGGTGCTGCAGCAGCGCGTCCACCAAGAGCGGTGCGTCAAGCATGTGCAGACAGAGCGTCTCCATGCCAAAAAGGTCGATGGCATCGTGCCAGAACGGCGACCAGTCACCGCCGAGTACCGCGTAGCGACCGCCCCAGGCCTGGGCCTCCTGGCGCAGACGCGACACGTCTACGCAGGCGGGATCCGGCCACGGGTAATCGTGTATCTCCTGCACGGTCGCGGCCGCCGCCAGCGGATGCGAGATGGGCTGGCCGTAGCCTAGGCCATGGCGGTCGACGCCAAACACGGTCCGGCTGCTGACCCCGGTCGGCAGGTCCAGCGGCGGCAGGCGGTAAGGCGCCTGCAGACGGCGGAAATCATCCCCCAGACGCAGTCGCAGCCCCTCGTCGTCAAGGCGCAGATCGCGGCGGGCCTTGGCCGCGAACTCCGCAGACATGCCAAACCAGAGCGGAACCCGGTCCGGTTCCTGGTGCGCAAAGACCGCCTGCACACGTTCCCGCGATGAATTCAGCGAGGGCGCCATGGAGGGTACTTCACGGGGGGTCAGACCACGGTAATCGGGCTTGCCAGCTCGCCCACGGGCTCCTGCTGGACCACGACCGGGACAATCTTCCAACCGAGCTTGCGGCAGGCCAGGAAGCGCTTGTGGCCCGCGATGACGCGGTAGCGGCCATCCGGGAGCGGGGTGACGATGATGGGCTGCAGCAGACCGCGCTCCTGGATGTTCTGCGCCAGCTTCACGGATTCAGCCTCGTACTCCGGCGTGTTGAGGAACTCCAGGCCTTCCTCGATGACGGCGCTGGCCGGGATTTCGACCATCTGCGTGTCCGAGGCGGGGAGATGGCCACGCATCATGCCATCGGTGCTCTTGCGGAACGAGTAGACGAAGGGGATGGCCCAATCGACCTTAGGATTGCGCTGCACGGCTTTGAAGATGTGTCGGACAATCTCATGGGTGATGCGGGGCCGGTCTTTGGCCATGGTCATGTAGCGCAGGCGCATGAGGATGCCGTAGTCCCACATGTCAGAGCGAATGTAGGGCTTGTCGCCGGTCTCCTTGATGATGCTGGCGGTGACCGCGTAGGCGGCCTCCAGCATCACCTTCTCCGTCGCATCCCAGTCGGAGTCATAGGTGATGCGGATCACGACCTCGTCAAGGATGAAGGCCGCCTGGGCCTTCGGCGTGTAGTTGATGGCCACCTGGTTGAACAGCATGGCGTTGGGGATCAAAATGTCGCGGCCGATGGCCTCCTCGCTGCCGATCGAGCCGCCGACCTGGTCCATCACGGTGTACATCAGCCCCACGTGCTTGACGTCGCCCACCAGGCCAAGCGAGGAGAAGAAAACGCGGTCGCCGATGCGGAAAGGCCGCTTCAGCGTCACCAGAACCCAGGCGGCAATGCCGCTCACCGGCGCCTGCAACGACCAGCCCAGCAGCATTCCCGCAAAGCCTGCGGCAAGGGTGCCGATCGCCTGCAGCCGTCCCAGCGAGTAGACGAAAGCGCCAATGAGGATCAGGATGGCCATGACTTGCAGGAAGCCATTCAGCATCTTGATCTCGCCCGCGGGGCCCGCCCGGTGGCGGACTATGTAGATGACCGCCAGGGCGGCCAATTGCTCTCCCGCCAGCACCAGCAAGGCCAGACTCGCAAAATCGAGCAGGCTATGGCTGTCGCTGAGGCGCAGGTCGAACCCGCCCATGGCCTTCAGCGCATAGGCGGCGTACGCCAGAGCGCCGAAGATGCCGCACCAGATAGCCCGCCGGGCGGGAGAGTCCGGGATATGTACTGTCTTGTCTGCCATCGCTGCATTCTCTTCGTTTGCCCAGCCGACTCCATCTCGGCGCCTTACGGCCCCGTCGGGATGCGCGCGAACCGGGCCGGGCGGCGGTTCGACTTGAGCGCGGTGGTAACATAGCTCATGGCTGGGAACTGTGCCGACTGCGGCCAGATGGAAATGCCAGGGTTTGCACTCAGGATCGCGTGCGGTACAGTCGGGCGCACCGTGCGGGGAGGACCCCGGCGGGCAGCAGGGTGTCGCTCATGCCGTGCGCAGCACAGTTTTCCCACCGTATTCTTATCCTGCGTCTGTCGCCGTTGCCCGACGTCGCCGCCTCGGCGTCGCACCTGTTTCTGGCCGACTGCGTGCAGCGCGCCCTGCCTGGGGCGGTGGTGTCATTCGCCTTTCTGCCGCCGCCGAGAGGGCCCAGCGTCTTGGCCGCGGTTGACCTAGTGCTGGTCTCCAACGCCTTCGTGCTTGAGGCCATTAACCTGCCGTGGCTGCTGGCTGAGGCCGGGCTGGCGCCCTGGGCCGGCGAGCGCCCCGCGGACTTCCCAGCCATCGTGCTGGGCGGCTCCAATGCCCTGGCGGCACAGTGCCTGGTCCGCCCCGATGGCGAGGCGGTGCCGGATGCCTTCTTTTTCGGCGAGGGGGAGACGGCCCTGGAGGTGTTTCTGCGCGCCTGGGCGGCGGCGGTGGGCCTGCCGAAGCGTGAGCGTCTCCTGGCGGCGGCGGCGGTCGCGGACGGGTTCTGGGTCAGCGGCGCCTGGCCGACGACGCCGGTGCGACAGGCCGTCTTCCGCGGCGAGCTGCCGTTGCCGTCCTTCTACCCGCTGCTTGACACCGAGGCCGCCGACAGCGTGCGTCTGCAGGCCAGCTATGGCTGTCCGGCCTTCTGTTCGTTCTGTTTTGAGGGCCTGGAGCGCAAGCCCTACCGCGAGCTGCCGTTTGACACGCTCATGGCCCGCGCCCGCCGGTTAAAGCGGCTCAGCGGCGCACGGGCGGTGGAGTTGGACGCCTTCAATCTGAACTCGCACACCGACCTGGCGGCACTGGTGGCGGCACTTGCCCACCTCTATGAGCGGGTCGGCTTCAAGAGCCAGCGGGTCGACGTACTCGCCGCGGCGCCGACCTTGTTGGAGCTTGAATTGGCGGCTGGCAAACGCTCGTTCACCCTCGGCATCGAGGGCATCAGCGTCCGTTTGCGCGCCCGCCTCAACAAGAGCCTCGAAGACTCGGCGATCGAGCAGGTTCTGCGGCGGCTGCTGGCCGAACGAGTGCGCGAGATTAAGCTGTTCTACCTGGCCACCGGCGACGAGACCGCCGCCGACCTGGCCGAGTTCGACGCCTTCTGTCGCCGCCTGGCGGGCTGGGCAGCCGGGACGGCGAGGGCCACGCGCATCATGTACAGCTTTGGGCGTCTGGTGCGGATGCCCAACACGCCTCTGCGTTATGACCGTCTGCACCTGGAGCGGGCCGCCTGGGACACTCTGACGACACGCCTGGAACACAGCTGCGAAGCGCACGGCTTTGAGTGCCGCTTGGCCTGGTCCTGGGACGAGTACCGGGTCACGCAGCTCCTGGCCGCAGCCGATTACCGGGTGGCGCCGCTGGTGGTGGCGCTGGCGCGCGCGGGTTTCCATTATGATGGCCGCCTGCCGCCCACCTATGCGGACCGTCTCGGCAACGCCCTGGCCGCCGCGGGGCTCTGGACCGCGGCGAGTGTCGCGCCCAAGCCCCGCACCCACGAGTTCCCTTTTGCCTTTGTGCGGACCCCGGTCACGCCCGACTTTCTCTACGCGCAATATGAAGCCACCCTCGCGGCGTCTGATCGCGGCTACTGCCTGGGGGACGCCTGCCAAGGCTGCGGGGCCTGCTCGACCCCGGCGGAGCGCGCTGGCCTGACCACTCACCCACGGGCGCCGCAGGTGCCCAGGACGGCGGTCGCCAAGGTCGGCGAGCTGACCCGGGCCAAGCAGCGCTTGCCGGCGGTGTACCGTCGGGTCCGGCTCAGTGCGGAGTTCGCGGGACGGGGACCGGCGTGGGTGTCGGCGAGGCTGTTACAGGCTTACCTGGCGGCACGTCCGGAGGAGGTGGAGAACGTGCTGAGCATCGACGAGTGGCTGTTCACCGGCACCGCGGCGGCGCGTGCGCGCTTTCCGCAGCCCGCGGGCCTGACCGTGGTGGCGCTGCGCGCCTGGCGGCCCGAGGCGATTCCCGAGCGCCTTGACGGCGGCGACGCAGCCGCCGTCACCTGGCTGGGCGCCATCGAAGCCTGTGAAACGGGCGGCTTCGCGGCGGCGAGCTGGCATCTCGCGGTGGCCGGCGCGCTGGGCCCCGTCGCGGCAGTGACCGAGGCCTGGCTGCGGGCGGCGCACCTGGCCTTCACCTTAAGGCGCGACGGCGCCGCGAGCCGCTTCGAGTTGGCCCCCGCGGCGCGGCGCAAGCGCATCGTCTCAGCGCTGAGTTGCCGTCCCACGGCAGCCGGGGTGGAGCTCGAACTCGCCCTCCATCCCAAGGCCGATCTGCGGGCCCTGATCACGGCGCTCGAACGCGCCTGCGGCCCGGTAGTGGCCACCTGCCTGGACTGGACCCCGCCCCCGGACCAGCCCGCCTAGGCAGCGGGCTGAAAGCTGTCCCTGAGCGTCTCTTCCGCCCGCAGGGCGCGCAGGTCGGCGGGCCGTCATGCCCGAGGGCAGGACTTCCGCCGTCTCCCGTCTGGCGCCCGGCGGATTAGGACGGTCGAGCCGACCGCTGCTCCACGCCTGGCGCCCGTCTGGCGCGA
>CAIZLD010000032.1 GCA_903933715.1 uncultured Spartobacteria bacterium
AGCCTCGTTCCCAATCTCCGATTGGGAACGCAAGTGTCTGCGAAACTCTGTTTCGACAATCGTGGATTGCGTAAAAAATCGAAAATGATCCAGAAGGCTTGATCTGTAAACTCGCGGTTTTTGAATCGGAGATTCACAGACAGCGGCGTTCCCAATCAGGAGATTGGGAACGAGAGCAAGAGAGCAAATCTTCGCTCTGCCATCTATTTCCCGCATGACAGCCCACTACGCTTTTTTTACGAAACAGGCTTTCAGTCCGATCGCGCTGCCGTCGATTTTGCAGGAGATTTCGTGATCCCCATCGACCAAGCGAATCCCTTTGGCTTTGGTGCCGCCTTTGAGAACCCCCGACCCGCCTTTCAATTTCAAATCCTTGATCAAGGTCACCGAATCGCCGTCTGCAAGCACCGTCCCGAACGCATCCTTGACCACGCGCGCTTGGGCCGGTTGCGGTTCGCGTTCCCATTCGTGACCGCACGTCAGGCATTCCAATCGGTCGGCGTGTTCCAACAACTCGGTCATCTCGCACATCGGGCAGGCAGGCTTACTCATAAGCTTGCCAGCATAGCTTCAGTCCAAACCGGGAATCAATCTTGCACTTCGGGACAAACGCATCAAACAGATAAGAAGTCCGCAGATTTCGGGGATGGACGCAGATTTAGAATTTGTTCGTTATCTTCACGTCACAAAATCTGCGTCCATCTGCGCAATCTGCGGTTAACTCTTTTCAGTCCCGCTCGACCTGGTTGGGCAGTTCGTCGGTCCCGCCCGGCTCCGGCGGAAAATGGGCCGCCAAGAGCGCCCCACATTTTTCCACGGCCAAAACGACCGCTTCGGTAAAATGCCGGGCTTTGAGGTTCTCGCCCATCGCCTGGATTAGTTGCCGCCAGAAGTCGTCCCCGCACCGCTCGTGTACGGCAATATCCCCCACAACGGCAAATTTATGGCTCCGGGGAGCGAAGTAAATCAACACGGCATTGCGATGCCGGGTCTTCTCCATGCCGAGCTTGAGAAACCGCGCCTTGGCCCGTTCGTAGGCGTTTTCTTCGATCTGCTTTTCGGAAATAAAGACACGGATTTGGCCGGAGGTGTGACGTTCGCTTTCGGCAATCGCCGCCACGATCCGCCGATCATCGAGTTTGCTGACAAAATCGTTCAGTTTCATTACCAGTCTCCTCCAGCTCCACCGCCTCCAAAACTCCCTCCACCTCCGCTGAAACCACCCCCGTCGCCGCCACCACCGCCTCCAAAGCCGCCGCTCCCCTCCCCGGTGAAGATAAAGGGTCCGCTTCCCGTGGTTCCTCTACTCCCGGGGGAAAAATTTGCGTATCGGGATATCACCCACAAACCGATAAAAATAAGGAAAATAACCCACCCCGGGAAAGTATTGCCCCGCTGCTTCGAACGACCCTCGGCAGCAGTCCGCCCCGTTCCTTTGTATTCCCCCTTGGCGGCAGCCATCATCGCATGCACCCCGGCGGCGAGTCCTCCGTTGTAATCCCCCGCTTTGAAACGGGGCTTGATCTCGTTATTGATGATCCGGTTGCACAGGAAATCGGTAAGGACCGGCTCCAGCCCGTAGCCGACCTGGATGTACATCTTGCGCTCCTTAATAAAGACGAAGAGCACCGCCCCGTTGCTGCGTCCTTTTTGCCCGACATGCCACGATTGCGCCACGCGCACGGTGTAATCCTCAATGGAGGAATCGGTCTGCATCGTCGGATAAACGGCAACCACGATCTGGTTGGAAGTGTCGCGCTCGAACTGCTCCAACTCCCGGTTCAGCCTTTGGGCGACCTCGGGCCGGGTCACCCCGGAGGCATCGTTAAAATAAGCCTTGGGCGGAGGCGGGATCACCTCTTTGGCAAACGCCCCCGCGTTCCACAGAGCCAGCACAAGAAGAACGAATACCGCTTGCAGCAACAGCGTTCGATTCTGCCATCTCATGTTGGAGGGGTGCATCATCGCCCCCTATTTCGCAGGCGCGGGCGACCCGAAGTTAAACTGCACGTTCGGGGCGACTTCCGCTCCGGCGTTGGCCGAGAAATAGGGCTTCGGGTTGAACCCCATCATCGGAGCGATAAAAACCAACGGGAACTGACGCACGGTGCTGTTGTAAATTTGCACCGCTTCATTGAACCGGCCGCGCTCGACCGCGATGCGGTTTTCGGTCCCTTCCAACTGCGCTTGCAACGACTGGAAATTGGAGTTGGCCTTCAAATCGGGATATCTTTCGACAACCACGAGCAGACGGGAGAGCGCGCTGCTCAAGCCCCCTTGCGCCGCCTCGAACTGCCGCAATTTTTCGGGATCAGTCGGCGCGGTATTCGGGTTGATTTGAACCTTGCCGACCGAGGCGCGGGCGTTGGTGATGTCCGTCAGGGTCGATTTTTCGAAATTGGCGGCTCCGGCGACCGTGTTGACGAGATTCGGCACCAGGTCGGCGCGCCGCTGGTAAACATTTTGCACCTGCGCCCATTGGGAATCGACGGCTTGGGAAAGCCGCACCAGTTGATTGTATCCGCCGATGCCGGTCACGGCTGCAACGATCACCGCGAACACCAGCGCAATCACAACCGCCGCGAGACATCCAAGGAGTGGTTTCATAGTGGGTTTCTTTTCGTCGAAAATGGGATGGACGGCGAGCGAAAAGTTCGTGGTAACAGTTCGAGTTTCGTGACCAGACCACGCGTCCCGGCAAAAAAAACCCGGCCGGGATTACTCCTAGCCGGGTTGTTGATTCGCTCTATGAAGCGCTTATTATTTGCCTTCGCCGGGGCGATACTCTTCCTCGGCAGCCATAAAGGCTTGTTCGAGGCCGACGAGGTCTTCGCCGGGACGGATGCTGTCGAACGCTTCCGTCTCCTTGCGGAGATCGTCTTCGGAGTAGTTGGCGGCCTTGACGGAGAGTCCGATGCGGCGCTCGGTCTTGTCAACCTTGATGACGCGGGCTTCGACCTCCTGGCCGACCTTGAGCACATCCTTGACCTTCTCAACGCGATCTTCGCTGAGCTGGGAGATGTGGACGAGGCCGTCGATATCGTCGGCAAGCTGAACAAACGCGCCGAAGCTGGCGAGCTTGGTGACTTTGCCGGTGACGAGATCGCCGATTTTATAGCGCGTGTCGATGACTTTCCACGGATCTTCGTCGAGCTGCTTGACGCCGAGGCTGATGCGTTGCGCATTCTTGTCGATGTCGATGACCACCGCTTCGATCTCGTCGCCCTTCTTGAGCATTTCGCTCGGGTGATTGATCTTGCGGGTCCAGCTCATGTCGGAGACGTGGATCATGCCGTCAATGCCTTCTTCGAGTTCGATGAAGGCGCCGTAGGCGGTCATGTTGCGGACAGTGCCCTTGACCTGTTTACCAATCGGGTATTTGTGTTCGATCTCGTCCCAAGGATTGGGTTCGAGCTGGCGAACGCCCAAGGAGATCTTCTGCTCTTCCTTGTTGACGCCCAAGACGACCGCTTCGACATCCTGACCGATGGTGAGGACGTCGGACGGACGGGTGATGCGCTTGGTCCAGGAGAGTTCGGAAACGTGGATGAGGCCTTCGACCCCTTCTTCGATTTCGACGAATGCGCCGTAAGGAACGAGGTTGGTGATTTTGCCTTTGACCTTGGTGCCGATCGGGAACCGGCCTTCGGTTTCTTCCCACGGGTTCTTCTGGGTCTGCTTGAGGCCGAGGGAGACGCGCTCCTTCTCCTTGTTGATGTCGAGCACGATGACTTCGAGTTCCTGACCGACCTTGAGCAGTTCGCTCGGGTGGCCGAGGCGGCCCCAGGTCATATCGGTGATGTGGAGCAAGCCGTCCATGCCGTCGAGGTCGATGAACGCCCCGAAATCGGTGAGGTTCTTGACGGTGCCGCGGACGATGTCGCGGACCTTCACGGTCTCCATGAACCGGCTGCGCTTGTCGGCGCGTTCCTGTTCGATGAGTTCGCGGCGGCTCAGGACGACGTTCTTGCGGTCGTCGTTAATCTTGACGATCTTGAAATCGTACGTGTTGCCAACAAATTGTTGCAGGTCTTTGGGCGGGATGATGTCGATCTGCGAACCGGGCAGGAACGCCTCCACGCCGATGTTGACGGTGAGACCGCCTTTGACCACGGCCTTGACCTTGCCCTTGATGAGCCCGCCACCCTGGAACACTTTGACGATCTTGTCCCAGTTCTGTTTGTAGGCGGCCTTTTCCTTGGACAGGATGACCATCCCTTCGTCGTTTTCGAGCCGGACGAGGAGGACTTCCACTTCATCGCCGACCTGGATATCTTCCATGTCGTCAAATTCGGAAAGGGGGATTACGCCTTCGCTCTTGTAGCCGATGTCCACGAGCACTTCGCGAGGACGGATTTCGAGGACGCGTCCCTTGACAATGCTGCCCTCTTTGAAGTCGCGAAAAGATTTCGCGAGCAGTTCTTGCATCTGATTCATTTAATTAATAACTCACGCCACGGTTGCCATATGTTTCTTGCTCCCGGGCCCACCGACTTTGGCGGGCCTATAACGGGAAAAGAGAGCGAAGGATACGCGCTTTTCAGAGAAATGCAAGCGGGTTGAACCATCAAAAATGGGAAAAAAGAGGGGGAGTCCGCAGATTGCGCAGATGAACGCAGATTTTACGGAAAATTGATCGTTGGTGATCGGTTTTTCATCCTTTCCGACCTCGTTTCCGAGAAAAACGACCGCTTGCCACCTAGGAGCTTTTCAGTGTAGTTTAATTCCATGAGAGCGGTGGACGTCATCAACGAAATCAAGACCCTCACGCCGGAAGAACTGGCCGAGGTCATCCGTTTCTTGCATGAACTCGAAGCCCACCAACCCGCTCAGGTCATTGGCGACCAGGCCTTTGATGCGGCGGCGGAGCAGGTCTTGAAACACCACGTTGACCTTTTGCAGAAGCTGGCATCGTGAACGAGCCCCGCTTCCTGACCGTCGAGCAGGTGGGCAGACTTCATCAAAAGGCGATTGAACGCTTCGGCGGTCTGCACGGCGTGCGAGACCCCTTATTACTGGAAGCGGCAGTTATACATCCCCAAAACGTCCATTACTACGGCCAAGGCGACCTTTTCGACATGGCGGCAGCCTACTGCTACCACATCGCCCAAGCCCAAGCATATATTGATGGCAACAAGCGCACCGCCGTGGCCGCCGCGCTCATCTTCCTGCAATGCAACGGGGTATCCACCGACTTTGACTCCATGCCGCTTTACGAGGCCATCATAGCCATCGCCGAGCATCGAATGGAGAAGCCTGAACTGGCCGCCTTGCTCTGCAACCTCGCCAAAGGTTAAGAAGGAATGCCGGACCCCGTACCTTCCGGTCCGTGGAAGCTGTAGCGCAAATAGCGGAGAGAGATGACCGCGATGCCGTGCGCCCCGGCCTGGAAGATGTGGGGGCCGCTTTGGCGTCTCGTTCCCAATCAGGAGATTGGGAGCGAGGGGCAAAAGAGGGGGGAGTCCGCAGATTGCGCAGATGAACGCAGATTTTACGGAAAATTGATCGTTGGGGGAAACGCAACTCACCCTTCCAAGGGCGATGTTTCGCGCAGCTTCAACGTAATCCGTTTGACGCGAGCCGGTTCCGGCGGGCTCCAGGTGGTGATTTGCGGATCGTCCCGGAAGGCGTTGTGGACCAATCGCCGGTCGTAGGAAGACATCGGTTCAAGGTGAAACGGGAGACCAGACTTCCGCACCGATTCCGCCAGCGTGCGAACTTCTTGAAGCAAACGCCGGTTGCGGGCGTCGCGGAAATGCTCCACGTCCACCTGCACTTTGGGCGAGCACGGGTCTTGCGCCTGCAACACGCGGTTGAGCAGGTATTGGAGATCGTCGATGCGCTGCCCGTTGGGGCCGGTGAGCAGCTCCGCGTCAGGGCTGGAAATTTGGAGAGTCAGGCCATCTTCGGACGCCTCCTCTTCAATCCCAAACTCAAACCCCAGGTTCCCCAGAACCGTCTCGAGAATCTCCTTGGGCGTCTGTTTCATGGCTTAACGGCGGTTCTTTTTCGCATCCACCCGGGCCAGTTGAGGCATCGGCTGGTTGCGGGTCACGTAAAGCTGGAAGATCGAGAGGATATTCTGGACCGTGTAGTAAAGAGCCAGCGCGGAAGCGAAATTGTAGGTCACAAAGACGAAGATCAGCGGCATGAACATCATCATCTTTTGCTGGGCCGGATCGCCCGTCTTGGGCGTCAACTGCATCTGCCAGATCATCGTCGCCGCCATCATCAACGGCAGGATGTTCAACGGGATGCCCGCGAGATGTGCCACGGTGTCGGGGCGAGAGAGATCGTGGACCCATAAAAAGCTGGCTCCGCGCAGTTCGACGGCGGTTCCCAGCATTGAGTAGAAGCCGATGAAGATCGGGATCTGGATGAGCATCGGCAGACAGCCGCTCACCGGATTGACTCCATAATCTTTGTAGAGCTTCATCACCTCCTGGTTCATCCGGGCCGGGTCATCCTTGTATTTCTCGCGCAGCTCTGTCTGCTTGGGCATGAGAAGCTGCATCCGCTTCATCGAGCGGTTCGCCTTCCCCTGGACCGGCCAGAGCAGGCCGCGAACGATGAACGTCAGGACGATAATCGCCCAGGCGTAGCTGTGAAGGAATCCTTCGAGGAAGATCATCGAGCGGAGCAGCAACGAGCCGACGCTCCGGGTGATCCACCAGCGGTCGAGGTTCATCATCTGCACTGCGTCATGGCCCAAAGCGGCCAGTTGCTTGTGCTCGGCGGGGCCGGAATAGATCGTGAACTGCTGGTTGACGCTCTCCCCGGGCTGAAGTTTGAGGGCGGGGATTTCCAGGAATCCTTCGACCCCCTTCAATTCCTTGGAATCGAGCTTCACCGGGACTGGCCGGGCCCAAACCCCCTGTGCATTCCCCGCGCCGGGCACAATCAGGGTGGTGAAATATTGGTCGCGCACCCCGGCCCAGGCGACGTTGCCGGGGCTGGCCGTGTAAGACGATTTGGCGGGCGAAGTCTGGACCCCAATCAGCGGAATCGCCGAAGCGTCAAACCAGTTGGGCGTGATGAACGCATTGGATTTGCCGTCAAACCAGTCAAACCCCATATAATAGGGAATATCATCCGCGTGGATGGGGGTCGCCGCGCCGAGGAACAGGTAAGAGGCGGGCTGCTGGACGGGAGTTGCGCCGCGATGGGTGTAGGTGAGGGTCAACCCAACCCGGTAATCGTCGCCCGCTTTTTGGGAAATGGCGTAAGTCTTGGTAATGTGAATGCCGGAGGGGAGGGTCCGCTCAAAAATGACGCGGTCCCGTTCCGTCCGAACTTCGTAGCCTTCGTTGTCGGCGTCCTCGGGTTTTTGCAACAATGCGCCGATCGGGTGCGACGCGGCGGTGTTCAAAACCATCTTGGAACCGGGGGTGCTCCCGGCATGTTTCAAAAGCCGGAGCGAGGCGATGCCGCCGCCCAGATTGGTAAATTGGTAATCCGCCACCGGGCTTTGCAACGAAATCTTTTGTTCGGCCACGGCCGGGGTCGCCTGAATGGGGGCGGCGGGCGCAACGGCCGGGGCGGGCGCGGCTTCAACCGGTTTTTCAGCGGCTTTGGGGGCGGGGGTCGCCTTGGCGGCTTCCTGTGCTGCGGCCGCGGCTTGGGCGGCTCGGGAACGCTGGATTTCCTGCTGAGTCTGGTATTGAGCCCAGCCGATCACGACAACGGCCAGCACAATTGCAACGATACTTTTTCGGTCCATAAAAATGATACAAAACTACTTTTTCGGCGGCACCGGGTCCCACCCTTTTCCGCCCCACGGATGGCAGCGGGCCACTCTCTTGAGCCCCAGCCAACCACCCCGCCAGACCCCAAACCGCTCAATTGCCTCCGCGCAATAACGCGAACACGTCGGCTCAAAACGGCATCCACCGCCGGGGCCGGAGATCAGGGTCAATAACGGCGACACCGTCAATTGGTACACCCGGATCAACTTCAACACAACCCACTTAAGCATGGGGATCCCTTTCGGTTTCAGAGGGGACCAGAACTCCGGCGCGCTTTGCCAAATAAAGCCATTCGCCCCGGAGCGCCTCAAAACTGGCTTTCACGGCGGCGCGGCGGGCAATCACCACCACACAAACGCCGGGAGCCCATTGGGGCCGGGTCTCCCGCATCAATTCCCGGAGACGGCGGCGAACCCGGTTGCGCTCCACCGCTCCCCCGACTCGCTTGGAAGTAATCAGCCCTACTTTGGCGGTCGCGCATTCCTTGAGCACCCCGACCGTCATGAAGCGGCCACTATAGGCGCGTCCCGCCGTTTTGACTCGGAGGAATTCCGAGCTTCGCTGAAAACGGAAGGTCTTGGGAAAGGTCAGCGCCACGGGTGAGCGACCTACGCAAAAGCCCGGAGAATCCCCGAGCTTTTGCGGGACAGGTGAAATTAAGCCTGCGTGTGGCGGGCGAAATGAATCTCCACACCCTTGGGCAACAGGCGCTTGCGCCCGCGCTGACGGCGGCGGGAAAGAATGGCGCGTCCGTTTTTGGTTGCCATACGGGCACGGAAGCCGAACTGCTGTTTACGGGTGCGCTTGGAAGGTTGGTAGGTGCGTTTCATAAGCCTCGAAATACGATTGGAAAAAGAGCGGAAACTCTATCGGCTCCCCCGCCGATGTCAACAGGTTCGTCAGGTTTTTACCGTTCGAGCAATCCGCGAAGGGCCGCAACGGTTCCCGGAAGCGCAAAACGGGCGGCAACAGCGGCCTTTCCGCAAACCCCCATTTCCCGGGCCCGAACCGGATCGCGCAGGAGACTTTCGAGGGCGTCGGCCAATGCCGGGGGTTGTTTTTCCCCCACGAGCAGCCCCGTGACCCCGTGCTCGACCATCTCCGGCACTCCGGCAAGCCGGGTTGAGACGACCGGCAGCCCGGTAGCCATCGCTTCGACAATCACCGTCGGAAAATTATCCATGCCGCCGTCAGCCTCGGTTGCGCATGCCAGAACGAACACGCTGGCGTGCGAAAGCCGCCGCCGCACTTCCTCCTGCGGTTGGGGGCCGGTGAGTTGGACCATCCCGTTGAGCGCGCGTTCCTCGATTTGGGCGGCCAGCGCTGTTTCCAACGGACCGCCGCCGACGATCGCGCATTCAAAATCGAGCCCGCGATCGCGCAACAGGGCGCAGGCTTCGATCAAATCGGCAAACCCTTTTTTCTCGATACAGCGGCCCACCGAGATCAAACGCGGACGGCCCGGCGCAGGGTGAGCCTGGGGAAAGGCGGTCGGGTCGATGCCATTATAAACCCGGTGGATTTTCCCCGCATAGTCCGGGTGCCGCCGCAGCAGCCAATCGCGGCTGAAATCGGCTTCGGTGACGACAAATTCGGCTTCCCGGACCAGATCTTCCAGTGAAACCGGGAAATCCGTTTCGCAAAACATGTCGTTGGCGTGACCGGTAAAACTGTAGGTAATCCCGTAAAATTCTTTGATCCAGTAAGCCGTCCGAGCCGCCATTCCGGCAAAATGGACGTGCAGATGCGTGATTCCCTCCTTGCGCAATCTCGGCCCCAGCCAGGCTGCCGCGAGGAGGCGTCCTTTGTCCGGGCGTTTCCCCCAGCGGCGCAGTTTTTGGATGACCCGCCACGGATAACGGCCCAGCATGCGCAACGTTTTCATCTCCGCTGCCAGAGCGTCGGGTTGCGGCAAATAGCGGACGGCAGCCGCCAGTTCCGACGGGCAATCAGCGGGAATGTCGTGCGGAACCCGGATGGCGAAAATCGGAATATCCCCCCCTTGTCGACGCATTTCCAATCCCTCCCGGTAACAGAACGTCTGCGTAAAGGAGGGGAAACGCTCGAAAAGATAAGCGAAGCGGGTCATGGGAGGACGGGGCGCGGTTTGCCGATCCGGATCGCTTCTTCGTAAAACGATTCGAGCTTCCGGATGGCGCAACCGTGTTCAAATTCGGCATGAACGCTCCGGGAAGCCTGGACACCGATCTGCCGGAGCCATTGCGGATCGGAAACGAACCGTTTCAAAGCCGCAGCCAAAGCGTCCGCATCCCGCTCGGGCACCAGCAGGCCGGAGGCGCCATCAGTGACCGCCTCGGGGATGCCACCGTGGAGCGTTGCCGCAACGGGGAGTCCCGTCGCCATCGCTTCAAGCATCGAATTGGGGATTCCCTCCTGGTCCTGCTTTTCGGTCAATTCGCTCGGATGCAAAAAGAGATGCGAACGGGCATACAGCTCGTTGAGTTCGCGCGGGCTCAGAAAACCGGGGAAATCGACCGAGTCGGATAATCCCATTTGAGCCACTAATTCGCCAAGTTCAGCCCGCATCGGCCCCTCGCCCGCGATGGTGAAGGTGGCCTTGGGGTAATCGCGCCGCAGTTGCGCAAACGCTTTGAGAGCCGTGACCAGCCCCTTCTTGGCAATGAGTCGGCAGGTCTGGACCAGATGCCACGCCCCATCGGCGGGTGCGCTCCGTTCCACCAGGGGGAACTCTGTGAGCGGGATGCCGGTCCGGTTGAGCCGGATTTTCCCGGCGGGACAGCCGATCGCCTTCACCCGCTCCGCCAAAGAATGGGAACGGACGAGCACCAGCGGCACCAGCGTGAACAGCTCCCGCATGTACTCGAGATATTTGGGCTGATGCGCACGCGGCATTACGTCCGCGCCGTGGAACGAGACAATCGTGGGCCGATCCCACCATTGCAGGAACGGCCGCAAATGCACCCCGGTGTGCCCGAAGTAAACGTGCATCAAATCGGTCTGCCGCCGTTCAAAAAGCGCCATGAGTTGCTCCATCTCGCCCCGGTAATAAAGCGGCGGAACGCGCCGGATGAATTTCAGATAGGCATGCCGCAACAGCGATTGCCTCGCCGGGGGGATTACCTCAATATCATCGAAAGGAAAACGTTCCGCGCACTGGCGTTCCTTGGTGATGACAAACGTCTGGTGCCGCTGCAACGCAGAAACCTGTCGGTAGATGTGCAACATTTCCGGCTTCAGAAATGTGGTGCAATAACTGGCGACAATCGGCTTCTCCATAATTGGGGGGCTACTCGGTGGCTGGCTCGCTGACCGCAGACGGCTCCGCTTCCGGCGCGGGCGCTTCGATAAACAAATGCCGGGCCAGGCTCTCTTTAACCGCCTCGATCCCCTCCCCCAGTTCCGCCGAGATCGGGATGATCTCCCGTTTCGGGAAACGCTGCTGGAAATGGCGCAGATTTTCTTCCGCACGAGGATCGTCCATTTTGTTGGCGATAATGATCCACGGACGCTCGGCGAGCATCGGATCGTAAAGGCCCAATTCCTTGCGGAGCGCGCCAAGATCCTCAATCGGGTTACGCTCGTCAGTCCCGGCCATATCGACGACAAAGAGGAGCAATTTGCAGCGGACGATGTGGCGCAGGAACTCATGCCCCAGGCCGATGTTCAGGTGCGCCCCTTCGATCAAACCGGGAATATCGGCCACCGCCGCCCGTTGGTAGCCGGGGAACTCGACGATGCCGACAATCGGGTGCAATGTGGTGAAAGGATACGGCGCGACTTTGGGATGCGCGGAGGAGATTTTGCCAAGCAGCGTCGATTTTCCCGCGTTGGGAAAGCCGACCAAACCGGCGTCCGCGATCTTGCGCAGTTCGAGGAGAAAATAGCCTTCCTCGCCTTCGCCGCCCTCTTCCCACTGGGTAGGCGTCCGGTTGCGGGAACTCTTGTAATGGAGATTGCCGCGCCCCCCCTTGCCGCCTTCGCACAAAATCAATTCGGCCCCCTCGTGGTCCAGATCGGCGATGAGTTCCAGTTCGCCGGGAACCTCGTTTTCACGAGCCTCCTCCGCAGCTTGCGCTCCCACGAGGCTTGGTTCATCGGCGGCTTGCCCCTCTTCCTGCGCGGCATCAAGCTCCCATTTCTGGAGCTTGGGCGCGAAGGGGGAAACGCCCCCGGGCATCCGGTAAACCAGCGTGCCGATCGGCACTTTTACAATCTTGTTTTCCGCCGCGCGGCCGTATTTCTGCTTGCCCATGCCGTTGGCGCCGTTCTTGCCCTTGATGATCGGTTCGTAGAAAAACGTCGTCAGATTGTCGATATGCGGGTCCGCAACCAGGATGATATGAGCCCCCCGGCCACCATCGCCGCCATCGGGTCCGCCCTTGGGCACGAATTTTTCGCGGCGGAAGCTGCGGCTTCCGTTGCCGCCGTTTCCGGCCTTGGCGTAAATTTTAATATGATCGACAAACATGGGTTAAACCTTTGGGACTCCGGCGTTTCAAACAACGGGGGTGAACCTGCCTTTATAACTCCCCGCAAGCCGCCCGGCAATGCGGCAGATGAAAAAAGAGAGAAGGGATCAAAAATAAGACCCTCCTGTTTCACTTATTGAATCTCGCTCGTGTGAAACTCGAAAACGTCGCAGCTTTAACAGAATTCTCAGGATTAAGGAGATTGCCAGGATTGGGAGGGCAATGAATCTACAGGCGAAATCCCGCTAATCTTTAAAAATCCTGTCAATCCTGTTGAAAATCTTAAAGTTCGCCATTTCCGCCACAAGCGGTATTACTTGCAAACCATCGAACGATAAAGCGCCTCGGTCTGCCGCGCAATGGCCGCCCAACTGAATTTCTCTTCGGCCCGACGCCGTCCGGCCTTGCCCATTTTTTCCCGCAGCTCCGGGTCGGCCATCAATTGATTGACCCCGGCGGCCAGATCGCGCGAGAACTGGCCGGGATTAAGCGGCTCGAACGGACTCTCGCTCATCTGCTCCAGCGGAATGAGAAGGCCGGTCTCTCCGGGCACAACCACTTCCTTAATGCCCCCCACGGCACTGGCGACAACCGCTGTTTCACACGCCATCGCCTCCAGATTGATAATCCCGAACGGCTCATAAATGGACGGACAACAAAACACGGCGGCATGGGAGTACAGCTCGTAGACCGTCGCCTTGTTGACCATTTCCTGAATCCAGATGACGCCGGGCCGCCGGACCGCCTCCACCGCCGCTTTCATTTCGGCGGCGATCTCCGGGGTATCCGGCGCTCCGGCGCAAAGCACGACCTGAAAGCCGGGATCGAGGTGTTGGATGGCGTTGACCAGGTGGACAATCCCCTTCTGACGGGTGATCCGCCCCACAAACAGGACAAACGGCACGTTCGGGTCGATCCCGTAACGCACGAGCGCCTCGGTGGTGGAAACGCGCTGGTATTCGTCGAGATCAATGCCGTTGTAAATAATGTGGATTTTCTTTTCGTCCACGTTGAAGAGCCGCATCACGTCCGATTTGGTTTCCTGCGAGACGGCAATAATGGCATCGGCCATTTCAATGGCGGTCTTTTCCACCCAGAGCGAAAAATCGTAGCCGCCCGCGAGTTGCTCCCGTTTCCAGGGGCGCAGCGGTTCAAGCGAATGGACGGTGAGCGCAAACGGAATGCCGTAATTGAGCTTCGCCATGATCCCCCCCATGTGGGTGTACCAGGTATGGCAATGGACGACGTCGGCGTCGATCCCCGCGCTGTTGAATGAGGTGCAGCGTTCCATGGCTCCAAAGACCGGCTGGAGCGGTTTGGGTTCTGTGTGGCGTGCCGGGTCAATCTCGAACCCCCGAACCCGCAGGGAACCCCGCGTCTCGTCCTGGGAACCGAAGGCGCGCACCTCGACTTCCATGAGCTTGGCCAGCTCGCGGCTCAGGTAATCGACGTGGACACCGGCTCCGCCGTAGACGTTGGGGGGATATTCGTTCGTGAGTAATAGAGTTTTCATGGGGTTCGAGCAGTCGGACGATTCAAGCGCGGCTGCCCCTTGGGAAGCAAGGACGAAAGCGGCCGTTGCTTTACAGCCGTTCCGCCGCGCCAATTCGTTTTGAAAGAGAACTCAGCGGGCATTTTTAAAAGGAATTACTCATGGACTACGAAACACTTCAGGATCTCTATTTTCACGAACTCAAGGATCTTTACAGTGCGGAAAAGCAAATCATCCGTTCGATGCCGAAGGTCGTAAAGCACGTCTCTTCCCCGGCGTTGCGCGACTGTCTGGAACAGCATCTGGAAGAGACCAATGTTCAGCTGCAACGGTTGGAAAATCTCTTCGACCTCCACCAAAAAACGACGCGCGGCTCGAAATGCAAGGGAACCGAAGGGGTTCTCGAAGAGGCCGAGGATTGGCTGATGGAAGAGGCGCAACCGGATGTCATGGACGCGGGGATCATCTCGATGATGCAACGGGTGGAGCACTACGAAATCGCCGGTTACGGCTGTGCCCGGACCTACGCCCACCTGCTCGGATTCAAGGAGGACGAATCGCTGCTCCAGCAAACCTTGGAGGAAGAATCCGAGGCGGACAAAAAGCTGACCCTCATTGCCGAGCGAATCAATAAACAGGCGGCCGCGCCGGAACACGCGCAAGCACAACCTCAGTCTCAGCATCCATCCCACGCCCAGCCTCATTCGCGCCGGTAGGCTTTACCTCATCCGCGTGCCGGGAGCGATCGGGTGCCCAGCAGGAAGGGTATGCGCGGACGATTCGCGTCGGCTACCGGCATCCCAAGTTCCTGTTTAGCCCGAAGGAGAGAAAAAGCTTGTACATAGAGGGATGAGGTGAAAAAGTAGGGTATTGAATTCGCTTGTCCCATTAAGCCGTGAGCAAGTAACCCTGCTTGTAAAGGAAGCGCCGGAAGCGGTGGTCAAC
>CAIZLD010000033.1 GCA_903933715.1 uncultured Spartobacteria bacterium
ACACCACCGGATGAGGTGTTGGAAAGAATTCACCCCAAAGGGGTGGCAGAGACGATCGCCTCGTTTTCTGCCACCCCTTTGGGGTGAGACGTGGTTTCGCATTGAAACCGGTGGTGTCGCTCCGCTCAACCACCGGCTATTCGCTGGCAACCCTCCGGGTTGCGGCGGCCTTTGAATGTCGATTCAGCCTAAGGCTTTCCCTTAAGTTAACATCGGGGAGTTTCCCCTTTCTGGAGGGGATTACTTTCCATAGTTTTGGGCGATATGACTAGGAATGAATGCCCAGGGGAAACATCGGCTCCTCCGGCAACAACTCCGCGATCTGCCTGGGCGATTCGCGCGGCTTGGTGGCCCGTCCCGCTATTGCTTGTAGCGATCGCGGGGCTCTGGGTGGCTGATTTGCGGACGATGTATGAATCCCGAGTGGCAATGACGTTGCTGAACCTGTTATTCACTTGGCTGGTGTCCCTATGCATTTGCATTTTGACCGCGCGCGGTTTTTTGGGAAACGGCCAACCAGGGTTGCTCCTGTTCGGCTGCGGCTCGTTGATGTGGGGCGTCACCTCCCTATCCGCTGCCGTCGTGTTGGACCGCGTGAACACGGCGATCACTGTACATAACTTGGGAGTTTTTGGGGCGGCTTTGTGTCATCTCATTGGAATGTTGTGGCGCGGGCGTCTGCCATTTCCGAGGCGGTGGCTGGTGGTGGGTTATGCTTTGGCGCTGATGATTGCGGCGCTCATTTTCTGGTCAGCGGCGGCGGGTTTGACCCCGCTTTTTTTCAGGCAAGGCCAAGGCGGCACCTTGGTGCGGCAGGTTTTTCTCATTTCGGCCATCACAACCTTCGCCTGGGTTGCGTGGCAGATGCTTCATAAATTCTGGCGGCAATCCGGGGATTTTTACTACTGGTATGGGCTGGGCTTGGCATTGGTTGCAACAGGCCTGACGGGGGTTGCGTTGCTAAAGGTCCAGGGCAGTATCCTGGGTTGGACGAATCGTTTAACGCAATATCTGGGCAGCACCTATCTCTTAATTGCGGCAGTTGCCGCAGCGCGCGAAACGGGATGGAAGCTTTCGCTCTCGGCGGTGGAGGATGCGTGGCTAAGAAAAGAGCTGCTGCCCGCAATCGAGAACAAGCAGCTCCTCCGGGTGGCTTTGCGCTATGGTTTCGCCGTTTTGGCGATGGGGTTGTCGTGGGTGGGATGGCAGCAAGTGACCGCGAGGTTCGGCCCCGGATTGGACCCATACATCATCTTTTTTCCGCTGGGAATTGTCGTGGTAGTTTTTGCCGGCTTCGGGCCAGGGGTGCTGGCTACGCTGTTAATGGATTTAATCGTCGTTTATTGGATTCTACCGCCGGTCGGCGAGTTCGCCATCGCATCGCCAATTGGCCGGTTGGGGTTGCTGATCTGCACCGTGGTTTCCTTGTTCTTCTGTGCGTTGATGGAACTCTACCGGCGCAATCGCGACAAGGCCTCCGCTTTTGATCGGGAAGCAGCATTGCGCGAAAGCCGCGAACGGCTGGCGATGTTTGCCGAAGCGACCTTTGAAGGCATTGTCGAAAGCAATGCCGGTCGAATTGTGGATTGCAACGAGCAACTCGCGCGGATGCTGGGTTATTCAGTTTCAGAATTGAGGGGGAGGGAGATCGCAAGCCTGATCTGTCCAGAGAATTCCCGATCGGTGATGGAAAATATCCTGCAGGACCGGGACTCCGCAGTGGAACATGAGCTGTTGCGCAAAGACGGAAAGCGGATTGTCGTCGAAGCACACGGCCGGGCTGTATCCGAGGGCATCGCGAGACGACACACGGCGATCCGTGACATTACCGAGCGCAAGCGAGGCGAGGAAGCGCTGCGAGAGAGCCAGGAGCGTAATCGCTTGCTGGTAGAAACCATGTTGCAAGGCGTGGTACACCAAGATGCAGAAGGCAAGATCATCTCCATGAATCCTGCCGCCGAATGCATTCTCGGCAAAAAACGCGAGCAGTTTCTGGGCAGCAGTTCGGTGCAGGAGGAACACGATACCCTTCGCCCGGACGGCTCACCTTTTCCCGGCGCTGATCATCCGTCCATGGTCGCGTTGCGAACCGGCCAGCATCAGCGGGGTGAGATCATGGGAGTATTCAATCCGATTCTGAACGATTATCGTTGGATTAAAATCGACGCGGTGCCGGTGTTTCATCCCAAAAAGGCGAATCCCGTAGAAGTTTATACCGTCTTTGAAGACATCACCGAACGCAAACGGGGCGAGCAGGCTCTGCATGAAGCCCAAGCCCAACTCAAAACTTATGCCGATAATCTCGAAAAGACTGTCGCCGAGCGAACCGCCGCCTTGATAAAGCGAACCGCTGAACGCGAAAGATTGCAGGAAGAACTTCTCAAAATCAGCGAGCGAGAAAAACAACTCATTGCCCAGGAGCTTCACGACGGGTTGTGCCAGCATTTTGCCGGAACGGCGATGATGAGTGCGTTGCTTCATCGCAGCCTGGCCTCAAGGCAAGATCCTGCTGCAACACAGGCGAAAGAAATTCTCGATCTGCTCAGCACCGGCGTTATCGAAGCGCGCAATCTCTCCCACGGGCTTCACCCGGTGAAAGATAAAAGCGACGGCCTGATGGAGTCGCTCACGGGATTAGCACAAATCGTCAGGAAGCTCTTTCACGTCCAATGCACATTCCGCTGTGACGATGAGGTGCTCATCCACGAGCAAGCGACAGCGACGCACCTCTTCCGGATTATACAGGAAGCGGTGAACAACGCCATAAAGCACGGCCAGGCAAGCAAGGTGGTTATCACTTTGAAGGCCGACAGCAAACGACTGTATGTCTCCATCCGTGACAACGGCATCGGGATTCCGTGCAAACTGCCCGTTTCCAAAGGGATGGGAATGCAGATCATGAATCACCGTGCCGAAGTGATTGGTGCTGTGCTTTCCATCCGGCGGGGTGGGAAATGCGGAACCGTTGTGAATTGCACGCTTCCCGTCCCGGGGTAATCCGTCCAAAGCACCGGTTGGACGAGACGGTTGAATTGATCAGTTTGATGTAGTGGGTGGTCGGGCCCCGAAAAACTGGACATGTTTTGATGAGAGTTCTGCGATAACAGGCAGAACCAATGAAGAAAAGACACAGCACAGAGCAGATCATCCGAATCCTCAAAGAAGTTGAGGCAAGTGGGCTGAAGGAGAGCGACGCCTGCCTCCTCCCGTTCAATAATACGCTTTGAAGGTATCCGTAGGCCGCAAGAGTGCGACCCATGCTTCGGGTGCGACCCCGATTCGCCGGGGCCAGGGAACGTCCGATCTTTGCCGGCAGATCGATTCATGAGTTCCGAAGCGATTTTCATGAACTCAGACCCCACTCACCCGTTACCACGAGGGAGCCGACACGCTGGCGCTTACCGGCGGGCAAGTCGCGTCGGACGTTCTCCCCATTGATCGTCAGATATTGGGGAGGGCGGGACTCCGCAAATCCTGAAGCCGAGACATTGTTTTCTGGCTCTGCTGAAGTCGTTGCAAATCTGCAACCTTCGCTGTTTTCACTTTGAGACTTTTTGGCGAAATAGGTGGCGAGCCAGCTTTATTCCGTAACCAAAGCGCGTCAGTCTTTGAGCAGGAGAGCCAGTTTGAGAGGATCAGAGGAAAACGATTCAAAGCGGTAGTGCTCATAGAAGCACTTGGCCTCTTCGTCCTTGGCTTGAACAACGACGGCGCGCAAACCCGCGATTTCTGCCGCTTGCAGCGTCCGCAACAATGCGTCACGGAGAAGGTGTTTTCCCAAGCCCAATTTGCGGAATTTGCGTGCTACGGCCAAACGCGCGACGATCATGACGGGCACGGGATGTTTTGCCAGCCCCTTCCTGGTGCGGGCGGGGGCATCTTCGTGCTCTACCGAACCGTATGCGAGCGTGTAGTATGTTTGCCCGGCAACCAGGGGCTGCGTTGCGGCTGGGCAAAGCATCGGGAATTTCATTGAGGCGCGCCAATCGCGCCCGGAGATCTCGATCCACCTTGCTTGTGCCCGCGTTTTCTCCTAGCCTTCCCGGCGAATGACTTTTGGTGGAAAAATCACACTGGTCCTCTTATTGTTGGCGATCTGCGCCACGGCGGCCCTGGTCCATTGCCACGATCGGCCGGAAGCGGTGAACCCGGCGGAACTCTTCAATGCCGTTCGTGGACAGCTTGCCGCCTGCCAGGATCAAGATTTCCCGACCGCTTACCGCCAGGTTTCCTCGAAATTCCAACAGCAATGGCCCATGGAACGCTTTGCGGCCATGGTCCGCAACGACTACGCCCGGACCCTCAAACCGGGGCGCGTGGAATTTGGCTCGTTGAAAACGCAAGATTCCCGGGCCGTCGTCGAGATCTATTTTATCGATCGCACCGGGGCGGTCACCCCGTGTCTTTATACCCTGGTGAGCGAGGGAGGGGCGTGGAAGATCGACAGCACGCGCTGGGGTAAAACCTCGGCCCGGCCCTTACGCGGCATTCGGAGCTGACTATTTTTCTATGATTACCTGGAGAAAACTGACCTCGGCCAAATGGGAAGACGCCTGGATTGAACGGCTGCAATTTGTCGGCCCGACCCGGCTGGCGGTGGTCCGGTTGCCCAGCCGCAAATCGTTGCGGATCGAAGCCTATGCTTTGACGCGCAAGGAAGCCGAGGGGCTGCTGGCGCAGTTCGGCGGCCAGATCCGGATTATTAAAGATAAGCCGGTTGCCGAGCCGGTGCCGCGCAAACCGCTCCCGATCCGCGACCGTCTGTGGGTAGTCGATACGCCCGCCAGCGCCCGCAAACTGGCATCACCGCGGCCAACGCTCATCATCCCGGCAGCCATGGCCTTTGGCACCGGCGACCACGCCACGACCGCCTCTTGTTTGCGGCTCCTTTGCGATCTCGCCGCAGCCCAGCCGGGCGCGTGGGATTTCCTCGATTTGGGAACCGGCAGCGGCATCCTCGCCATCGCCGCCCGCAAGCTCGGCGCGCGTAAAGTGGAGGGGTGCGACTTTGATCCCCACGCCGTTCGCACGGCCAAGGAAAACGTCGAGCTCAATGCCGCCGGGCCGATCCCGATCCGCAAGACCGACGTGCTTGCCTGGACCCCGAAACGGACCTGGGACGTCGTCGCCGCCAATCTTTTTAGCCAGGTGTTGATCCAGGCTTCCGAAGCGATTGCAAAAGCGGTGCGCCCCGGCGGATCGCTGATTTTATCCGGCATCCTGCTCATCCAGGAAAAGGAAGTCATTGCAGCGTTCAAACGGCTTGGATTTCAATTTGAAGCGGCCATCCATAAAGGCAAATGGGTGAGCCTGCAGGCCCGGAAAAAGGGTTGAGGCTATTGCTTGGGGTGGGCCTGGAGGGCGGCTTTCGCTTTCTCGTCGCCCGTCTCCGCCGCCTCTTCCAGCCCATTTCTCGCCATGTGATGGAGCGGCTTGTCCTTCGGTTCGTCCAAAACGGCAATGAGGAAATCGATGGCACGGAGTTGGTGTTTCCCGGCCGGGTATTTCATTGCTCCCACAGTGCTCGAAAGAAGCCACCCATGGGATTTATAATCCAGAAGCGCATCCAATGCATGCGGATTCCCCCCTGCGGCGGCCAACCCAAACGCATCTACGGTGAACGGGCGCAACACCGGTTTTCCAGCGGCATAGTCCAACGCTTTCATCGCCTCACTATTTTGTGCCGCCTCGGTCCCCAAGATATCGAAAGCAGCCCGCATGAGTTTCAAATTGGCGATCATCTTTGGCCGATCTTTTAGGTGGTCAACTCCTTCGTAGAGCTGTCGGTGTTGCTCCTCGATTTCATCGACCGCTTGCAAATCCCCGGAAGCCGCACGGCGTCCCAACTGGGCCATACTTTGGAGTGCAGCCTCTTGGGGATGAGCCGCATCGACCGGTCGGTCGGCCCACCCTCGGCGACGCAAGTTGGACTCGGCATAGGATCGAACCGTCGAGTCGCTGTCACGAGAAAGTTTTTGCAATAATTCTTTGGTAATGCGGGGGTTGACCGTAACCCACGTCCGAACCAGCGGTTTGGGATCGTTGGCAAGCAAGGGAAGAATTTCAGGAGGGGTGCTTGGGTTGATTCCCAGCCGAATCCGGATCGATTCCTCTTGTCGATGCGCCAAGGCGGCCAACGCCTCCGGCGGAGTATTCGGGTGATCCGAAAGTGCGTAAAAAACGATGTATTCCTTTGAATTCGCCGAAACTTGGTGTTCGCACGCTTGGTAGATTCGTAGCAAATCGGCAGTGGAGGTGCTGCGATTCCGCGCCACGGCGGCGAGAACCTCCAAGTCATTGGACGCAATGGCCTGATCGATAATCGATCCCCGGGACATGCCGCTCTTTGCCGAAACGAGCAACCGATGGCGGGAGACGCGATGCTGGATTGTAAATGCCGTCACCGAGCAGATCAAAACGGAGGCGATCAACGGAACCAGAGAAGTCAGCCGAGGGGTGATCCCGCCGAAGTGCTCCAAAACGAAGCGGATAATATACAGAACCGCCCCGGAAACCAAGAAGCCGACCAAAGCAAACGCGACGGAATAAAACGGGAGAAAAATATACCCGATGGCCGCCGTGGAGGATCGCGATGTTGCGATGTCGTATTGCCCCCAGGCGACAAAGAGAGCCGTCAACGCCAACGCCGCCCAAAGCGGATATAGGAATAAAGATCGCGCGGGAGAATTCGAAACGTGGGCCGCGCGAATAACCCTGAAAAAAACCGCCGCAATCAAAGCATACGGTGTGATGACAATGGCGATAAAAAAGAGCGGATGGGGTTGGTCGGGCCCCGAAAAACTGGACAGGTTTTGATGAGAGTTCTGCGATAACAGGCAGAACCAATGAAGAAAAGACACAGCACAGAGCAGATCATTCGAATCCTCAAAGAAGTTGAGGCAAGTGGGCTGAAGGTGAGCGA
>CAIZLD010000034.1 GCA_903933715.1 uncultured Spartobacteria bacterium
CCAAACGGGGAGCATTCCGACTGAGGAGGAAACGCCATCCCAAGGAAGTCCATCGCGCAGTGAATTCGGAGCGCCAGATAGTGCCTCTCCGAGACTGAAATCGACTTTGGAGCGCTGCCACAGGCTGATGCACGGCGGGCATGACCGCCTACAACCGGGGATGGGAGCGTTGCTGCGAAGCCTTTGCCCGCCGCACCCTCGACGAAACCCGCCGCCAAAACTCCATCCTTCAATGAGCGAACCCGCCCTCATCATCGGCTGCCTGATCACCCTCACCGCCTTCGCCTGGGCGTTCGGGGACCACGAAGACATCAATCTGGACTAAACCTATGAAAGAAAGACCAATTTTATTCAGCGCGCCAATGGTGTGCGCGATTCTTGAAGGCCGGAAGCCCCAAACGCGAAGGATTGTGAGGCCGCAGTTTGAATATCAAGGCTTCGACGGGCCTCCAAAATTCAACACTACTTTTGGATATTTTTCGTCTCCGTCGCAACATGGGGTAAAATGCCCTTACGGCATCCCCAGCGACCGGCTTTGGGTGAAGGAGGCACTTGTAGCATCCACCAATGGGCGGTTTTCAATCGCCCGGTATGCTGCCGACTCCATGTATGTCGAACCGAGAGGGGAGGCATGGGTGCAACAGTATCCAGACGGAACCTGCGCCACGGCATGGCAATGGCGGCGCAATAAACTTCCCTCAATCCATATGCCACGCTGGGCCAGCCGGATCACGCTGCAGATTACTGACATCCGCGTTGAGCGGTTAATGGAGATCAGTGAAGAGGACGCAAAGGCCGAGGGGATTTACCTTCTTTCAGGAACCGGCGGCGGATGGAAACATGCGCCTGGCGAGCAGGAATACGACACGGCAAAGGAGGCTTATGCCGCACTGTGGCAGTCAATCAATGGTCCCGGATCGTGGGACAAAAACCCGTGGGTATGGGTGGTCGAATTCGAACGCATCTAAAATGAGCTTCACCCGTTCCCAGCAAGGTCTCTTCCGCCCGATGGTCAAGCGTGCCTGGCTCAAGCACGCCGCCAACGAAGGGCTCGATCCGCGCTCCAACGCCGCCCAGGACGCCTGGTATCGCGCCGAGCTGGCCGAATGCCTGGGGCGCGACACCACCAAAGACGCCGATCCGGGCCGCGACTTTGAAGCCGCGATGGCCCACTTCGAAGTCTTTGTCGGCGGCGAATTCTACTGGAACCTGCGCGTCCACCAGGGCGACTGCCGCCGGTTGCAATTCGCCATCCGCCAAATCTGCGAACGCTGGGACATTGACGATCAATACGCCCGCGCCACGGCAGCCCGCGTCCTCAAATGGGAGGGCCGCCTCGAAAGCCTGGCCGCGATCACCAAAGCCGCCGACCTCCAGCGCGTCCGCATTGCCCTCTTAATCCACGCCCGCCGCCAAGCCAAGCGCACCGACACCGCCGAGGCCGCAGCCAAGCTCGCCGCCGATCCCGGCCTGAACCTCCCGCCCGCACCCGAAATCCAGGGCAAAGAGCAATTCATCGACCACCCGGCCCGCAAAGCCGTTGCCGTCGAGTTCGAGAGCCCCGGCGTCCGCGCCCGCCGCGAAGCCCGCGAAGAAACCTCCCGCCAGCTCATCCGCGAAGCCCGCGCCGCCGGAACCCTCCCCCGAGCCCCCCGCAAACCCCGCGCCAAGCGCCCCGCTCCCGCCCGTTCCACCCAACCCGCCGCCCCGGTCGCCGTAGACCCGGACAACTGCCCTTTTTAA
>CAIZLD010000035.1 GCA_903933715.1 uncultured Spartobacteria bacterium
CAGCCTGCGGCTGCTAATCACCGAGGGTGATCCGCTAATTACCTTGCACCGACTAACCAACCCCAGCTAGAAAAACACCGCGTCCAAAGTGGTGCACTTTAATCCGCCCAGGGGTGGTGCACTTTGATTCGCCCGGCGACAATTTTTAACGAATACGGGTTTCGGGGATTTTCTGGTTTCGGAAATTCTGGCCTAAAGCTCCCTACTTGGCCTTTCTCTCGTTTTTTCGGGAGCAACTTACTTTTTCCGGCGGGGCCCCTCCCTCACGATCCCCGTGCGGTGTTGCCGCTTTCTTCCCGTTCTGGAACAATTCCCTGCAAGCACCCGCTATAGCCGCACGATTTCCCACCGTGGCGGGCGTCCGCGGACGAGTTCCAGCCAGGCGTAGCTTGGGGGGACTCCCTTGTTGGGCTTGCCGACGGTGCCCGGATTGAAAAACCGCGTTTCGCCGATCCGCTCGTTGCGCGGAATATGCGTGTGCCCGTGCAGCAAAAGATCACATCCCGGAGGAGGCATCAGCGGCGGGGCGTGGATCAGGCGAATGGAGAACCCTTCGCGCTCCAGGTCGATCACCGGGGGCCAGGCTAGATGCCAGATTTCGTCAGCTTCGGCGATCGCATGGAGCAGGTGGAGCGGGAGCCGGTTGTGGGTGTCGGAAATGACGGCGATACGCATCCGACATGTTGTCGCCAATCCGGCGGCTGAATGCAAATCCGTTAATGCGCGGCCCTGTTGCCTCCGGAATAAAAAGAGCCGCAGGGTAGGGGAACCCTGCGGCTCTGGTCAGGTTTTTTGCGGCCTGATTATTTTTTCGGGCTCAGCAGCGGACGCCCAATCGAGTGATAGGTGAACCCGAGTTGCGCCATGGTGACCGGGTCGAAGAAATTGCGCCCGTCGAATACAAGGGGGGTGTGCATCTGCTTTTTGACTTCGGCAAGCGGCACGGCGGCGAACTCTTTCCATTCGGTTGCCAGGATGAGCGCTTCGGCTCCGTTTACGGCTTCAAGCGCGTCGCCAACGAGTTTCACCCCGGGGCAGAGCTTGTATTCTTCGGCTTTCTCGGCTCCTTTGGGATCATAGGCTGTAACGATGGCCCCTTCTTTGACCAGTTCGTTGACGAGTTCGATCGGCACGGAGTTGCGCACGTCGTCGGTATCCGGCTTGAAGGTCAGCCCCCAGACGGCGATTTTTTTGTCCCGCAACACCCAGAGGGCTTCGCGAATGCTCTTGATGAAGCGTTCCTTTTGATCTTTGTTGATCCGCTGGACTTCCTTGAGCAGGTTGAACGGGACGCCCAGGTCGTCGCTGATCGCGATAAAGGCGGCGATGTCTTTGGGGAAGCAGGAACCGCCGTAACCGAGCCCCGCATTAAGGAAGTTGCGGCCGATGCGCCGGTCCATGCCGATCCCGTCGGCGACTTTTTCCACGTCGGCGCCGCTCGCTTCGCAAATGGCGGAAACGGCGTTGATATAGGAGATTTTGAGGGCCAAAAACGAGTTGGCGGCGTGTTTGATCAATTCGGCGGAGTTGATATCGGTGACGAGGATCGGTGCATTGAACGGCTCATACACTTTCTTCATCAGCGCGAGCGCCCGGTCGCTGTTACCGCCGATGACGATGCGATCCGGTTTCATCAAGTCCGGCACGGCGCACCCTTCGCGCAGGAACTCGGGGTTGCTGATGACGTCGAAATCGGCGCCGCTATTGTAACGCTTGATGGTGTCGGTGACTTTCTCTCCGGTTTTGACCGGCACCGTGCTCTTATCCACGATCACGCGGTATTGGTCTTTTTTAAGCACCCCGGCGATTTCGCGGGCAACGCGCTCGATGAAACTCAAATCGACGCTGCCGTCGTTCTGGGGCGGAGTCGGCACGGCAATGAAGACTACCTGCGAATGGTCCACGCCGTCTTCGATGCTGTTGGTGAAGCGCAGCCGCTGGGCGGCGACGTTGCGGGCGACGAGGTCTTCAAGCCCAGGCTCGTAAATCGGTATTTTGCCGGCTTGGAGGGCGTCCACCTTGCGCTGGTCGTTATCGACACAAATGACATTGTGGCCGACTTCAGCAAAGCAAGCGCCGCTGACGAGGCCAACGTATCCGGAACCGATGATGCAGAGATCCATGTGTTAGTTTTTTGTTGGATTATTTGGGTTGGTGATTGAAAGGATCAAGAGAATGGTGATTTAGAAACCTTCCGATGAAGGGTGAACCGAGAGGGGCAGCCGCAAAGACGGCAGATCCTTGAGCGTGAAAGTGAGGATCACGCCGACTTCGGAGACGGTGCGGCCAGTAAAGCTATTGTGATTATTGCGCTGCGTAAAGCCGAGCGAGGCGACCCAGCTGGAGAGATCACGATGAATTTCGTATTCCTGCTGCTGGAGCGTGCTGTCGGTAAATTCGTAGGAATCGGTGAAGCTGACGGCCCAGTTGTCGTTGATCCGGTAGTAGGACCCAAACTGCAGGTTGCTGCTGTTGAGAAAATACGGATTGTTATTCAAATAACGATGGCCAATCGTGAAACTGAGATCCTCGTTTACGAGGAAATGAATATCCGTATTGAACTGCGTAAACCCGTTGTTGGTGAGCGGAAGCTGGGAGGTGATCTGGAGGACCGCCCAAGGCACCGGGACGTAGGTCAACCGGTTGTAGAAATTGGAAAAAGCCCCTTCGGAGGCCAGGCCGGGGTAGTTCGGAGCGTTCAGGTTGGCATTAAAGAAACTGTCCAGCTCGACCAGATTGACGGTGGCATCATCCCGGCGCGTTTGCAGGGTATTGCGCATGCCCAGGCGCCAAATACTCCAATTGGAAATCGCATCGAGCGTGGTGAATTGCGGAAAGCTGAGCGAGGGCAATTCGGTGGTCGGGTTGAGCCGGTCAAACTGAAGGATGCTTTCGGGGTTCTTGCCGCTTTCGACAAAAGAGAGATTGGAATAGGGCTGAACGACGTGGCGCAGGCCATCCAATCCCAGGCTGCGCGACTGGATCTCCTCCCATTCACGCGAAAACTTGAACGACGATTCCACTCCCGCGTTGATGACCGGCCGGAAGACGGAACCGCCGCTCTTGCGCTGGATGAGGGTTTGAATGTCCTGCCGGACTTCCAGCCCGGTGTTGGTCTGCTGCAGGATGTCGAGAGTGCTTTTTGCTCCGGCGGAATAATAGGTGGCGCGTACGCCGACATATGGCATGACGGAGAGCCACCCCCCATAAGTTTGGGGCAGCGAAAACTGGTGGAATGTGTCCAGCCGGGTGGCGCTGTAGTCGTGGAGCAATGAGCTGGTGGCTACCGGATGGAGAACGTCGGTGGTCGAAAGGGTGCCGAATTGGCGAGAAAGGTGCGAGGCGCTCGTTTCGCCTTCGTAGAAAATGGCGGACTCTTCCCCGAGCTTGAAGACCGGCTGGCGGGTGATGTCAAGGGCGAGTTCCGGCAGCCGCTCGGTGGTATCAAAGAAGCTGTTGATCTGGGCTCTCGCGATGCCGGTGAGGGTGTATCCTTCGTCCCATTTGGTCAGCGATACCATGTTGTCGGGCTGCGGATTGGAGCGGTATTCGCCGGGGTAGAAGTCGCGCAGGAATCGGTAATCGCTGAGCTTGTTAATATCTGCGTTGGCGTAGAGATCGTCGCTGAAATAAGTGCGGCTCTGGAAGGATAGCCGGTAGCGCGAGTTGGTAACCGGCGCAATGGTTTGCGCGGTCGGGTTGATCGAGCTGTTTTGATCTTCAGCGTAGTAACTCTTGAACCGGGCCCAGCTTTTGTTCCCCGGCCCGAATTCGCTCTTGGTTTCAAGGCCAACGGCCACGCCGCGCCGCGAGCGCAGGTCCAGATCGAGCATCCCATTGGTGTTTTCAGTCAGGGGGATCCCGTACCGGTTCAGGACGTAAACGCCCCAATCGCTGCTGTAGCCAGGGGTGAAGCTGAACCCAGCGTCGTGTTTAAGCGATTGGTAGAGGTATGGGAACCAGAGGATCGGGGTCTGGCCCACATACAACTTCACATTCGAGAGCGCAATGTAGTCGTTTGGGCGAATCCGCGCGGAGCCAGCCTTGAAAAAGTAATCCGGCTTGCTCGAATCGCTGGTGGTCGCGATGATTTCCTTGGCTTGGTAACCGGCGCTCCCGCTGCGCGAGTTGACGGTCTCGGCCTTGGTGAAAAAAGGATACATGCCGGCTTTAAAGTCGGCGGTCCGCAACAGTTTGGTTTCGAGATTGTAGAGCGCGCGGTCCCCTTCGATCAGCCGGCCATCCCGGTAAATTCGCACGTTGCCGATGGCCAGCACGTCCCGGGTCTCCGGGTTGTACTGGACGTAATCGGCGTAAATGGAACTCGTCCCGTAATGGATGATGACGTTGTTTTCCGCGATCGCCACGCCGCCCACGAACCGGGTTTCCCCCTCGGCCGTCAGTTCGATCGGAACATCCCCGAAGCTCCCGAATTGAGCCTGGACGCACGAAACGCCGAGGAGCAAAAGAGCGAAAATCACAAGGCGGTTTTTCATGGGAGCGCGTAAAACCTATCCAAGCAGCTTCGCGGTTGCCAAGCACAATCGGGCTTTCCTTGAGGTGCGGCTTCGGGGATTTCTCGAACTCAAGCCGTTTTTTGTTTCGGAGTGGGAAGGCATTCCGTATCCTGACCGTTCGCATGACCACCTCTGTTTCATCTTTTCCACGGCTCCTGGCTTTGGTGACGCTTCCTCTTTATCTGCTCGACCAGGCGACGAAATGGGCGGTGTTGGGGCATTTGGAGATCGGGGAGGAGCGCGTGATCATTCCCGGTTTTTTCGATCTGGTTCATTGGCGCAATACCGGCGCGGCGTTCAGTATTTTGAGCGATTCGAACCTGTTTTTTTTGCTGCTCTCGGTCGTGGCGCTTGTGGTTTTGGGGCTGCTGATCTGGTTTGGAAAATTTAGGGACACCTTGAGTCGGCTGGGCTGTGTTTTTCTGCTGGCCGGGGTTTTGGGCAACCTCACCGACCGGGTTCTCCATGGGTCGGTGGTCGATTTTTTGCTCTTCAATTTGCATGTGCCTTTTGCGAACCCGTGGCCCGCCTTCAACGTGGCCGACTCGTGCATTTTCGTAGCGGCGGCCCTGTGGATCTGGCAGTCGTTCCGGGAATCTTAAAAAAACAGCCGCAAAAAAGCGCAAAACTCGAAACAATTCCGGCCTCTCTTGCGCTTTTTTGAGTCTAAGGCACCGCGGCGACGACCCGATTGAGGGTGTCCACAAATTCGCGCCCGTTTTCGATCGGGATGATCACGGTTTCGCGACGTCCACCCGCGTCCTCTGTCACCCGCAGGAAACGGCCCCGGTGATTTTCCTGGAGATCGAGGAAAAAGATTTTGTATTCCACCTCGATTTTTTCCGTGGCGATGGTCCGCCCCGCTTTGGGCGAAAAACCGTCTGTGAACTCGGAGGGATCACGGTCATAAAGGGTCGGTAAATGGATCATAAGTTAAAAATCAGGGAAAACCTTAAGGAATGCTCGGGGAAACCATCGGTCGCATAAAAGGATTGATTTGTCGCGCTTTTTCAGCAGATGTGAACTTGTTTAAACTACAGAAAACGGATGGTGTCCAGTGGCTTTTTTTCCGACCAGGCATGGGTACGATTTGTAAGCGGGGTTGCATTGATCCGAGGGGTTCGGTAGCTTCGGGAGACTTTAATGGACCGTCTGCCGCTGATCTTATCAACTTTCTGCTTCCTGCTTGGGTTCGTCGCCACGGTGCGGGCTCTCAAAATGGGTCGCTTCCGCCCCCATCGGTTTAATCTGGCGGCAATGGGGGCCGGTTTCCTTTTCCAGACGGTTTTTCTCTATCAAAGAGGCGTTTCACTCGGGCATTGCCCGTTGACCAATCTTTTTGAAGGGCTCATTTTCGTGAGCTGGTCGATCACCTTCTTTTACCTGGTGATCGGGCGGGCCTACCGGCTTTCGCTATTGGGGGCATTCACCGAACCGTTGGTTTTTCTGATCCAAATGGCGGCGCTTTTCGGCCCGTCTGACACGCATCACCAGCTTCTTTCGAATCGTTGGGTTGAAATGCATGCCGCCTTTTCCTTAATGGCTTACGGGGCGTTTGCTTTGGCGGGGGTGGCCGGGTTGATGTTTCTTTTTCAGGAACGGCAACTCAAAACCCGTCGCCTGGGGGCGATCTTTTTCCAGATGCCAGCGATGATCGATCTATTCGAAGCCAACCGGCGGCTCTTGTGGGCCGGGTTTATGTTATTGAGCATCGGTTTGGCTGCCGCGACCCGGATTCCGGTGCATCCGGCCCCTGCGGCATTGATTTGGGGAGGGGCGATGTGGGTGGTCTATTTGGGTCTGCTGCTGGCGCGCCGGGTGGGACCGCACCGCCTTGCCTGGCTTTCGATGGCGGCGATCTGCTCTTCGGCGGTCGCGCTCTGCGCCTTTAATCATTTCAGTCAGGGGGCCGCATTGTGAGGGCTCCCTTGCACATCTTATGTTTGGGATTGAGCCATCAAAGCGCCCCCGTGGAGGTGCGCGAGCGGTTTGCCGTCCCGGAGGCCGATTTGCGCAAGGGGCTGGCCGATTTGTCGTCTCGACCCGGAATCGCCGAAGCAGTCATCGTCTCCACCTGCAACCGCGTGGAGTATTATGCCGCGGCGGAAGATATTGAGATGGCCCGGTGCGCGCTCTTGCAGTTTGCCGAAGAGCGCAGTGGCCTCGCTCCAACCGTGCCGGACCCGTTTTATGCCTTGGAGGGAACCCGCGCCATCGAACACCTGTTCCGGGTGGTCAGCGGCCTGGAGTCGATGGTCATTGGGGAAACAGAAATCCTGGGCCAGGTCAAAAAAGCGTATGCAGCGGCGGCAGCGGCGGGAACCACCTCTCGCCACATGAACAAGCTTTTCCAGCGCTCATTTAACGTCGCCAAGGAAGTGCGCTCCCATACGAGCATCACCCGTGGGCCGGTTTCCGTCGGGTCGGTTGCGGTGGAACTTGCGGAGAAAATTTTTGGACGGCTGGATGCGTGTCACGCGATGATTCTCGGGGCAGGGGAGACGAGCGAATTGACGGCGCGTGCCTTGCTTTCGCGTGGGGTAAAGAGCATCTTCGTAGCCAACCGCACTTACGACCGCGCGGCGGCCCTCGCCGAGCAGATGGGCGGCGAGGCGATCCATTTTGAGGAATGCGAAGGGCGCTACCACGAAATCGACATCCTGATCTCCTCCACGGCCGCCAAGCATCTCATCGTGACCCAGGCCAAGCTCGCCCCGGTGATGCACAAAAGGGAGGGGCGTCCGCTCTTTGTCATCGACCTGGCTGTTCCGCGCGATGTGGAGCCGGCCGTGAACGATCTCGAAGGAGCCTATTTGTACGACATCGACTCGCTCCAGACGATCGCCCGGCAAGGGATGGAAGCGCGCCGGGATGAAATCGCCCATTGCCAGGAACACATCGACGCCCACGTCGGCGCCTTTGAAGAATGGATGCAGGCCGCCCCGTATCCACCCCATTTGACCGCATGAAAAAGCTGACCCTTGGAACCCGTGGAAGCGCGCTGGCTTTGGCCCAGGCGCAATTGACGCTTCAGGCGCTTGGCCGGGTTTATCCCGAAACCGAGGTCAGCGTTCGTAAATTCACCACCAGCGGCGACCGCAAGCTGGACATCAGTCTCATCAAACAGACCCCGGCGGGCGCGAAAGGGCTTTTTACCAAGGAACTCGAAGAATCGCTGCTCAAAGGGGAGATCGACGTGGCGGTGCATAGTTGCAAAGACATGCCCGGCGGCATGCCCGAGGGGTTGGTGCTGGCTGCCGTGCTGGAACGGGCCGACACCGCCGATATTCTCGTGACCAAAACCGGGGACGGGCTCCCCCAGGGGGCTCATGTCGCGACCAGCAGCGTCCGCCGCGCCCGCCAACTCCAATGGCAACGCCCCGATTTCATCATCGAGGAGATCCGGGGGAACGTCGCCACCCGGCTTCGCAAATTGCGGGAATCAGCAACGCTCCAGGGCACGGTTCTGGCAAAGGCCGGGCTCGACCGGCTCGGCTACCGAATTGTCGATGGGCGGCTCGAAACCGACGAAGGGATGTTTTACGCCCAATTTGCCGGGATGCTGCCCGCAATCGGGCAGGGGGCCATTGCCCTGCAATGCCGGGTCGCCGATGCCCCGTTTTTCGCCGCGCTTAACCACGGACCGACCTGGCTTGCCATCCGCGCCGAGCGTGAATTGATGCGGCTCCTCAACGGCGATTGCAGCCTCCCGGTTGGGGTGATAACCGAAAGTTCCGAAACGGGCATGCGCATGCGCGCCATACTCTTTGGGGCAGAAGCCGAACCGCCGCGCGAGGCGGACGTCACCGCCGGAACCCCGGAGGCACTGGCCCAAGCAATCTTTAAAGCGTTAGGCAGCGCGGAAATGGGGAGTTGATTCTTGAAACTGGATGTCATTTTCAAGAGTTGACCCCATATTCGTGCATTCGCCGATTCGAACAGGTCAAAAATGCTTACGGAAAAATGCTTACGGGGTCAGGCATTCATTCTTGACCTGATTGATAAAGGGCGCCCTACATAGATACTCCCCATATTCAACTCGCGGTTTTCGTACCATTTTTCAAATCATCGCCATTTCTTGGCTTGGGTCAAGAATGAATGCCTGACCCCGCAGTGAATGCCTGACCCCGCAGTGCTGTTTTCTATAGAATTTTTTTTGGCTCTCCCTCTCGCTGAGGGGGTTACGAGAAATTAGGCCACCAGAAATATTCTGGCTGTTTTTTGAAGTGCCTCAAAGGTGCCCTAAAAAAGTTTATTTTTGGATCAACATTCGCTCGCAGGGTTATTCAACTCGCGGTTTTCATGCCGTTTTTTAAATGATCATTATTTCTCGGCTCGGGTCAAGAATGAATGCCTGACCCCGTACACGCACGTACAGATCATCCCAATCTCATTTAATTCACCGAAGCTGCATGCTCTCTGAACAAATAGCCGCCGCATTACGCCAGGGCAATGCGGCGCAAATCATTGAATTTCGCTAGCGGCGGTCACGAATTTGGGGTATGGGTTCAGGTTTGATTCGTGAAAATGGTCTCTCGGTTGGTTTTGGATGGGGCTTGTTGGTTACTCCAGCTTATACGAACGCTTTGCTCAATGGCGATCACCAAGCTTGCCAATGAGAAAGGCGTGTGGATTTGCGCCGTATTCTTGGCCAGTCCTCGATATCTAGTCTTCCGGTATCCAAAGAGGTTCATCACGAAATGGAAGGGGTGTTCCACCACGCCCGCACCTGAGCCTTGGCCTGCTCGAACGCTTCCAGCGCTTCTTTCAGCAACCCTTCGGTCATGGCCTTGACCTTGGCTCGCTGGGTCGCCATTACCTAACCGCCCCTGCGTGAATTCTATCTCAGGGTGGTTTTTCACGCCAAGGTAGCCTCGTCAGCGAAGACTTGCCGCTCCTGACGTGCAGCAATTCGTGGGTTTGTTTGCACGATGTTGGCAACGTTGGCCGCTGTATTAATCGAGTTTCAATTTTTTACTCACTTCAATGACTTTCGCATCCTGAGGCTTAACGCGATTTGCTGCGCTTCGAATGGCATCAATAAATGATTTCGGATCCTCGATTATATTTATACCAAATGCATCCAGTGTACCCACGACCGCTCGGTTTTCACTTGCTGACTCTAGCGCAATTACACCCTTCCACGAGTCCACCGGTTCTACCGCAATGTTCGGCTTAGATATTGATGGAATATTCACTCGTTTTAGAAAAAGCATGTACTTTTTTCCTTCCTGCAATTCAGGCGCAGAGCCCAAAGTGCTAAGGACACGATTATTAATTTCAATAATAATTGATCCAGCTTTTATATCCGTGGTATCCACACCCACCTTGCGACCAAGTTGGTCAATTATTTCATTACCACTATTACGACCGGGCTTCAAAATCTCTTCAGAAACAACCTGAAAATAAGCCATGCCTCTTTGGCGGCTCTCTGGAGAATACGGCCTAACTACACCGACAACAATTAAATCGCTTTTAGCGATTTGTTCTTGAAACTCTACTTTAAGCATCCCGAATTTATTCGGTGATGCTTGCGCCAAAAGACTAATTAAAATAAAAACAATAGTGCTATACACGTATTTCATAGTAGGTAAGTTGTAATTAATTGCAATTGTACTTCGGCCTCCAATCGGCTTCGTCTAGCTCTAAAAAATCCGGATCGGCAGAATTTCCGGCTGCATAGGCCTCTGGCTCTATAACGGTGCACGTATCCTTGTTTTTCACATCTAAGCACCTGGAATCTTCAGCGTCAATTGCCATAGATATTGTTGCCTCTAAATCTATCTTGCTTACTAGAGATGTCATTTTATAGAGCCGTATACTGTATAGGCCGTTGGCGTTCCAAAGCCCACTGTATTTACCTGTGTTGAATTGATCAAGATGTTTATCTTCATGGGCTTTTATTTTATTGTAAAATTGACTAGTGGTCGGCGGCCCAATAAACGTGGTTTCAGCATTGACACGATGGAAAGTCCCTATGTCTTTTACATACCATTCAGTATGGCCATTTACAGTCCGCTGGTCAATATTGACGTTGCCATCAAACTTCGGTGGGTTCGTCGATCCGTTCATATCGACGCTAATTGTGCAAAATTCACGGGGTCAGGCATTCATTCTTGACCTGGTTGGCGGATTCCAAGTTCCGAAGTGCTGGTCCCGATGCCTTTCACACGGCGACCCATCCCACCCGGTTGGAGAAGAACGTGGGACTTTCCAAAAACGAAAAACGAGGGTAACATAATCCCCATGAAGTTTGTAACCACACTCGAACGGGACGAGGACGGCGTTTGGATTGCCGAATGCCCTTCCATCCCCGGTTGCGTCAGCCAGGGTGACACCCACGACGAAGCCCTTGCCAACATCCGAGAGGCCATCGCAGCCTGCTTGGAAGTGCGGGCCGACCTCGGCTTGCCTCTGACCATCGAGACGCATCAAGTAGAGGTGGCCGTCTGATGCCTTCCTTACCGACTCTCAGTGGGCGCGAGGTCGCCAAGATGTTTTCCAAATCCGGGTGGCAAATGGTCCGACAACGTGGCAGCCACATGATTATGGTCAAACCCGGCCACATGGCCACCCTCTCCGTTCCTGACCATCGGGAAATCGCCAAAGGTACCCTACGAAGCCTGATTCGTTCCAGCGGACTGACCGTGGAGGAGTTCGCCGCCCTCGCTGCCGAATAGTTTGCGCTCGCACTTCTTCTTCTGCAGAGGCACGGGGTCAGTCATTCTTGACCTGATTGACAGAGAATGAATTCCCGTATTCAACCTACCTGGCCCCGTATTCCGTAGATTCTTACCCCAGCCGGTCTCTTTTGATTTGAGCCGATCGTTTTTGAAGAAAACCGGTGGGAATCACTTCTTTTTTTTGGTATTTCTGCTTTGCTCTCCCGTCCCCATCATTCCCATCTTTTCCAATTTCTTCCCATGGCCAAAAAACAGAGCGGTATTTGTTATCTCACCGGCGCAGGTCCGGGCGACCTCGGTTTGGTCACCCTAAAAGCGCGGCAGGTTCTCGAAAAAGCGGATGCGGTGGTTTACGACTACCTGTGCAACCCGGATATGCTTGCGTGGGCCTCCAAAGGGGCGGAAATCATTTACGCAGGGAAAAAAGCGGGCGAACACACCCTTTCCCAGCAAGAGATTAACGAGCTGCTCGTCAAACTCACCAAAGAAGGCAAATGCGTCGTGCGCCTCAAGGGGGGCGATCCGTTTCTTTTTGGACGCGGCGGGGAGGAAGCGGAAGCGTTGGCGGAAGCAAAGCTGGCTTTTGAAATCATCCCCGGCGTTTCCTCCGCTCTGGCAGCCCCGGCCTACGCCGGCATCCCTGTGACCCATCGCGGTCACAATGCCCAATTGACCCTTTTCACCGGGCACGAAGACCCGTCCAAGCCGGAGCCTTCCATTGACTACGCGCAAATCGCCCAACAACCGGGGACCAAGGTGATGCTCATGGGAATCGAACGGCTCGAACCGATCGCATCCGCCCTTCTCGAACAGGGAGCCTCTCCAAAGCTGCCCGTGGCCCTCGTCCGCTGGGGGACCACCGGGCGTCAGCAGACCGTCACCGGGCCGCTCTCCGATATTGCCCGGCTCGCCCGCGAAGCCGGTTTGAGCGCTCCCGCCGTCGCTGTTTTTGGCGAGGTGGTCAACTTGCGCAAGAAACTCAACTGGTTTGAGAAAAAACCGCTTTTTGGGAAAAAGATCGTCGTCACGCGGACCCGCGATCAAGCCGGGGCGCTTTCCGAAGCATTGCGAGCGCTGGGAGCGGAAATCTCCGAACTGCCCACGATCCGCATCGAGCCGCCGCGCGATTTGCTGGAATTCGGGCAACTCGTCCAAGACGTCCATACGTACGACTGGCTCGTTTTCACCAGTCCAAACGGCGTTTCGGCGTTCTTCGAAATGTTTTTCAAAATCTACAGTGATGCCCGAGAAATCGGCGGGTGCCGCATCGCCGCCGTCGGCCCGGCAACCGCCGCCCGGATTCGCGATTTTCACCTGTTGGTCGATCTCGAGCCAAAGGAAGCCGTGGCCGAGGCGCTCATCAAAGCCTTCGTCAAAGACAGCTCGGTGGAAAACCTCAAAATGCTCGTCGTACGGCCTGAAAAGGCACGGGACGTGCTGATGAAAGAGCTGACCAAGATGGGAGCCATCGTTGATGAAGCCATAGCCTACCGTACGGAGCCGGAAACGGATGCCGCCGCTCTGGCGCGCCTGCGTGAGGAAGGGGCCGATCTGGTGACGTTCGCCAGCTCCTCTGCCGTGGAAAACTTCATGGCGCTCGGGCTCCCGCTGCCTCCCGATACGCTGACGGCCAGCATAGGCCCGGTCACCAGCGCGACCATGCGCCAGCTTAACCTGCGGGTCGATATCGAGGCTAAACGCCACGATATTGCTGGCCTAACCGAAGCGATTCGGGGATATTATTCAAACATTGGAAGTTCTACCGAGTAAGGTTGCGACCCTCCGTTTTTTTGCCATTCAATTCGATGAGCCATTCCCCCCTTTTTATAGATCCGTCCATCCCGCTCCCACGCAAAGCGGTTGGAATTGATTTGGGCACTACGTTTGCCGCCATGTGCCATGTGGACGAAAGCGGACGCACCCAGATCATCCCCAACGCCGAAAGCGAGCGCATCACCCCCTCGGTGATCCTCTTCGACGGCAACACCGCCATTGTCGGTTCCGCAGCCAAGCAGAACGCCGTGGCCGAGCCGGAAAAGATCGTCGATTTTGTCAAACGCGAGATGGGCAAAAGCAAAACTGAGTTTAACCGCGAATTTGGCGGCAAACTTTGGTCTGCGGAGGAACTTTCGGCGTTGATTTTGCGCAAGCTCAAGCAGGACGGGGAAAAATTCCTCGGGGTTCCGATCACCGATGCCGTGATCACCGTTCCCGCTTACTTTAGCGATGTCGAGCGGACCGCCACGATGCACGCCGGGCAGCTCGCCGGGTTTGAAGTGCTCCAAATCCTGAACGAGCCGACCGCCGCCGCGCTGGCTTACGGCATCGACAAGCACCAGGGCAACGAGACCGTTTTTGTATTCGACCTGGGGGGTGGCACCTTCGACGTGACCATCATGCGGATCGCCGAACATCACATCCAGATGTTGGGCAGCAACGGCGACCACAAACTGGGTGGCAAAGAGTGGGATGACGTGATTGTCAACTGGGTCAGCGAAGAATTTGACCGGCAGTATAACGAAAACCCGCTCCTGGATCTGCATAGTTACCAGGATCTTTACAACCGGGCGTTAACCGCCAAGATCCAGCTTTCGAGCCGCAATACCGCCACCGTGGTTCACAGTTACGCCGGGCACAGCCTTAAAATGGAGCTGACCCGCGAGGAATTCGAATACCGCAGCCGGCATTTGCTCGAAAAGGCGAAAGCCATCTGCGAAATCGCCATGTCCGAGGCGGGTCTGGACTGGAACGAGATCGACCGCGTTTTGCTAACGGGTGGAATGACCCGCATGCCGAGCGTGCGCGAAATGATCCGCCACATAACCGGACGCCCCCTTTCCGAAGACATCAGCCCGGACGAAGCTGTCGCCATGGGAGCCGCCCTGCACGCCACCCTCGTCCTGCTCGGACGCGAGGACAGCCTGGGTTGCGAACGGACCATCTCGCAAGCCACGCGCTCCAAACTTTCCAGCGCCGAGGGAACCCTCGTGCGTGTCACCAACATCACCACGCACACCCTTGGGGTTGTCCTCTGGGACGATGAAGCGGCCGAGGAATACGTCTTCCCGATGATCAAGAAATCGACCCCCATCCCGGTCGATGTGCAGAACTCGTTTGGCACCGCCAAGCCGAACATGAAAAAAGTCCTGGTGCGTGTCGTGGAAGGGGAGAGTACCGTGCCCGCCGAATGCACCCCGCTGGGGCTTTGCAATGTGGAACTGCCACCCTATCTTCCCAAAGGTTCGCCCATTGAGCTCACCTACCGGTACGACGAAAACCAGGTGCTCGAAGTCAAAGTGGACGCCTACGGAAACCAGAGCGTCGTCAAAATTTCGCGCAACCTTGGCCTCAACGAGGCGGAAATGGAGGAAGCCACCGCCGACCTGATGAGGGTCAATGTGGAATAACGCCGCATGGCTCTTCCCAATCCTTTGCCCGACAACCCGATGCGCTGGGACGGGTGGAGACTGTATTCGTCCGGCAACCCCTACGAACGGCTTTGCCTGGAGTTCGACGCCGCCCCCAGCGACGAACAGATCGAGTCCAACTGCCGGCAGCTTCTCCAGTGGTGGCAAAAAAAACTGCCCCTCAAAAACCAGCCCAGCAATCCGCTCGCGCAGCTTCTGCGTTCCGGCATGGACGAAGCGCCCGCCAAGCTCGCCGAAGCCCGCACGCTGCTGCTCGAACCGCAAAGCCGGGCCGCCATTGACCAGGAACTGCTGGCGGCCGAAAAATCGGTCGCCCTTGCCGAATTTTATAAGTTCCTCTCGTTCGTCCTGACCGGTGGCGAACTTGATCCCGACGAAGAGCAGAACCTTTACAAAGTTGGCGACGATCTCGGGCTCAAGCGGGACGAAATGGAACGCTTCGTCCAGGCCGAGTTGGACAAATGGGGAATGAAACGGGTCCCCAACAAAACCGTCCAAGCCCCCCCGCCCTCTGGCGTCCCGGTTGCGACCGTTCCTGCCGCTCCGCTCGAAGCGCGTTCCGAGTTCCTGCGGATGCTGCGGCTTTCCATACTCGACGAAATTACCGACGATCAACGGGATGCCTTCTGCAATATGGGAGAAGCGTTGGGGCTGAGCGGAGGCGATGCCGAAGACATCATTGACGAATACCTGGAAGAACGGATGGCCGCCGGAACCGCGAGCCCGCCGGTCGCTCCGGTTCCCCCGGTTGATCCGATTGCCCCCGCTCCGAAATTCTCCCCCCGCAAAGCCGATCCGGTCGCATCGCGGCCCGCCAACACGCCGCTCCAGAGAGCGGAGGAACGACAGGCATACCCGGATTTTTGCAACACGGTCGGCATTCCCATGCGCCTGGTCCCGTCCGGCTCATTCCTGATGGGAAGCGAAGAACCGGGAGCCGCTCCCCACGAGCAGCCGGTTACGAAAGTGAACCTGAGCGCGTATTATCTTTCCCGCTGGCCGGTGACCAATGCGCAATACGAGCAATTTGACCCGACCCATCGCAACAAGCGTGCCCCAGGAGCCGGAGTCGACCATCCGGTCGTCCATGTCAGCCACGCCGCCGCCACCCAGTTTTGCGCCTGGTTGAGCAGCCAAGAACATCGCAAATACCGCCTGCCAAGCGAAGCGGAGTGGGAATATGCCGCGCGGGGTGAGGACGGACGCAAATTCCCTTGGGGTAACCAGCTCGATGCCAACGACCTGGCCAACTTTGCCGACGCCAACAAAAAACTGCCTTGGGCCGACCGCACCCTCGATTGCGGATTTGAGAGCACTTCGCCCGTGGGGAGTTTTCCCCGGGGAGCCAGTCCTTTCGGGATGGAAGACATGGCGGGGAACGTTTGGGAATGGTGTCTTGATTGCCTGGGCCCGTATCGGGGTCGCGAATGCACCCAACCGCAGGGGCCGTTGACTGGAGGGAAGCAAATCCAGCGGGGCGGGAGTTGGAAATCGCGCAGCACGAGCCTGCGAACCAGCGCGCGCGGAGCCAATTCCCCGGCTTACTCGGCCAACGATGTCGGGTTCCGGATTCTGTGCGAGTGCGGCAGGTAGCGGGCGCGCTGGAAATAGCCGCAAAAGTCGCAAAATGAGAAAGACGCGCCAAGCGGGAGACCGCTCCCACATAGACCGGCTCAATGCAAATACAAACAGCCACTGACCGCAATTGCGGATCAGTGGCTGTTAAAATGGATCGCGTTAACCCCTTAGGAGTTGAAGCGGAAAGACTTCATCTTCGCGCGTTTCGCGTTCGCACGCGCTTTGCGCTTGGTCTTTTGGGTAGGGGTCTCAAACGCTCGCAAACGGCGCACTTCATCCATCACACCCTCGGAATCGAGTTTGTTTTTGAGGCGCTTGAGTGCGCGATCGATGGGTTCCCCTTTGCGAACTAAAACTTCTGGCATGTTGTTCTCCTTCTACGGTCCGATTTCAGTATAAATTGCGGTGTTCTGCTATTTTTCGCGGCAGGATCTGCTCTTGGTAGCAGGAAAGTCCCGCTAGGCATAAAATCCGACGCGAGGGGCGACCTTAGAGGTTTGAAAGGGGTTCGTCAACCGCTGGTTTGAGCTTTTTGCGATCTTTTTAGGGGGAACCCCGGTTTTTCCGGCTTATCGAAGGGCGTGTTTTCTCGTTTTTCGTTGGCCTAAATGCCTCTGCGCTGTTTAGATTGCTCTCTCTTATGTCCAGCCAGTTAGGTCAACTCTTCCACATTTCGACCTGGGGTGAATCGCACGGCGGCGGCGTTGGCGTCGTAATCGACGGCTGCCCGCCCGGTATCGAACTGACCGAGGCCGACATCCAGCGCGATCTCGACCGGCGGCGTCCCGGCCAGAGCGAGATCACCACTCCGCGTCACGAGGCCGACGCCTGCCGCATTCTTTCGGGCGTTTTCCAGGGTAAAACCATCGGTTCGCCGATCTCGATCATGGTGATGAACCAGGACGCGCGGCCCGGCGCTTACGACGAGATGGAGACCGCTTTCCGCCCCTCGCATGCCGATTTTACCACTCAGGCCAAGTTTGGCATTCGCAACTGGCAGGGTGGGGGACGCGCCTCGGCCCGCGAAACCATTGGCCGGGTCGCTGCCGGGGCCGTTGCCAGGAAAGTTCTCGAAACGCTCGGGTTAAAGGTGGAGATCGTCGCCTACGTGAAATCGGTCCATCAGATCGAAGCCCAGGTTGATCCCGCGACCGTCAATTCGGAGCAGGTCGAAAGCAACATCGCCCGCTGCCCGGATGCCGAAGCGGCCGCGCGGATGATCGATCTCATCAAAAAATTCCGCACCGAAGGGGATTCGGCGGGAGGCGTGATCGAATGTATTATTCGCGGCGTGCCGCCCGGTTTGGGCGAGCCGGTCTTTGACAAACTCGAAGCCGATCTGGCCAAAGCGATGCTCAGCCTGCCCGCCACCAAGGGGTTTGAGATCGGGTCCGGTTTTGCGGGAACGCGGCTTACCGGTTCCCAGCACAACGACCCGTTTGCGATGGAGCAGGGGCGGGTTCGCACGACCACCAATTATTCCGGCGGAATCCAGGGCGGGATCAGCAACGGCGAGCCGATTTTCTTCCGGGTCGCTTTCAAGCCGACCCCCACGATCACCCGCCCACAGCAGACCGTCACCGTCACGGGCGAAGAGACCCAGCTTGCCGCTAGAGGGCGGCACGACCCGTGTGTGGTCCCGAGGGCGGTGCCGATTGTGGAAGCGATGGCGGCGCTTGTATTGTGCGATCACGCCTTGCGCCAGCGCGGGCAATGCGGAAAGATTTGAGGCTAGTTCTCTTCTTATGGATCGCGGCCAGATCATCTTCCTGAGTTTCGCGGCTTTGCTGCTTCTGATCCAGACGATCAAAGGTTGGAGGTTGGGGTTGGTCCGGCAGATCGTGCGGTTTGGCGCGCTGGCGGCGGCCTATATGAGCGCCTTTTTATTTGGAAGCGCAGCCGTTCCGTTTCTGCGACCGCTTGGGTATCCCGATTTCATTTTGCAAGGGCTCGGGGGGATGGCGATCGCTTTGGCGGTGTTCCTCTTTATTTCGCTCGTTGGCGGGATACTTTTTAAACGGACGGCTCACCAAAATCTGGGGCTCGTCTGGTTTTTTTATGGGATCACGGGGGCCGCACTTGGTCTGGCTTTTGGGCTGGTGCTGGTGTTTCTGGCGGCCGACGCCGTGCGGCTTTTGGGCGGGATGGCTGAAGCCAGATTTGCCGCTGCCGCCACAACTGCCACCCTCAAACCGCCCATCATTCATCCCATCAACACGCCGAAATCCACCGGGCCCGCCACCGACGGCCCGGTTTGGCTGCGCGAATTGGTTGGGATAAAAAAATATCTCGAAAAGGGAATGGCGGGCGAAATCCTCCAAACAGTCGATCCCGTGCCGAAGAAAGCCTATGTCGTCACGGCGCAAATCGGGCGCATGGTCGCCGCGCCTCAATCGGTTGAGCGTTTTCTGAGCTACCCCGGCGCGCAGGAGTTGACGATTTTGCCGGAGATCACCGCTTTGCGCCAGGATCCGGAAATCCTGCGTGCGCTGCGGGATGGCAATTACTTGTCATTGCTTAAAAACCCGAAGCTCGTAGCGGTCGCAAATGACCCAAAAATCGCCGCGAAATTTAAACGTTTCGATGTTGAGAAAGCCTTGGCCTACGCTCTGGCGAAATAGAGCGACTGCCAAAAAGCAAAATAGTTCGTCTTCTTTAAAAAACAAAAAGGCCCACCCTTGCGGATGGGCCTTTTTTAATTGAGTAGCTTAGCGGGCGTCGCGGACGTCGTTGGTCTTCGCGCCGCTGATTACCAGGCGGCGGCCCATGAACTCTTTGTCATGGAGCTCGGTGACGGCGCGCTTGGCTTCGTCGATGCTGGCCAGGGTCACGAAAGCGAACCCTTTGGATTTCTGGGTTTCGCGGTGGCAAACGATCTCGGCGTTCTGGACGGAGCCAACCCCGGAGAATAACTCGAACAAGTCGCTCTCGGCGGCGTCGAACGAGAGATTGCCGACGTAAACTTTTGGCGAGGTGACTTCGAGGAGTTCCGGTTTCCGGGCGGGTTTGGGCTCGCCCTGGGGCTTGGAGGACGACTCGATCGTGATCCGGCTGCGGCCATTGGACGGGGCGGCGGCACGGGCGGAACTGGCGGCGGCGGGCTTGCCGGTGAAGAAGGCGAGGATGCGCTGGAAGAAACTCAGTTTCTTGGCGGGTGCCTTGGATTTGGAATAGGAGGAATCGCGGGAACTGCGGGAGTGGCGGCGCCCTCCGCGGCGGCGGGCGGTCTGCTGACTGTCTGATCTCATGTGGAACGTAATGCTAAATCCGTACTTAAATTCGTACGAATGGATTGCTTGATATAAGGAGGCGAAGCGCATTCAAGATGCACGGTTCAGGCAAGGCGGGCGTCCGCGTTGGTTCTCGGACGACGACCGCCGGCTGAAATACTTCGCCATGGTCATGCGGGGCGCGGCAGCTTAAAGCAGCAGCCACGTGTGCCACTTCCTGTCTTGCGGCGAGCGAACCGGCCACAGAGGAGAGTGGGAGACTCGGAGTCTCTCTAAAAGATTCAAAAAACGAATCCCGTGAAGAAAACCGCGAAACCACGAGCTGCAAGGCTCAAGCAAACTTAGGCCCAACAACAGGGAACCATTAGCCCGGAAACGAGGCGGTTGCAAGGAGTATTATTTTTCCAGTCACAGCGGGGAGGGGATGCGATGTGGGCTTGAATTGTCCCCGCCCGGGCTTGTAAATTGCCCGGCTCAAAACCTATGAGCACCGAGAAACATCAATTTCAGGCCGAAATCGCGCAGTTGCTCGATATCGTCATTCATTCCCTCTATACCGACAAAGAAATCTTTGTCCGCGAATTGATCTCCAACGCGGCGGATGCCCTGGAAAAACTTAAATTTCTGCAAACCAGCGGCACCGAAATCGCCGATCCCGAGACCCCCCTTGGTATCAAAATCGTCACCGATGAGACCGCCAAAACCATCGCCTTCACCGACACCGGGATCGGGATGACCCGCGGGGAACTGGTCGAAAACCTCGGCACCATCGCCCATTCCGGTTCCCGCGCATTCCTGGAGCAACTCAAAGCCAACCAGGGCAACCCAAACCTGATCGGGCAGTTTGGCGTCGGGTTTTACGCGGCGTTCATGGCGGCGGACCGCGTTGTCGTCACCACGCGCTCCTGCAAGCCGGGCGAGGAAGGGTGCAAATGGGAGTCCGACGGCAAAACCGGCTATGAAATCGAGGCCGCCGCCGATCTGCCTCGCGGCACCACGATCACGCTCCACCTTAAGGAGGAAGAGTTCGCCAAGGCCGATCGCATCCGCGAAATCATCAAGCGTTATTCCAATTTCGTTCCGTTCGAAATCAGCCTCAACGGCGAGACCGTCAATACCGTCCAGGCGATCTGGACCCGTAACAAGAGCGAAATCAAAGAAGAGGAATACACCGAGTTTTACGAATACATCGGCCACGACTCGGATGCCCCCGCTTACCGGCTCCATTTCAATGCCGACGCGCCGCTCTCCATCCGCGCGCTCCTGTTTGTGCCAAGCCACAGCGTCGAGCAGTTCGGGATGTCGCGCAGCGAATCGGAGGTCCACCTCTACTGCCGCAAAGTGCTGATCGAATCCAAGGCCAAAGGGTTGTTCCCGGAATGGCTGCGCTTCCTGCGCGGCGTGGTGGACAGCGAGGATCTCCCGTTGAACATTTCCCGCGAGACGATGCAGGATAGCGCGTTGATGCAGAAGCTCAACCGGGTCATCACCGGCCGGTTCATCAAATTCCTGGACGAAGAAGCCAAATCGAATCCGGAAAATTACGACAAATTCTTTGCCCAGCACGGCCACTGTTTGAAGGAAGGGGTCGCCACCGATTACGAGCATAAGACCGCGCTGGCGAAGCTGCTCCGGTTCGAATCGAGCTTCACTGAAAAAGGCAAGCAGACCTCGCTCGCCGATTACGTGAGCCGGATGCCTTCAGACCAGACCGAGATCTACTTCATCCTCGCCGCCAACCGCGAAGCCGCCGAAGCGAGCCCCTACTTCGAGGTGCTCAAGGCGAAGAGTTTCGAAGCGCTCTTCCTCTATGATCCGCGCGACGAGTTCGTGATGGACCACCTGCGCGATTTTGAAGGCAAGCCGGTCAAGGCGGCCGAAAAAGCGGAACTGGCGCTCGAACAGGAATTTACCGCCCTCAGCGAAGAAGAGGCCAAGGCGCTCGCCGCGTTTGTCAAAGAAACCTTGGGCGACCGGGTCCACGAGGTGCGCGCCTCCAAGCGTCTCGTCGGCAGCCCGGCCGTGGCCGTGGAGAGCGACCGTTTTATGACCTCCAGCATGCGCCGGATTCTCAAGTCGATGAACCGCGAAGGCGGGGCGGCTTATGAAGCCAAGCCGGACCTGGAGCTCAACCCCAACCACGCCATGATTGCGCGGCTCGACAAAATGCGGCAGAGCGATGCTCCCCTTGCAGGCAAAATCGCCGAGCAAATCTTCGACAACGCCCGCGTCGCGGCCGGGTTGATGGAAGACCCCCGCGAAATGCTCAACCGGGTCAACGAACTGCTCGAACAACTGCTGGCCAGCAAAGCCTGATTCTCTCAAATTCATCCACGGCGGCAGAGGTCACTTTGCCGCCATCGGATTGGAGTGAAAAGCGGTCCCGATCCGCTTCTGGGGGAAGTCAAAGGCGGTGCGAACCATGGGAAGTTCAGCGCCAAAGGCGCGGCCTTATACCAGCCCAGTCTGAAGGGCTGGGTCTTCGATGGGGTATACGTAGGGCTGAAAGCCCGCACCATCCTTTTCCGCCAGCGGATCGTGCGGGCTTTCAGCCCTGTTCCTATGGGGCGTGGGGTCATGGGCCTGCGCTTCGCTCCGACCCATGCTGGTATGGGGCCGCGCCGTTGGCGCTGAATGAGAAAATCCGCACCACCATGAGAATCCGCACCACCTTTACTGCACCCTCCGCTTCATTTTCGATCAACTGCATCCTCTGCTTTTTTCGATAAACTCCTCATTGACGACCCGGGGGGTTGAATTAGAATCCGTTCACCCATGGCTCTCCTCCGAAACATCTTTTGGCTCTTAGTCTTTTTGCTCTCGACCCTTTCCTTTGTCGTTCTCTTTGAAAAAGGGCCAAATAATTTCGTGCCCAACGTGAAAATACAGATCGAGGATTTCCGGAAGGCCGTGATGGACGGGATCAATCCGCCGAAAACGGCCCAGCCTTAAGTCGGGCGTCGGTCCGGCCCTGCAGATCAGGCTTTCCCAATTCCCGATTGCATTGGGCTCGGGAGGAGTGCTATTTTTTGGCCTTTCCCCTCGTATGGCAATCAAGACTGAAAAAGACCTCTCCGATAACTCACGGCACAACTGGCTCAAAGCCCGTAGCGCTGCCGAAATTCAGAATTACGGCTACGCAGTCACTCTTCTTCAATCCGTGCTTAAAGAAGCGCCGGAATTTTTGGAAGGCCGCCAATGGATGCGCAAGGCGCAGATCGCCCAGCACGGGGGGAAAAAGAACTTCTTTGGCGGGCTTTCCAAGCTCTCCATTATGAGCCAGGGCTCGCAACTCCTCAAAAAAGACCCGGTTGCGGCTCTTGATCTGGCCGAGAAAACGCTGGAAACCGATCCTTACAACAGCAGCGCCAACCATTTGCTCAAAGACGCGTGCATGGCGTTGGGATATTTTGAAACCGCCGTTTTTGCCCTGCAAACGTTGATCGACGGCAATCCCAAGGATGTCAAGGTGCTCAGTGAACTGGGTGAACTATACTTTGCGCATGGAGATGCGGATAAAGCCCTCAGCGTTTTCAATCGGATTTTGGAGATCAACCCGTCCGACCTGGTTGCCAACAAACGGGCAAAAGATGCCGCCGCCGCCAATACCATGAAGTCAGGCGGCTGGGATACGGCCAAAGATTACCGCGATCTGATCAAGAACAAGGAAGAAGCCGTCGCGATGGAGCAAAAAAACCGGGTCGTCAAAGACGAAGCCTCCATCGATTCGTTGCTTGCCGAGCTGCACCAGCAAGCGCAACTCCAACCCGAAAGCATCGACATCGCCCGCCAGATCGCCTCGCTCTACGAGCAGCGGGAAGATTGGGAGAACGCGCTCGCGTGGTACAATTACGCGAGCGGACTGGCCAAAGGCTCCGATAATTGGCTGCTGCGCAAGGCATCGGACATGCAGCTCAAGCAGGTCGATCAGGCGATCGCCTCCCGCGAAGAATGGCTGGCACTCGCCGGGGAAGATCACGAGGAAAGCGGGCGTATCCGGGCGGAACTGGAGAGTTTCAAACGCCAGAAAAACGAGTCGTTGATGCAGGAAGCCCGCAAACGGGTGGAGCGTAATCCAACCGACCTGCTGTTCCGGTTTGAGCTTGGAGAGCAGCTTATGGCAATCGGCCATTATACCGAAGCGATTCCCGAACTCCAAAAAGCGAGAGGCAACCCGAACGTCCGTTTGAAGGCGATGGGGCTTTTGGGACGCTGTTACGTCGGCAAAGGGATGCTCGATCTGGCGGTCAAGCAATTCAGCGACGCCTCCAGCGAGATTCTCGCCATGGACAACGTTAAGAAAGATTTGCTCTACCAACTCGGGTCCGTCCACGAGAAAATGGGGAACCAAGAAAAGGCGCTCGACTGTTTCAAACAGATTTACGAAGTCGATTACGGCTACGAAGACGTCGCCCAGCGGGTCGAAAAGAGCTACGCTTCTTAAGAGTGAACCGTTAAGGGATTGTTCGCGGACAATTTCCGTGTCCGTAGTTTTTTAATCTCTCGCAAGACGCAAAGCCGCCAAGGAAAGGCAAAGATACCAAGGCACACCTCTTCTTTGCGCCTTTGCGTCTTTGCGAGAAACAAATGCTTCTTCCTTGAG
>CAIZLD010000036.1 GCA_903933715.1 uncultured Spartobacteria bacterium
AACTTCGCAAGAAGGTGCGTTCCCAAGTTAAACTTGGGAACGAGGGGAAAAAACTTGGGAACGAGGGGAAAAAAGGCGCAAAGAAGAGGAGTTTCTTTGCCTTTACCTTTGCGGCTTTGCGTCTTTGCGAGAGACTAAAAAACTCCGCCACTCAGGAAGATCTGCGGATCAGCTTACGCCTGAGCCTCGGGCTCTTGACCGGGCTGGGGCGGTTGCTGCGCTCCGCTCATCATCTCCTGGAGCTGCTGCAGTTCCTGCTCGCTGGCGTCGCGGATTTCCAACACCTCGATGTCAAAAAAGAGGTCTTCGCCGGCCAACGGATGATTGCCATCCAGAATGACATGATCTTCGGCGATCTCTTTGACGGTGAACGGGAGCGGGCTTTGGCTGGACTGGAACATGTCCCCCACCTTGACCTCCTGCTTGGGCAGCGCTTCCCGGGGCACTTGGACGTATTTGCTGAAGTCGATCAATCCGTAGCCGTCCTCGGCTTTGACTTCCACATGGCCTTTTTGCCCCACGCTGTAGTTGACGATTTCCCGTTCCAGGCCGGGAACAATCATCCCCATGCCGGTGATGAACGAGACCGGGTCGCGGCCTTGGGAAGATTCGATGACAACGCCATCGTCATCGGTGAGCGAGTAGTGAAAGGAAATGACTTTTTGGGACATGGGAAAAAAAGAAGATGCACTATTCAGGCGCGGGCGGAAAAGATATTTCCTAATAATTCGACGCCGCGCTCCAGATCCGGCTCCGCAGCCCTGGCGCAGTTCAATCGAATCTGCGAGACCGGGCGGTTCCCCCCGGCTGGCGCGGCGAAGAAAGCAGGCCCGGCCGCATAGGCGACCCCGGCGGCTTGCGCTTGGGGTTGGAATTGCGTGACATCGATCCCGTCCGGCAGCCGCACCCAGAGCATGTAGCCGCCCCAGGGAGCGTCCACTTCGGTCCCTTCCGGGAAACTCCGCCCGATGGCGTCGAGCGCCAGGGTGCGGCGGCGCAGGTTGCGTTCCCGCAGCCAGGCGAGGTGGGGATCGAAGTTTCCGCCCGCGAGGAATGTGCGCAAGATCGTCTCGGAAACGACCGAACTGTGGATATCCTGCTGGCATTTGCGGGCGGCAAAGGCATCGGCGAGTTCCGGCGTCCCCGGCGCGCAGTAGCCGACGCGCAGCCCCGGCGAAACGGTTTTGGAAAAACTGGTCACAAACGAGACCGTCGAGCCGTCGTCAAACGCCCGGCACGGTTTGGGCGCGCCGCTGTCGAGGAGTTCCGCGTAAATGTCGTCCTCCACGAGCCGGACGCCCGTTTCCCGGCAGATTTGCACCAGCCGCTGGCGGTTGGCTTCGGTCAGCGTGGCCCCGGACGGGTTGGAAAGAGAGGTGCAAACGATCAGGCATTTGGGTTTCCAGCGGGTCAGCGCTTCCTGGGTGGCGTCGAGATCGACTCCCCCATTCCCGACGGGCAACGGCAGGACGCGAGCCCCGGCTTCGGCGATCAGTTCCAAAAGCCCGTAATAACCGGGGGCTTCACAGGCGACGATCTCCCCCGGGCGCACCAGGATCGAGAGCATCACCTGCAACGCTTGCGTGCAGCCGCTGGTCGTAACCAACTCGCCGGGAGTAATTTCCGCGACGCCACGAGCTTGCAGCCGGGCGGCGCACAGCGAGCGCAAGGGGTGGTCCCCCTCCGGGTGATGGTAGGCGAACATCGACGCGCCGTCCGATTCCAGCGCCGCCTCCATCGAGGAGCGCAACCGGGCAAACGGGAGGGCATCCAGCCCCGGCACCCCGGCGGCGAAATTGATGAGATGGGGGTTATCAGCCTGACGCATGAAATCGACCAATCGTGCGGGTGCTGGGAACAAAAACGGCTCTTGCATTCCCTTTGAGGTAATCCGAACCGGCGGCGAGGCAAACGTCTTTTTACATAAAATGGGCATTTTTTTCGTATCTGATGCATCTTCTGGTTGCGTGAGCCCCGGTCATCCGTAGACTATGCCTTGCCCTTGAGAGCGGGTGATATTACCCGAGCGGCAGGCAACCCAAGCATATGATTAATGATTCTGGAGAACGCCCGGCGGCAAACGAACCGTTGGCATCGGAAAAGATCACGATCGACCGGAAAGTGTTTTTTCTCGATCTTAAGGAAAACAGCCGGGGCCGATTTTTGAAAATTACCGAGGATGTCGGCGGACGTCGCGACACGATCATGCTTCCCTCGGCGGCATTTCGCGATTTTGCGGATGCCCTGGATCGCCTGATTGACCTCGAAGGCAGGCTTTAGAGTAGTTTCCGTTTATTTTGTCGCATGCTCTTCGGCGGCGGGGGCTGTTGCGTGTCATTTCGAGCTTGGGCAGTATTAAAAATACAGCCACTGCGCTCAAAAAGCCCCGCATCAACCCGCGGCGCTCTCATCATTGCGCCAAACTAACCAGAAAATGCCCAGAAAATGCTCTGGAGCGACTGCCAAAAAAGCTGTGAGGGAAATCTGGTAAGCCGGCTGGGGCCCTCGGGCTTTATCAAAACCACCGGCTGAAGCCGGTGGCAAAGCGGATTTGCCGGCTAAAGCCCGGCATAAGGAGGCTCAGAGGGCTTGGAGGGCTTGGAGGGCTTGGAGGGCTTGGAGGGCTTTTTACGGCTCTGAGCCGTTGTCATCCGTGCCATATAGCGCAGCAGCCAGCGGCACCACGACGGGGAGCGGGAGTTCCAACCGGAGGTCTCCTTGGATTGTTTCGTCGGGATTTATTGGAGGGTTGATCCAGCCCCGCAACTGCTTCCATGGGAATTTGACTTTGCCGTGGCGGAGCGCCTCCCCCAGTTCGTCCATTGGGATCGCAAGCGTCAGTTCAACGGGGTGGACGGCCAGTATCTCGCGGACCGTGCGGGGCCAGTGAGGTGTGAATTGTTTCAAAGGAACCTGCAAGTATCGCGGGGTATCTTTTCCTGGGGATGGGGAGTCAAACATGGGGCTGCTTTGCGATGCAATTTTCAGGCCAATTCCCAGAAATAAATTTAACGCGCCTTCCCAAAAACAAACGTGCCCAAGCCGGAGCTTGGGCACGCGAATAATTGATTGCGCGGATGAGCGCAGTTGCAATCTGCGGATCAACGGCTATGCCTGAACCGCCGGGGAGTCGCCTTGTTTTTTGACTTCCTTGACGAGGTTGCTGCCCGTTCCGCGGCTCCACCACAGGACGATGGGCGAGGCGATGAAGATGGACGAGTAGGTTCCCACGACGATGCCGATCAGGATCGCCAGGGCGAAATCCTTGAGCGTCGCACCGCCGAAGAAGAAGAGGGCTCCCACGGAGAGGGCCGTCAACCCGGAGGTCAGCAGCGTGCGCGAGAGCGTCTCATTAATCGAGGCGTTCATGATGCTCTGGATGGTTCCCTTGCGGCCGCTGTGCAATCCTTCCCGGATGCGGTCGTAGACGACGATGGTGTCGTTGATCGAGTAACCGGCAATCGTCAGGATTGCGCCGACCATCACCAGCGAAAGCTCGCGCTGGCACAGGGAGAAGACGCCGACGGTGATAATGACGTCGTGGAGCACCGCGACAACGGCGCCAACGGCAAACGAAAGCTCAAACCGTGCCGTTACATAGACTAGAATGCCGAGGATGCCGAGCCCCAACGCGATGGCGCTGTTGCGGGCCAGTTCGCCGCCGACGAGCGTGCCGACGTGGTCGCGCTTGTGTTCCTTGAACCCGGCTTCCGGCATGGTTTGGACGAGGTGGGTCTTGATTTTCTCGGCGGTGTCAGTCGCGCTGCGGATCGCGATGTAATCGCCGCCGCCCGCTTCGTGTTCTTTTTGAATGATCGCGTCGTTGAGGCCGATTTTTGCAAGCTCGGCACGAACTTGGTGTTCGGTGACGTTCGCGTTGGCCTGGAGCATCAGCAGATCGCCGCCCTTGAAGTCGATGCCGAAGTTTTTCTCACCCCGGATGGCGAAGCTGGCGATGCTGATTGCGATCACCGCGAGGGAGATGCCAATCCAGAGGCGACGCTTGCCCATGAAATCGATTTGCATCTTGTCGGAGATAAGGTGGTGCATTTTGACCCCCTTCAGGCCGAATTTCGCGATGCCCCAGTCAAAGCAGTTGCGCCCGACGATCATCGCGGTGAAAACCGAGGCAATGACGCCGACGATCAGCGTGATCGAGAACCCTTTGACCGGACCGGCGGCATACCAGAAGAGGATGCCCGCCGTGATGAGGGTGGTCGCATTGGCGTCAAAAATGACGGTGAACGCTTTGGAGTAAGCGCCTTGAATCGCTGCCGGGAACGATTTTCCCAAGGCGAGTTCTTCGCGGAGCCGCTCGAAGATGAGTACGTTGGCGTCTACGGCCAGGCCGATGGTCAGGATGATGCCGGCGATCCCGGGCAGGGTCAGGACGAAATTGAACATCCCCATGATCCCGAGCAGGATGGCGACGTTCACCACCAGCGCGATGATGGCGAATAACCCGGCGAGCCGGTAATAAAGGGCCACGACCACGAGCACCGCAAGAAGCCCGCCAATCCCGGCGTAGATGCCGCTGCGGATCGAGTCTTCGCCCAAGGTGCTCGAAGCGCTCCGTTCTTCTTCAATGACCACGGGAACCGCGAGCGGGTTTTCAAGGACGCTGGCCAGGTTTTGCGCTTCTTTTTGCGTGAACCGGCCGGTGATGGAGGCGTTGCCGCCCCAGATGGCGTCGCGGATCACCGGGGCGCTCTGAATCTTGCCGTCGAGCAGGATGGCAAACCGTTCGCCGACGTGAGCGGCCGTCAGTTTGCCAAAAAGATCGGCCCCTTCCTTGGTGAATTGGAGGGCAACGCCGTACCCTTGCTGATCATAAACCGGACGACCGCTTTTGACATACTTGCCTTCGATGTCGATCTTGGTTTTGACGAGCAGCTTGGATTCAACTTTCTCCCCGTCGCGGGTGCTTTCCTCGGTTTCGATCCGATAACCGGGAGGAATGGGGGCTTGGCCGCTTTCGATGGCTGCGATCAACTGATCGCTCTGAGGGTGAACGAGGCGGAATTCGAGCTTCGCGACTTTCCGCAACTGTTCGCGGGCTTCGGCGATTTTCTCGGCGTCCAGGCCGGGAATCTGAACCAGAATACGGTCTGCCCCTTCAGGGGTAATGACCGGTTCGCTGACGCCAAATTGATCGACGCGCTTGCGGATGACTTCCACCGCTTGGTCGAGAACTTCCTTGCTGGGGGCGAGCCCTTCCTCCTTTTTGAGACGGATCAGGAACGAGGTGCCGCCCTTCAGGTCGAGCCCGAGGTTGATTTTCTGTTTGTATTCGTAGGCAACCGGCTGGGCAGGGGAGGCTGCTTTGGCCGGATTGCCGATTTCCGGCACGGCGGGGCTTTTCTCGGTCTGCTTGACCACCTTGACGGGCCAGATGGCCTGGATTGAGATCGCCAGGATGACCAGCGTCAGGATGGTCCCCAACAGCCGACGGCGCGAGGCGAAGTCGGTAGCGAAATACCAAAAGAAGAGGATCAGGGTAAGTAAACCGGCAAAGAAGGTCTGGGTCGGACTCATAGACTAGGATGTGGAGGGTTGAACAGCCCAGCGGTCTGGGCGGAGATGGAAAAGGGGGCGGAAATTAGGCTTCGTCTTTAAGAACTGATGCGACAGACGCCTTATCGAACTCGATTTTGACGTTATCGGCAACTTTCACCAGAATCGTCGTCTCTTTAACATTGGCAACGATACCGTGAATGCCGCTGCTCATGACGACTTTATCCCCGGTTTTCACCGAGGCGATGAGCGCGGCCAGTTCCTTCTGGCGTTTTTGTTGGGGGCGGATGATGAGGAAGTAGAAAATGACGCCCAGAGCGACCAGCTGGATCATAAACATGGAACCACCGGCTCCTCCGGGAGCAGGCGCGGGGGCGGCTTGGGCGAGTGTCAGATAGATGGAATTGATCATATGGTTGCGATTCGCTTCGAGATTGGTCCAGATTGCCTAAAAAAAGAGAGCTAACTTACGCAGGGATTGCCCCGTTCGTCCACGGATTTCTTGGCAAGACTTGGCGGTGTTCCAGTTTTTTCGAAAATAGCCGCATAGAGGCGCAAATGAGAAGCGGATGGAAAGCGTTCTTAAATTCTCCCTCTTATTCTCCCTCTTTTTGTGCCTTTTGCGTTCCTTTGTGCCTTTTGTGTTAAAATTTCCGCCCATTTTGCCAATTGCGAAGCTCAAAACTTCCAGTAACGTTTGGGCCTCATGCGACATTTCTGGCTTTGCCTCGTCCTGCTTCTTTCAGCACTTCCGGCTCGCGCGATCTCGATTGTCGAGGTCCGCAAGAGTCTGGTTCGCATCACTAATACTTCCCAGGAAGCCAATTACCGGACTCCTTGGAACCCCGGAGCGGTCGGGGGCGGCACCGGCACCGGGTTTGTCATTGGGGGCAACCGGGTTCTCACGAACGCCCACGTTGTCTGCAACGCCCGGTTCATCTCGGTGGAGCGGGAAAACGATCCCAAACATTACGTGGCGAAGGTGCTTTTCATCGCTCACGATTGCGATCTGGCGGTGCTTTCGGTGGATGATCCGAAGTTTTTTCAGGGAACCGTCGCCGTCTCGTTCACCAATCAGATCCCGCAAATCGAGTCGTCGGTCTCGGTTTACGGCTATCCGATTGGCGGCGACCGGCTTTCGGTGACGACCGGGGTGGTTTCCCGCATCGCCTTCCAGCCTTACGCCCATACGAACGCCGATTCGCATCTGGCGATTCAGACCAACGCCGCGATCAACCCCGGCAACAGCGGCGGCCCGGTGTTGCAGGAGGGCAAGGTGATCGGTGTGGCGTTCCAGGGGTTTAGCGGCGAGGTGGCCCAAAACGTCGGCTACATGATCCCCGTCCCGGTGGTTCAGCGGTTTTTGAAAGACATTGAGGACGGCCATTACGACCGGTACATGGACCTCTCGCTGACGACCTTCCCGCTGCTCAACCCGGCCCAGCGGCGGGCGCTCGGGCTTCAGGAAGAGGGGGGCGTGCTGGTGGGGAGCGTCATGAGCGGCGGCGCGTGCGACGGGATGCTCAAGCCGGGTGACGTCATTCTCTCCATCGACGGCCATGCGGTGCAAAGCGACGGGTTTGTGGAACTCGACGGCGAGCGGGTGGAGATGCCGGAGGTCGTCGAACGCAAATTCAAGGGGGACACGGTGGCGTTTCACATCTTGCGCGACAAAGCCCCTCTCGATGTCACTGCCAAATTCGAGCAAGCCTGGCCGTTCCATCTCCAAGCGAGCGAATACGATGTGAAACCCCGCTACCTGATCTTTGGCGGCTTGGTTTTTCAGCCCGTTTCGCGCGATTTCCTCCAGGCGAACCCGACCGACAACCTGCGGGTGCGCTTCCTCTACAACGCCTATGTAAGCGATGAAATTTACAAGGATCACCCGGATCTGGTTGTCTTAAGCGGCATTCTCCCGGACCCGGTAAACACTTATTTGACCGGGCTGCGGGGCGGCATCGTCGATGCGGTGAACGGTTGCAAAATCAAGACGCTTCAAGAGATGGCTGACGCGCTTGCCAAACCGGCGGATCAATACGTCATCCAGTTAATGGGCGAAGGCCGGCCCATTGTCATGGAACGGGCGGCCGTGGATGCGGCGCGTGAGCGCATCAAAACGCGCTACAACGTCCGCAACGAACAAAATTTAAGCGAATAATTATGCATTTTTTCCGAATTGCCGCCTTCCTGATCGTCTCCCTGAATGCGCCGTTGCTAATGGCCAGAGAGAAGAGTGAACCGCTCGCCGTCGCTGAAAACAGCTCGGTGAGCCCGGTTTCCGTCGTGCGGGTCAACGTCACCAGCCAGCCGTACGATTTTCTGCGCCCCTGGAGCAAACGGGCGCCGTTCCAGCGTCGAGCGGTGGGAGCCGTCCTGCCCGGTTCCCGCGTGCTGACCACCGCCGAGCAGGTGGCCAACGCGACCTGCCTTGAACTCGAAAAACCGGACAGCGGCGAGAAATCGCCCGCTACCGTGGAAGTCGTCGATTACGAGTGCGACCTGGCAATTGTCGCCCCGTGCGATCCCAAATTTCTGGACGGCTTCAAGCCGCTGGCAGTGGTTGAACCGGCTCTTGGAGACGAACTGGCGATCTGGCAACTGGAAAGCAACGGGACGCTTTTAAAGACCCGGGCCCAATTTACGACGGCGGAAGTCGCCCCTTACCCGGTGGGGGACGACTCCTTTTTGGTTTACCGGCTCGCTTCGGCGCTGCAGGCGCGCGACAGCGGGTTCACGCTCCCGGTGGTTAAAGGCGGGGCACTGGCAGGCATGCTGTTGCGGTTCGATTCCCGGACCCAGACCGCCGACGTCATTTCCACCCCGGTGATCCGGCATTTTCTCAAGGCTGCCGCTGTTAAAGGCGGTTACGTCGGGTTCCCGAGCGCCGGAGCGCAATTTGCCGCATTGCGCGACCCCCAACTGCGCCACTACGCCGGGCTGACGAACGGCAACGGGGGTGTTTACATCACCCGTGTCCAACCGGGCGGCCCTGCGGATCAAGCCGGTATCCAAGCCGGGGATGTGCTGCTGGCCATCGGCAACGATCCCGTGGATCAGGATGGCAACTATATCGATCCGCATTACGGCAAAGTCTCCATCGCCCACCTGCTTTCCTGCGGGAGCAGTGAGGGAGCCGAAATCCGCTTTAAGCTGTCCCGCAAAGGCAAGGAATTGAGTGTGCCGGTGAAGCTCACCCATTCCGACCCTTCGCAATCGGTGATTGAATCGTTCTCCATCGATAAAGCGCCCCGTTATCACATCGTCGGCGGCCTTGTGTTTCAGGAGCTTTCCCGTCAATTCCTCAAGGAATGGGGGCCGGAATGGACCAAAAAAGCGCCGGAGCGATTCCTCTACTTTGACCAATACCAGGACGAACTTTTCCAGAACGATCCGCGCAAGCGCATCGTCATCCTGAGCCACGTTCTGCCGTCCCCCTGCACGGTTGGTTACGAAGATCTGAATTGCCTCGTCGTCACGAAAGTCAACGGCGTGGAACTCAAAAGCCTCGCCGATATGGAGGCCGCCCTGGCCAAGCCGATGGACGGCTTCCATCGATTCGAAATCCAGGGGCACCCCGGCGAAATCGTCCTCGACGCCAAGGAAGTCGAAGGAATCGAGTCCGGGCTGATGCAAAACTACGGTCTGCCTGCCATGAAGAGGCTTTAGGCTGAATCGACATTCAAAAGCCGCCGCAACCCGGAGGGTTGCCAGCGAATAGCCGGTGGTTGAGCGTTAGCGACACCACCGGTTCAATGCAAGACCGCGCCTCACCCCAAAGGGGTGGCAGAGACCATCGCCTCGTTTTCTGCCACCCCGTTGGGGTGAATTCTTTCAAACACCTCATCCGGTGGTGTCGCTAACGCTCAACCACCGGCTATGGGCTTCAAACCCTTTGGGTTTGGCTCGATCTGAATGTCGATTCAGCTTAGTCTTTTAATAAAGCTCCTGGCCCGGCATCGTTTCGAAGAACTCGTAATGCTCTCCATTGAGATGGGGGACAAACATCCAGCCGTGCCATACGGCAAAGGCGCGTGCCGATTCCACATCCCCGAGCTGCTTCATCTCCGCCGGGGATGCGACAAAATAACGCCCCTGGACCCGGATTCCATCCTCGATCCGCCGCTCCATTGCTGCCCATTGGTGCCCCATCGTAAAGGGATTCGCGGGGGAGCGGCAGATCGGGCGTTGTAGGGGAGTATGGGAAGTATGCGAATCCAGCGGCGAAAAAGAGCCTTTTCGCGCCCGGTATTAGGTGTTTAAATAAGAGGTCACACGAGCCCAGTGAATCCCGGTATGACTCCAGAAAAACAGCTAGAACTCCTGAAACGCGGCGCAGCCCAGATCATTTCTGAGGCCGATCTGCTCGAAAAACTGCGTGAAAAACGGCCGCTCAACATCAAGCTGGGGGTCGATCCCACGGCCCCGGACATCCATTTGGGCTTCACCGTTGCGCTCCAGAAACTGCGTCAATTCCAGGACCTCGGGCACACCGCGATTCTCATCATCGGCGATTTCACCGCGATGATCGGCGACCCCAGCGGCCGCAGCAAAACCCGTCCCCAGTTGACGCACGACCAGGTGATGGCCAACGCCAAGAGCTTCCGCGCGCAGGCTTTCAAAATCCTCGATCCCGAGCGCACCCGCACCGTTTTCAATGGGGAGTGGTTCGAGCTCATGACCTTTGAGGAAGTCATCAAGCTCAACAGCCGCGTTACCCTCCAGCAAATGCTCCAGCGCGAAGATTTTGCCAAGCGGCTGGCCAACAACGAACCGGTGCGGCTCCATGAAATTCAATATCCGATCATCCAGGGGTGGGACTCGGTGAAAGTCAAAGCCGATGTGGAAATCGGCGGCACCGACCAGCTTTTTAACATCCTTGTCGGGCGCGATCTCCAGAAAGAAGAAGGACTCCCGCAGCAAGTCGTTTTCCTGATGCCGCTTTTGGAAGGGCTCGACGGCGTGCAGAAAATGAGCAAGAGCCTCGGCAACTATGTCGGCGTCAGCGAAGCCCCCGAGACGATGTTTGGCAAGTTGATGAGCATTTCCGATACGCTCATGGCCCGCTACTATCTGCTTTTATTGGGCGAGGAAATGCCCGGCGGCCACCCGATGGATGCGAAAAAGCAACTCGCCTTCCGCATCGTCGAGCGGTATCACTCCAAAGAGTGCGCCCAGGCTGCGCTCGACGATTTCAACACCCGGTTTTCCAAAAAAGACCTCGCCCACGCCGACCTGCCGCAAATCAAGCTTGAGGGTGTTGGCGCAGATATCGTCTCCGTCGTCGTCGCGGCGTATGCACAAGGCTACCAAATGACCAAATCGCGCGGTGATGCCCGGCGATTGGTGGAGCAAGGGAGCGTGCAATGGAGCGGCGAGAAAATCACTGATCCGAAAGCAACCCCCGCATTCGCCAAAGGCGGGGAGCTCAAACTCGACAAAACCCGCGCCGTTCGGGTGGTGGCTTAGCAGCTTTTAGGGAAAAGCCCGGCTGAAGCCGGCTGGGGCTGGAGTTGCATCAAAACCACCAGCTAAAGCTGGTGGCAAAGAGAAAAGCTGGTGCAAAGGAGAGCGCCGGCTAAACCCGGGTTAACATTTCTCCTCGTTCCCAAACTCTGTTTGGGAATGCCTCTGTCTGCGAAACTCTGTTTCGTAAAGCGTTGAGAGAAGGAGGATCGCGGAAGCTGATCCGCCGGCCCGCCACAGGGAAACAGAGTTTCCAAAACCAAGTGCGTTCCCAATCAGGAGATTGGGAACGAGAGCGTAATGAGAGCGTACAAATCGCCTCCTCTTCCTTTGCGTCTTTGCGTCTTTGCAAGAGACCTAAAAAGCGTCGGAAAACCCTATTCCTCCCGGTGCCGTTTGCGATTGCGACGCCAGCGCAGCCGCATCCAGTTGTTCCAGGTTTTGCGGAGCTTGTCGAAGCGGGTCAACGGATGCATGACAAGCTGGTTCTTTTGCAGAATCTGGCGCATCACGTTTTCGAGCGAAAGCTCGTCGGTATCCAAAACCGTGTAAGCGGTTCCAATCGCCCGCTCGTGGTGGGCATCGCTTCCCGCCGTCATCGGAAGCCCGTGGGCTCCGGCGTATTTGTAAGCCCTCGCGTTGCAATGCTGGAATGTCGTCGCGGCATTGAACACCTCCATCGCATCGATGGGCAACGTCTCAATCACCGATTGGCGGATGCCCGCCCGAAAATAGTCATACGGATGGGCCGGGATCGCCAGGCCGCCGCGCTCGTGGATCGCGTGGCAAACCTCCAAGGCCGGTTCCCCTTTCATGTTCGGGAGCGTGACCCCGAGGCAAAGCAAGTGGCCGTCGTCGGTCGAAATTTCCACACCGGGGATGATGAGAAAACCGTCCACCGGCAGGCCGTCCTCCCGCATCAGTCCTTTTTTAAGGAGGTAATCGATTCCCTTGCAGGTGTTGTGATCGGTCAGCGCGAATCCGTGGAGCCCTTTACGGCGCGCCGAAGCGATCATTTCCTCGGGACTGCTGACGCCGTCGCCCGAGAAAAACGAGTGCGTATGCAAATCGATATTTAAGGGCATGCCTTAGTATGGCGCAGGAAACGGCGATAGGGAAACGAAGAAATTTGGCTTTTAAATCGGCGGGGCAAAATCTACGACCGACGGGCGACCTTGCGCTCGGTGCTTGCCCTTCTGTATCAAGCGGTTATATTAAAACCTTGGGCGGCGGATGGCCGCTGGCGGGGTAACCTGCCAGAGGAAAGTCCGAACACCCCAAGGCAGCATGCCGCATAAAACGTGCGGGGGGCGTCGGCGAAAGCCGGCGTTCACGGAAAGTGTCACAGAAAATAAACCGCCGGGGGCAACTCCGGTAAGGGTGAAACGGCGAGGTAAAAGCTCACCGCCCGGCGCGCAAGCTCCGGGGCACGAAAAACCCCATGCGGTGCAAGACAAAACAGGGAGTTGGTCGCCTGCCTCATTCTCCCGGGTAATAGTCGCACCGGTCGCAAGACCGGCTCGCCGCTCTTAAAAAGCGGTGTTGAGATAAATGGTCATCCGGCCTGTGGCAACACGGGCCGACAAAATTCGGCTTATAGCCGCCCAAAACGGGGCGTTTTCCGGGAGAACCGGGGAGCGCCCCACTTTTTTGTCCCCCCCCGGAGAGCAACCGCCAGATTGCTGGTACGGGTGGCCCATTCGTATCGGTGGAATTGTATCAGGGATTCCTTGATTTCCGCCCCGGCCCGTAGAAAAATGCGGCACTCCCCATGCCGCTCAAGTCTTATGCCGTTCTCAAAGGCCGACCCACGGCGACTTTGGTCTCGTCCGAAGGGCACCCTCATTTCCAACTCCAGCTTGAGGCCAACGGCAGCTTCTATCGCGTCGCCATCAATGTCCGTTCGATGATGGACCCGTCGGAGATGGAATACCTCATCAAACTGCGTTTCGGCCACCCGATCACGGCGGAACTCCGGCGGCTCGCGTGCGGCCTGCACTCGTTGGAAAGCGCACCGGGCGGGCTGGCGCTCGATTACATCCGCCTGAACCTTTTTCCGCGCGATCAATTTCTGAAACTTCCCAGCCACGATCCCCGCGGCGGGACCGATTTGAATAACGTGCTCGATGGCATCTTCGCCAGCGCGATCGCCGAGGCCGGGAGCCGGGTTTACGTCTTTGGCGAGCCGTGGGAGAGCGATTCCACCGATCGGCTTTTTCATTTTTATCCATCGCGCGGGATGCACGATGTCCACATGAACCAGGGCAACGACCCGTGCCATTGGGAACAGGATGGCCCGTGGCAGGACGGCGCGGTGCTGCTTGAACACCCCCGCCAACACCGCTGGACCGGCATCTTCCTGAAGTTCCAGTCGCAATCGTGGTTGACCAACGATGTCACCGGGCACCCGCTGCCCATAAGGGACCACGCCGGAAAGATCCGGGAAACGCATCCCAAACAACAGCCGGTCCGCATTGTCGCCGTCCTGGTGAACCCTGCCGCGGGCCAACCCCGGCGCTCGTCGGCCACCCTGCTCAACGTCTCGCCCAACCCGGTTGATTTGGACGGCTGGCGGCTGACCAGCGGTGACGAAGGGTGCTGGGAATTAAAAGGATGCCTGGAGCCGGGCGCGATCCGGGAAGTCCAATTAGGCTCCGTTCCGTCGCACGAAAACAACGGAGGGATCGTCACCTTGCTCAATCACGAGGGCCGCAAAGTCCACGGCGTCTACTACACGGCGGAGCAGGCATTGCGCGAAGGCTGGCGGGTGGCATTTTAAAGTGGTTATTTGCCGACTTTGAGGTAAACACCCCTCCATGCACCGTCTTCTCATTGCCACTCGCAATCGCCATAAAACCGGCGAGCTCGCCGCGATGCTCGGGTCCGATTTTTGCGTCGAGGATCTCACCGCCCATCCCGGTTTGCCGGAGGTGGAAGAGACCGGCGAGACTTTTTTGGATAATGCCATTTTGAAGGCGCTGGGGGCATCCCGCCATTTTGCGGGGGAGCAACTTGTGCTCGCGGACGACTCCGGGCTGGAGGTCGATGCCTTGGAGGGAGCGCCGGGGGTACGTTCCGCGCGTTATTCGGGGGAGGGGGCGACCGACCGCTCCAACCTTGCGTTGTTGCTGGCCCGGATGGCGGGCGTGACGCAACGTTCCGCGCGGTTCCGCTGTGTCATTGCCGTGGCGCAAGGGGGCGAATTGAAGGCCAGTTTTGCAGGGGCGTGCGAAGGGAAGATCATCGAAGCGCCCCAGGGCGAGAGCGGTTTTGGATACGATCCGGTCTTTGTGCCCGCGGGTGAAACCGCGACCTTTGCCGAGCTGCCCGCCGAAGTCAAAAACCGCCTGAGTCACCGGGCCAAAGCGATGCAATCCGCCCTGGCGTGGCTGCGCGGGTTATAAGAAGTAAAAGACCCGCAGAACGAGCGTTCATGCGGGTTTAAAATGGTGGGCAGGAATGGATTCGAACCATTGAAGGCGTAAGCCAGTGGATTTACAGTCCACCCCGTTTGGCCACTTCGGTACCTACCCAATTTGAATTTTTCCCCAAAGGGGACGCGTTTTATACGATGCCCGTCCGCCCGGTGCAAGGGATATGTTCAAAAAGCGGGCGAAAATCGAATCAACCCTCATTTTGGCCGGGTCTTAGAAATGCCGATAATAGACCCGCTGGAACCAGTTTCCACCGGTCTGGGCGGTTTCACGCGAGACAATATGCACGCCTTGGATGACGACCCGTTCGAGCGGGCTGTCATTGGTGTCGGTGCGGAGTTTGCTGATCGCGTTGAGCGCGTCGAGCCCTTCGATAACGTGCCCAAAAACGGTATATTGCCCATCCAACTGCGGCATCGGGGTGAGCGTGATGTAGAACTGGCTGCCGTTGGAGACGCGCGCGGGGTTGATTTTATCCGGCAATCGCGCGGCGGCAACCGTCCCCGCGAGGTGCTTGCGCCCGATTTCCGCAGGCAAAGTGTAACCGGGGCCGCCGGTTCCGATGCCCGTCGCATTTTTGTTTTTGCTCAACGGATCGCCTCCCTGGATCATCTGGAGCGGGAAAACGCGATGAAAAGCGGTTCCGTTGTAGAACCGCTTGGACGCCAGCTTTTTGAAATTGGCGACCGTCAGCGGGGCGGCCTCTTCGTAGAATTCAATGACGACGCGCTGAATTTTTTCGCCGCTTTGAATTTGCATCACCGCAACCTCATCGGCGACGGCGGAAGTGGCCAAGGCGGCGAGACTCAGGAGAACGACTATTTTTTTCATGGAGAAGGGCCTCAGGGTGGTGGTCCAGGGGTAACGATTCATGCCGCAGGTGGCGTGCCACCTGCGTATCGATGATGCCTAAGCGAGGGCTCCGACTCTGATAGGCTTTTTTCCGAACCTGGGTCTTTGTTATTGAGCCTTCGCCTTCTTCTTGGCCTTGGCGGGTTTGGCAGGGGTTGCGCTTGCCTCTGGAGTCGCCGCGGCTGCCGACGGTTGCGCCGTGGCAGAAGCCGCGGGAGCTTCGGCAGGGAGATTGTTTTTCACGTTGGCTTTGGCAACGAGATCTTTCAGGAAGCTTTGGACGGCGGCTTGCTTTTTCTGGGCTCCCAGGAAAGCGACGAGCTTCGGTTTGGCTTCGTCGAACGGGATTGTGCGGGCTTCCTTCCGGTCGGTCTGCTTGATGATATGGAAGCCGTATTTGCTCTTCACCACCTTGCTGACTTCGCCTTTTTTGAGGGCGAAGGCGGCGTCGGAGAATTCCGGCACCATCGCTTGTTTGGGGAAGAAATCGAGATCGCCGCCCTTTTCCTTGGTGCCGGGGTCTTCGGAAACTTCCTTCGCTACGGTGGCGAAATCGTCGCCCTTGGCGATGCGCGCGGCGGCGGCGTTGATCGCTTTTTCTTTTTCAGCGACGACTTCAGGCGTGGCTCCCTCGGGGGTCAGCACGAGAATGTGGCTGGCACGGACCATTTCGGGTGCCTTGAACGCTTCGGGCTGGGATTCGTAGAACCCTTTGGCTTCCTGCTCGGTCACGTCGGCTTTCCCGGCGATCTGGGATTCAATCCATTTGTTGCCGCGCAGCCCTTCTTTGATCTTTTCCTTGAGAGTTTCCTGGGTCAATCCGGCTTGCTTGAGTTGTTCATCAAATTGTTTTGGATCGGGATACTGGCTGGCTACTTTTTCAAAGCGGGCTTTGACTTCCTCGTCGCTGACGGGGGTGGAGGCGGACCGTTTGGTGACGAGTTCCTGGATGATCAGGCTATCAACGATCATGCGAACCCCGCCCATTTTCTCGGCATCGGTGATCTCTTCCGGCTTTTTGCCGCTCTTGGCGATCATGGCATTCAGCGGTCCCTCCACATCGGCCCGCTTGATCTCCTTGCCTTCGACAACGGCCACGGGGTCAGGGAGATTAAATTTGGAAGTTTCCGCCGCCTGGAGCAATCCAGCGACACACACCAGCACCGACGCGATATAACGGGATTTCATAAAGGGCCGACCCTGTCACGATTTCGGGGTGGATGCCAGCGCAAAACAGGGTGGATTGGCAAAAAAAAGCCCGCGCAGACATCGCCCGCGCGGGTTTTTAAACGATCTTTTTTTAGTCCCCGACGGTGATTTTGCGCGGCTTGACGCTTTCGGCTTTCGGGAGGGTCAGCCGAAGAACTCCTTGCTCCATCTTCGCCACGATCTTTTGCGTGTCGATGGAAGGGTCAATTTCAAAACTGCGCCGGTAATCGCACCGCCGCGACTCCTGATAAACCACCTCTCCCTTGGTTTCCAAATCGCTCCGGTGACCCACCAGGGTGAGTTCATTGTTTTCAACCGTCACTTCAATGCCCGATTTATTCACTCCCGGCATTTCCAGCTCAAGAATATAGGCGTCGTGTTCCTCGCGGATATTGGCAGGAGGGACATCCCAAGCCGGAAGCCGAGAGGCCGATTCCACGGGCCGTTCGGTTGTGGTGGATAGCTGTTGTTTCATAATTTTAAATTGGGTTAAGAAATTTTGACTTCGATTTGTTTCGCTTTGACTTCCGCGGCTTTCGGGAGCTCGACGGAAAGGATGCCGTCCTTGTAGTTCGCTTTGATTTTGTCGGCGTCTACCTTGGTGGGCATGGAGATCGTCCGATGAAAACGCCCAAAGAAGCGTTCACTGCGAAAGTTTTCACCCTCGCGCACTTCACTCTCCTGCTTGCGTTCTCCGGAAATCGTCAGCATCCCATCTTGGAACGAGATATCGATTTCCTCCTTTTTCATCCCGGGCAATTCCGCTTTCACAAAGATCGTATCTTTGTCCTGATGCACATCAATGGACGGGCTCCAGCCACCAAACAGTCCGGCATTGCCGGTAAACGCGGCGAGGGAGCCGTCCAACAAGCGATTCATTTCCTCGCGTAACGATGAAAGCCGATTAATCGGCTGCCACGCGGCCAATTCTGGATCTTGATAACGTATTAGTTTCATAGAAATGGTTACTCCTTTGGGTTGCTTAGGGATTCGTTTTCCGGGTTTTATAGAAGCTTATCCGATGCCTGAGTTTATGGAGGGGGATAACATGAGATATAAGTGCTTGATTATGAGGAAATTCATGCAGATTTAGCATTTTTGAATAAGGGAAAAAGTGTGTCAAAATGACACTAAAACGTGTCCCGGTGTGACGGGGCGAGGTGTGACAAAAATGCACTCTATCTGAGCCCCGTTTAATTTCATGGCGGACCGCCTTTTTTGGGCTTTAATAGGGGCCGTGATGGACGATGCGCTTTCAGATGAAAAATTGATGCGGGCGGCTTGGGAGCAAGCCCGGCGCGGGGTGGGGCGGACGAGCCCGAACCCGGCCGTCGGGGCGGTGATCGTGACCCGGCAAACCGATGGAGCCGGGCAGATCATCGGCGAAGGGTGGCATCACCGGGCGGGACAGCCGCATGCGGAAATCGAGGCGCTGCGTTCCCTTGCCGATCCATCGTTGGCGCGTGGCGCGGCGCTCTATGTCACGCTGGAACCGTGTTCCACCCACGGCCGCACACCGCCTTGCACGCAGGCGATTATCGAGGCCGGGATTCGACGCGTGGTGATCGGCACGCTTGACCCGAATCCCGCTCATGCCGGACGCGCGGTTGAATTATTGCGCCAGGCGGGCGTGGATGTGCGCTGTGGAGTGCTGGAGGAGGAGTGCCGCCGGTTAAACCTCGGTTTTAATAAATGGATCGTGACCCGGATGCCGTGGGTCATTGCCAAAGCCGGATTTTCGCTCGATGGCCGGATCACCCGGCCCCCGGAGGAGCCCCGATGGATTACCAACGCCGATTCCCGCGCCGATACCCACCGCATGCGGGCCGAAGTGGACGCCATCTTGGTGGGCGGGGGGACGGTGCGTGATGATAACCCGAGCCTGACCGTGCGCGGAGTGCCCGGAGCCACGCTCCAACCGTGGCGCGTGGTGGTCAGCCTTTCCGGGAACCTGCCCCCTCAGGCCGCGCTTTTTACCGACGAACACCGGGAGCGGACGCTCGTATTCCAAGGCCAGTCGTTGCGGCAGGTCTTGGAGGAACTGGGGCGGCGGGAAGTGACGAGCGTTTTGATTGAAGGCGGGATGCGGGTTTTAGGCGAGGCGTTTGATAATCAGCTTGTGGATCAGGTCTGTTTTTATGTGGCACCGCTCTTTTTGGGCGGCCCAAAGCTCCTCACCGGCGGAATCGGGGTGGGGTCGAGCGCCGCCGCCCCCCGGATCATCAATCCACGTTACGACCGTTTCGGTGACGATTTGCGGATGACGGGGGAAGTCGAATACGCGGCAGATTAGGTGGATCGCGATCTCCGAGCGCGATCGGGCGGCGCCGGTTATTGAACTCCCCTTTGCGCTTGCCCTTGGGCAGCGCGCTTTTATTCTGACGCGGATCGATTCAAAGCGCATGGCACAAGTATCCCTCAAAAATATCAGCGGCGGCGTGATTCATGATTTCACCTTGGAGGTGCGCGACCGAGAGTTCGTGGTGCTTGCCGGGCCGCACGGGTGCGGAAATTCGTTATTGCTGCGGCAGATCGCGGGGCTTGATCCCGTTTCCGGCGGCGAGATCGTTATCGGCAACCGGCCCGTCCAGACCGCGCTGCCCGAGCAGCGGGAGTTGGCAATGGTTTTTTCCACCCCGGCGCTTTTTCCGCATTGGACGGTGGCCCAGAACATCGCGTTCGGGTTGAAAGGCCGCCATTTCCCAAAAACCGAGGTCGGCAAACGAGCCCGGGAAGCGGCAGAAATCGCGGGAGTCGCCGAATTGCTCGAACGCAAACCGGACGCATTGACAGCAGTCGAAGCGTTACGGGTCGCGTTGGCCCGGGCAATAGTCCGACAGCCTAAATTGATTTTGATGGACCATCCGCTGGCCGGATTGGAGCCCGCCGACCGTGAAAAAATGCGGGCGGAACTGGTAAAACTCCAGGAACGGCTTCAAACCTCGGTGATTTATGCGACTTCCGATCCAGTTGAAGCGATGGCATTGGGGCACAGGGTGGCGGTGATGGAAAAGGGGGAACTTCGGCAGTTCGATCCGCCGCTGGCGATTTACGGAAAACCGGCTCATCTGTTTGCCGCCCGATTCCTGGGGCAACCGAGGATCAATTTATTGGAAGGCAAGTTGCGGGCCGCCGCGCAAGGGGTTCTTTTTAAAGAGAACGGGGGAACCGTGGAACTGAATTTGAGCGATGCTCCCAAAGAATGGGCCGGCAAAGAGGTCGTGCTGGGGATCCGGCCCGAGGCGTTGGAGCCGGGGGAGGCGACCGTGGGGAAAACGCGCGGCGCGCGATGCCAGGGAATCGTCGAACATTTGGAGTCGAACGGCGCGGAAACCCTCTATTATATAGAGACCGGCGGGCACACCGTCATTCTTCGAGCCAGCGGCAGAGGCGAGGCAGGCGGCGCGGGCCGTCGGATGGCATTCGACATCGACCCCGCAAAGGTGCATCTTTTTGATGCGGAGAGCAAAATGCGGCTGTTTTAAGATTTATCCGCAGATTTCTGCGAAATCTGCGGATCGTTCCTTCTGAAACTGTTTATGAACGAGAAACCGGTGAGTTTCATTCTTTTGATTTCCAAGGGCATCCTGCGGGACCGGTCCATGCGCCGACGCGCCCTGTTCTGGATTGTGGCGGGGGCTCTGTTCCTTCTGGGGGCGGGGGTGATGCTCCTCGATGAATGGCTTTCCACTCATCCGGTGATTTTTCTGCTCTACTGGGGGGCTTGCCTCTGGTTGACGGTCAGTTCCATGCTGCTCGCCTTTTACGATATGCTTTTAATCCGCCAGGAAGCCCGCGAGGAACGGCGCAAATCGCGGTTTATGGGGAACGACACATGATCTGGAGCCGCGAAAAACTGATTGAATTGGAGGCGCTTACGCTGGCTCCCTACGCGCAGAAATCCGGGGAGACCGCCGGACGACATTTTGTGGAGCCGCCGCACCCTTTTCGCACCGATTACCAGCGCGATTACGCCCGGATCATCCATTCGCGCGCGTTTCGCCGCCTGGAATACAAGACGCAGGTGTTTCTGAACGGCACGGGCGACCATCTGCGCACCCGGTTGACGCACACGATGGAAGTGGTTTCGGTAAGCCGTTGCATCGCCCGGGCGCTCGGGCTTAACGAAGATCTCGTGGAATCAATCGCTCTCGCGCACGATCTCGGCCACGCCCCGTTTGGTCACTCCGGGGAGGAGATGCTGGATAAACTGATGCGCGGCCAGGGCGGATTCGACCACAACGAACAGAGCCTTCGGATTGTCCAGCAGATCGAAAAGAAATACCCGCACATTGACGGGCTCAATCTCACCTTTGAACTGCTCGAAGGGCTCCAAAAGCACCGGGAATTTTACGAACCGCCGCCCGGCAGCCATGCGGTTTGTTATTTGAACCCGTCGCTGGAGGCCCAAGTGGCCAACCTTGCCGACGAGATCGCCTATTACAGTCACGATCTGGACGACGGTCTCGATTGCCATTTGATCCACCCGGCGCAACTCGAATCGCTGGAGGTCTGGCAGGAGTCGTATGAAGAAGTCAAACGCCGCTACCCGGAAATCGAAGGGCGCGAATTGGTTGCCTACGTGATCCGGTGCATTATCGACCGGGAAGTCGAGGACGTGATCGCCACCAGCGCCCGGCGCATTGCCGAAACCAAAGTTGGCAGCGTGGAAGATGTCCGGCGTCAACCCCAGCCGTTGATCGGCTACAGCGGACCGCTTTGCGAGGCCAACCGGGCCTTGCGCAAGTTTCTTTACGCCAATCTCTATTACCATCCGGATGTTTCCCAGGTAAACCGCCGGGCTTGCGAGATGCTCGGGCGGGTTTTCGAGACCTATATCGAGAACCCGAATCTTTTGGGCGGCAACACGGCGACCCGGATTGAGCGCGACGGGCTGCACCGCGCCGTGTGCGATTATCTTTCCGGCATGACCGACCGCTATTTGCTGGACGAATACGCGCGGCTTTTTCCCTCCCTTTCTTGACAAATCGCCCGCCGGCGCGCATCAACAAAAGCGCTTCGGCGTCCATGATTTATTTAAAGCAAACCAAAGAGACCCGGCCGGAACGATTGTTCCGGGTTTGGCGACCGGTGTCGCTGGCGGCCCTGGCCGCGTTTTGCATGCTCTGGATGGGCGGATGCGCCACTCCCTATTACAATATCACCGATTTTAACACGGTGGTGATTGATCCGGGACATGGCGGCCGCGATACCGGCGCCTTCACCCGTCGCCGCCGCCCGCAATTGCTGGAGAAAAATTTGACGCTCGACGTGGGGCAGCGCGTGGCGGTCAAATTGCGCGAGGCCGGGTTCCGCGTGATCCTCACCCGCCGCAGCGACCGGTTCATCACGCTGGACGACCGGGTTGATTGCTCCAACCAGTACAGCAAATCGGTATTTGTCGCGATCCACTTCAACGATTCCAGCCGCCGGGGCGCCCACGGCCCGGAAGTTTATCACAACCGGCGCGGCACCTGGGAGCTGGCCGCCCGAATCGAGCGTTACTTGTCCACAATGCCGGGCGCGGAGGATCGCGGCGTCAAAACGGCTCGCTACCGCGTGCTTCGCAAATCGCGCGGGCCGGCGCTCCTGGTGGAATGCGGTTTTCTGAGCAATCCCAGGGAGGCTAACCGTTGCGCGAACGCAGTTTGGCGGGACCAGGTCGCCACCCGCATCGCTCGCGCCATCATCGCCCAGCGGCGTTGATTTTTGATAGAGATCGGGGCTTTCTTTGGATATACGGAAGGGATGAATCCAATGGAAATTCCCGGGGTCGCTTGCCTGGTGACCGGATTGGGCGGTTTGCCCCGTTACGAAATCACAACCCCCCACGGGGAAGCCCATATTTACCTTCACGGGGCGCATGTCACTCATTTTGCCCCGGCGGGTCAAAAACGGCTGCTTTTTATGAGCAGGGAGAGCCGGTTTGAACCCGGCCAGGCGATTCGAGGCGGCATTCCGGTGATTTTTCCATGGTTTGGGCCGCAGACAGGCTCCGCCGCCCATGGTTTTGCGCGGAGCCGCTCGTGGAAACCGGAATCGCTCGTCCAAGAGCCGGATGGATCGGTGGCGCTCGCGTTCCAGCTCCAATCCGACCCGGAAATGCAGGCGCTCTGGGGGGAGCCGCACGCATGGAGTTTGCGCTACCGCATCGTCGTCGGCACGGCGCTCACGTTGGAATTGGAAATCGAAAACCGGGGCGCCGCCCCCTTCCAATGTGAGGAAATGCTTCATACCTATTTGCAGGTCAGCGATGTGAGGCAGACGGAGGTCCGGGGGCTCGAAGGAGTGGAATACATCGACAAGTGCGATGGCGGGCAACGCAAGCGCCAAGGCAGCGAACCGATCCGGTTTACAGAGGAAACCGACCGAACTTATCTTAACACTAACGGGAGTTGCTCAATCAAAGATCCGGCTTGGAATCGGCAGATCGTGGTCGAAAAAACCAACTCGGATTCGACCGTGGTCTGGAATCCGTGGATCGAAAAATCAAAACGAATGCCCGATTACGGAGACCACGAATGGCCCTCAATGGTTTGCGTTGAGACCGGTAACGTGGCCGATAACGCGCTCGAAATCGCGCCCGGTCAGACCCATTTAACCCGCACGGTAGTGCGTTGCGAACCGCTTTAATCCGGTCGAAATTGCCCGATGTCGCGCCCCAATAAGCAAAAAATTCCGACTGAAAACCCAACCGGCGGCGGGCTTTTCGCAGCCTTTTCGGGTCTCGAAATCCCAGGATTGCCCCCGCTCGCCAGCGACCCGGAGACCGTTGCGGAACCGCCGTCCAGCGTTCCGGCAAAAAAAGGCCGGGTCATCCTTAGGCGGGAAACCGCCCATCGGGGAGGAAAACAAGTCATTGTGATCGACGGATTTGACCCCGCGATCAGCGACGATGAAATCGAAACCGTTGGAAAAAAGCTCCGCGCGGCGTGCGGATGTGGCGGGGCCGTCAAAAATCGAACCGTCGAAATGCAGGGAAATCACCCCGAACGCATCCGGGCATGGCTCGTTAAAGAAGGGTTCCGAGTCGGCGGAATCAGCTAAAAACGGCAGTTTTTGCCCTGCAACCAAGCAAAGACGGGCTTTGGAGTAAATTTTTTTACAGAGGAAAAGCAGGAATTTTCCAAAATACCGTTGACCCGGGGGCGGTCTTTGATAGCTTTCGCATCCCACGCAGCGGCAAGGATAGCCGGGCCAACCGGGCGATTGAGAAACCTAAAAAATTCTTCGAAAAACGGTTGACGGAACGGGTCGATGCGCTAAGGTGCACGGCCCGCGACGGAAGGCAGCCAACGGTCGAAACGACAGGGTTAAAAAAATCGAAAGATTTGATTGACCCCGGAAAAAAAGACGGTAGGTTGTTTGCCCCGCGAACGGAAAGCAAAGGACGGTCGGAAACGATGGCGCCGAAAAAAATCGAAAGATTTGATTGACGCCGGAAAAAAAGACGGTAAGTTGCTAACCCCGCAGCGAAGGCTGGCAAATCGGTGAAAATGAGGAAGTTAAAAAAATCGAAAGATTTAATTGACGACCAAAAATAAACCGCTAAGTTGTCCTTCCCGCCACGATGAAAGTCGAGCGAGGGAAAGCGGTGAAAGCCGCGACTCACAACGAAGTGAGTGTTCTTTTTAACAGCAAAGTTGGTCGATTTTGAGAAATCGAAATGACCGGCTGAAACTGATTGAAAAGCGAGATCTTTGAGAGTTTGGTTCCACGGTTTTTCGAATGGTCGAAAACTTGGAACGGTTGAGGATAGCAAAAATTGAATTGTGCGTTGAACGTCAAATTATTTGATCTAAACATTAATTGACCGAAGCGGACCACCTGATCTCACAAGAAGGGTGGCGAGCTAAAATAAGGTCAGAATTTTGCTCGGGCTTTAGCAGCTCGGCACAAATTTTCTACGGAGAGTTTGATTCTGGCTCAGAACGAACGCTGGCGGCGTGGATAAGACATGCAAGTCGAACGGAATCATTGTAGCAATACGGTGGTTTAGTGGCGAACGGGTGCGTAACACGTGGGCAATCTGCCGAAAAGTGGGGGATAGCTCGCCGAAAGGCGAATTAATACCGCATGTGGTCAGGAGGGACATCCCTCCGACACCAAAGCCGGGGTAACCTGGCGCTTTTTGATGAGCCCGCGGCCTATCAGCTTGTTGGTGAGGTAACGGCTCACCAAGGCTATGACGGGTAGCTGGTCTGAGAGGACGACCAGCCACACTGGAACTGAGACACGGTCCAGACACCTACGGGTGGCAGCAGTCGAGAATTTTTCTCAATGGGGGAAACCCTGAAGGAGCGACGCCGCGTGGAGGATGAAGGTTTTCGGATTGTAAACTCCTGTCATTAGGGAACAATTGCACGGATTTAACTGATCTGTGTTTGATAGTACCTGAAGAGGAAGAGACGGCTAACTCTGTGCCAGCAGCCGCGGTAATACAGAGGTCTCAAGCGTTGTTCGGATTCATTGGGCGTAAAGGGTGCGTAGGCTGTAAGGTAAGTTGGATGTGAAATCCCGGGGCTCAACCTCGGAACTGCATTCAATACTGCTTTACTAGAGTACTGGAGAGGAGATTGGAATTCACGGTGTAGCAGTGAAATGCGTAGATATCGTGAGGAAGACCAGTGGCGAAGGCGAATCTCTGGACAGTTACTGACGCTGAGGCACGAAGGCCAGGGGAGCAAACGGGATTAGATACCCCGGTAGTCCTGGCAGTAAACGGTGTACGTTTGGTATGGGAGGATTCGACCCCTTCCGTGCCGGAGCTAACGCGTTAAACGTACCGCCTGGGGAGTACGGTCGCAAGATTAAAACTCAAAGAAATTGACGGGGGCCCGCACAAGCGGTGGAGTATGTGGCTTAATTCGATGCAACGCGAAGAACCTTACCTGGCCTTGACATGCATTTCTAAGTTGGTGAAAGCCAGCGAGTGTAGCAATACACAACTTGCACAGGTGCTGCATGGCTGTCGTCAGCTCGTGTCGTGAGATGTTGGGTTAAGTCCCGCAACGAGCGCAACCCCTGTGATTAGTTGCCACCGGCGAAAGCCGCGCACTCTAGTCAGACTGCCCTGTGAAACGGGGAGGAAGGTGGGGATGACGTCAAGTCAGGATGGCCCTTACGGCCAGGGCTGCACACGTACTACAATGCCCAGTACAGAAAGAACCGAAACCGCGAGGTGGAGGAAATCACCAAAACTGGGCCCAATTCGGATTGTAGGCTGCAACTCGCCTACATGAAGCCGGAATCGCTAGTAATGGCGCATCAGCTACGGCGCCGTGAATACGTTCCCGGGCCTTGTACACACCGCCCGTCACATCATGGGAGTTACTTGTACCCGAAGTCAGTGAGCCAACCGCAAGGAGGCAGCTGCCTAAGGTATGAGTGGTAACTGGGATGAAGTCGTAACAAGGTAGCCGTAGGGGAACCTGCGGCTGGATCACCTCCTTTCTAAGGAGTAGCCGCTTACCTTCGGGTTTGTCGGCAGGTCGACAGCTAAACTGGGGCTTCGGTCCCAAAGATCTTCGGATCTTAAAGCATGCTGTTAAGCCCTTTAGGACGAAAGGAATAAAGGCTCAAATCATTTGAAACGTCAGCGCACAATTCAGTTTTTGCTTGTCCCGGAAAAAAGGTAAGGCTTAGGGCTTTAGTTAGATTTTCGAACCCAGGGGGCATAGCTCAGTTGGTAGAGCGGTAGCTTTGCAAGCTATAGGTCTGGGGTTCGAATCCCCATGCCTCCAGTTTTCTGCGCTAAGCGCGCATACTTTACAAAAGGGCCTGTAGCTCAGTTGGTTAGAGCATGCGCTTGATAAGCGCAGGGTCACTGGTTCGAGTCCAGTCAGGCCCACCATATTTTCCGGGAAATACAGAAGCAACTCGCTTCCAAACAGGCAAAATCAACCGTTTTTAGTTCGACCAGCAAGGGAAACCTGCGGATCTGAACCATGCTTTTGGGAATATCCCAAATCTGTTCTTTGACATCTACATATAGGGTAGTAAATACAACTTCAAAAGATTGAAGAGCGAATATGAATACTCAGATTTCGAGGATTAAACCTCGGGAAAAGAGAATTCAGTTATCAAAATTTGCATCGGCCGAGAGGTCGAAGCAGTGGATTGATCAAGCTACTAAGAGCACATAATGGATGCCTTGGTGCCAATAGGCGAAGAAGGACGTGATAAGCTGCGATAAGCTACGGTGAGAGGCAAATACTCTGTGACCCGTAGATTTCCGAATGGGGTAACCTGACCGAGGTAATACTCGGTCGAATCAGACTGAATTCATAGGTCTGATATCGCGAAACCCGGCGAAGTGAAACATCTCAGTAACCGGAGGAAAAGAAAGCGAAAGCGATTCCGTAAGTAGTGGCGAGCGAAAGCGGAACAGCCCAAACCCATAGTTTACTATGGGGGTTGTAGGAGCCCAACGTGGCAGTGCAAAAGTTAGGTGAAGCGAATGGAAAATCGCTCCATAGAGGGTGAGAGACCCGTAACCGAAAACCGGAGCACGCCTAGGGATTTCCTGAGTAATACGATGCACGTGAAACTTCGTATGAATCTGTGCCGACCACGGCATAAGGCTAAATACTAATTGGCGACCGATAGTGAACAAGTACCGCGAGGGAAAGGTGAAAAGAACCGCTGCGAGCGGAGTGAAATAGAACCTGAAATTATGTGCTTACAAGGTGTCAGAGCCCTTTTTAGGGTGATGGCGTGCCTTTTGCTTAATGAGTCTGCGAGTTATTGTCAGTGGCAAGCCTAAGTCCTTATGGGATGGAGGCGAAGCGAAAGCGAGTCCGAAATGGGCGATTTAGTTGCTGGCAGTAGACCCGAAGCGGAGGTGATCTACCCATGAGCAGGTTGAAGCGACAGTAACATGTCGTGAAGGACCGAACCCGTGAGCATTGAAAAGCTTTGGGATGACTTGTGGGTAGGAGCGAAAGACTAATCAAACCCCGTGATAGCTGGTTCTCCCCGAAATAGCTTGAGGGCTAGCCTCGTGTGCTGACCTGCGGAGGTAGAGCACTGGATCGACTAGGGGCCATACCCGGCTACCGAATCGAATCAAACTCCGAATGCCGCAGGGTGTAACACGGGAGTCAGTGCGTGAGGGATAAGCTTCACGCGCGAAAGGCAAACATGCCAGACCAGCAGCTAAGGTGCCCAAATATTGCTCAGTGGAAAGGAGGTGAGGTTACTTAGACAGTGAGGATGTTGGCTTAGAGGCAGCCACCATTTAAACAGTGCGTAATAGCTGACTCATCGAGTGATCTCGCGCCGAAAATGATTGGCGATAAGCAATATACCGAAGCTCTGGATTCATCATGGTTTCGACCGTGATGAGTGGTAGGGGAGCGTTGTTAACGCGTCGAAGCAGGAGGGAAACCAACTGTGGAGTATTAACAAGTGAGAATGCAGACATGAGTAGCGATAAGAGGGGTTAAACTCCCCTCCGCCGTAAACCCAAGGTTTCCTGGGGAAGGTTCGTCCTCCCAGGGTTAGTCGGGACCTAAGTCGAGGCCGAAGGGCGTAGACGATGGACAGCAGGTTTAATATTCCTGCACCCGCTATGGTTAAGCGTATGAGTTACGCTTGAGTAGAGAGCAGTCGCCGATTGAAAGTGGCGGTCCCGCAAGGGGACGGGGAGGCTTCGGCCGAACCGGATTGTTTGACACTTGAGCCAAGAAACCCTCTTACGTGTTCCCATGGTGGCCCGTACCGTAAACCGACACAGGTGGGTGAGTAGAATATACTAAGGCGCGTGAGTGAAACCTCGTTAAGGAACTCGGCAATCTAGCCCCGTAACTTCGGAAGAAGGGGTGCCCAGAAATGGGTCGCAGTGAAATGGGTCAACCGACTGTTTAACAAAAACACAGCACTCTGCCAAGTCGAAAGACGCAGTATAGGGTGTGACACGTGACCAATGCGGAAAGATTACGGTAAGAGGTTAGCCGCAAGGCGAAGCTTTGAGCCCAAGTCCCCGTGAATGTCGGCCGTAACTATAACGGTCCTAAGGTAGCGAAATTCCTTGTCGGGTAAGTTCCGACCTGCACGAATCGTGTAACGAGTTGACCGCTGTCTCAACGAGGAGCTCAGCGAAGTTGTAGTGGCGGTGAAGATGCCGCCTACCCGCAGCAGGACGGAAAGACCCTATGCACCTTTACTGTACGCTGTTACTGTTGTTTCGGTTTTAATGCTTAGCGTAAGTGGTAGACTGTGAAACGCTTCTTTCGGGGAGCGCAGAGTCGTCAATGAAACACCACCCTTTGAAATTGGAATAACTAACCCCTGCCCATTAACTGGGAGGGGGACACTGGCAGCCGGTCAGTTTTACTGGGGCGGTATCCTCCCAAAGAGTAACGGAGGAGTACGAAGGTTGGCTCAACGCGGTTGGCAATCGCGTGACGAGTATATGGATATAAGCCAGCCTAACTGTGAGACACACACGTCGAGCAGGTGCGAAAGCAGGTCCAAGTGATCCGGTGGTTGAATGTGGAATTGCCATCGCTCAACGGACAAAAGGTACGCTAGGGATAACAGGCTGATCGAGTCCAAGAGCTCATATCGACGACTCGGTTTGGCACCTCGATGTCGGCTCATCACATCCTGGGGCTGGAGAAGGTCCCAAGGGTCCGGCTGTTCGCCGGTTAAAGTGGTACGCGAGCTGGGTTCAGAACGTCGCGAGACAGTTCGGTCCTTATCCGCTGTGGGCGCAGGAGATTTGAGGGGTTCATACCTTAGTACGAGAGGACCGGGTATGACGAACCACTGGTGTTCCAGTTGTCGTGTCAACGGCATTGCTGGGTAGCTATGTTCGGAAAGGATAAGCGCTGAAAGCATCTAAGCGCCAAGCCTCTCCCAAGATGAGATCTCCCTGAAGGGTCGTGGTAGACCACCACGTTGATAGGTTACTGGTATAAGCGTAGTAATACGTTCAGCTAAGTAATACTAATATCCCGTTTGGCTTGATCATTTACTTTTCTAACACACCGTCGCGTAGCTTTTAAGCACTACGCGACGGTAGCTAGAGATTATTTTCTTGCTCGAAAGTCCAAAAAGCTGTATTGAAACCTGTATGTAGATGTCAGAGGATCGAATGATCTTTGAAATTCTGGCAATAAAAAGAAGAATGTCGCTAGAAATCTGGCGGATTTGAGATCGGTTTGGCCCCCCAAAGGCGTCAAAACCTCCCCCAATCAAATCTGAGTTCAAGTCCGCTAGATTTCTGGTGACCTTAGCGCAGTGGCCCCACCCGTTCCCATTCCGAACACGGAAGTGAAACGCTGCAGCCCCGATGGTAGTGCATCTATAGGTTGTGCGAGAGTAGGACGTTGCCAGTTTAATGACCCTCAGTCGTCTAAAAGCGACTGAGGGTCTTTTTTTTGCTCTTATACCTGGAATAAGCAAGCATGCGACCCGGAGCAAGCATGCGACCCGGAGCAAGCATGCGACCCGGAGCAAGCATGCGACCCGGAGCAAGCATGCGACCCAGTGCAAGCGGTGCAAGCTGGGGCAAGCCGTGCAAAAACGGCGCCATTTTGGTAGTTGATGGCGCCGCCACCAGCTCGGCCAGCGGCGCGGCGTCCACGACGTTGTTGACGCGAGCAGCCAATCTGTTCCTCGCTATTCAATAGGAGAACCCCACAGGTTTGCTGGGGAGGCTCCCAGAGTTTTTACTTATCGAGCGGTCCGAAGAAATGAGAAAACGATAAAAAAGTTCGCGCCTTCGTGCTTTCGTGTAAAATATCCACAACCTTTGAAGCTCCGGGTGCGTCGCCCTTTTTTTTCAGTCCCCTACTCCCCTTGGCTCAACGGGAAACGCCCGGGGTTCTGAATCTCCTCGTTCCATTCGACTCCTGCTTTTGTTTTTTTCACACGAAGGCACGAAGGCGCAAAGGCACGAAAAAAGGCAGATGAGGAGCAGAGCGGGATGTTAAAAAGTAGTCCGCTTTTAAGCGGCTCCCCCTTACAAGCCACCGGTTTTACCAGTCGTAGCTGACGCAGGCTTCGGTCAAGAAGTAATACCGGACCCTAGTCGCAGCTTTAAACCAAAATCCATATTGCTGTACGCAACGCTCCAACGATGCGCGCAGTTGACGGCGATCTTCGTCATCGCGGAAGATTCGCAGCCGACGCTCGTTCCCGCGCACGGTTTCAAGATAAACGGCTTCCTCAAATTCGACTCGTATGGGTCTGGCTATCCGCTTTCAATATCACACCGTGCCTCAGTGGCAATGGTCAAGAGCTCCCCGCGTTCCCGCTAAAGCATGCCGATTGTTTTTAGCCACTCCTGGCACTTTTGTGGCCAGGCACTGATCTCCTGCTCGGGTTTGAGACGTATCCCGTAACCGTGGCCTCCTTTGGGGCAGAGGAAGAATTTGTTGGGCACTTTCGCCGATTCTAAAGCCGCCTGGTAGATTTTCGTGCCGGGAACAAAGGAGGCGTCGTCGTCTGTTTGAGCGATGAAGGTCGGTGGAATGTGGGGGCCGACGTGGAGCTCCGGGGCAAGTTGCCCGTTGTGAGCCAAAAACGCTGGGTAGACGAGCAGGGTGAAGTTGGGGCGGCTGCTGAGGTCGTCGATAGAATCGAGCTTGGGATAACTGTTTTGCTCCGAATCCGTGCTAAAACGAGCACAGAGGTGCCCTCCTGCCGAGAAGCCTATGGTCCCAATGCGATCGGGGTTGATGTTCCATTTTACCGCGTTTGCCCGAACAAGGCGCATGGCGCGCTGGATGTCCTGAAGCGCGCCGTCGCGGTTGTTCGGGACGCGGTATTTGAGGACAATGCCGGTGATCCCGATGGAATTAAGCCAGGTTGCGATTTCCGTGCCTTCTATATTGTAAGCAACAATACCATAGGCGCCGCCGGGGCAGACAATCACGGCGGGAGTCGGTTGTATCGCGCCGGGAGCTTGGAAGATTTTGATCGTTGGATTGCTGACCTGGGTGATCCGTTGCACATTGTCGCCTCTGGGCGGCAATTCGCTTTCAGGGTGTGCGGCTGGTTTGCCAGGCATTTTGCCTTCGGGCCACAAGAGCACGGGGGCGGAGGGTTCGGATTTGGCTTGCTGGGCTGGAAGGGGGGTTATGGACAGAATGGAGAGGGCGGTTACAAAGAATGCGGTGGTTGTTTTCATTTGGAACTTTCCGAATATTTTGCCACGGTTTTCCCGAGAGCAACGGGGCGCTCGCTTTAATACGGCATTTCCACGGCTTCGCCGGTGACCGTGATTTCCGCCTCCAATGGCGAACAGCCGTGGCGGCGGACGCCGATTGGATCCGGCTGGCTGCCGCCCACGAAAATCCGGAAGCGGCCGGGCTCCAGAACCCGTTTACCCCGTTCATCAATCAATGAGAGGTCGCGCGGTGTCAGGTTGAAGGTTACTCTTTCCTTTTCGCCCGGAGCGAGATGCAGGCGCTTGAACCCGCGAAGGTCGCGGAGCGGCACCCTCACGCTGGCTTCGAGGTCGGATAGGTAAAGCTGCGCAACCTCGTCTCCCGCCATCGCCCCTTCATTGGTGACGGTAACAGACACTTCCACGGATTCATCCGTCCTCACGGTCTGGCGGGAAAGCGTCAGCTCGGAATACCCGAACCGGGTGTAGCTCAATCCGAAGCCAAACGGATAAAGGGGAGTCCCTTGGAAATACCGGTAGGTCCGCCCTTGCATTGAATAATCGGCAAACTCCGGAAGGTCTTCCAGTGTCCGGTAGAATGTGACCGGCAGGCGTCCGCCGGGTGAGACCGCGCCGAACAAAACGTCCGCGACTGCCGCGCCGCCTTCCTCCCCCGGATACCAGGCTTGCACAATCGCCGCCACATGTTCGTCCGCCCAAGACAAGTCCACCGCGCTGCCGCTGAGATTCACAACGATTACCGGTTTGCCAACCGACACCATGGCTTCCAACAGTTCCGGCTGGAATCCGGGCAGTTTCAGGCTGACCTTGTCGCCGGCGGCCGTCTCCGGGTTGAACGTGTCGCCCTGTTCCCCTTCTACCGTCGCATTCAACCCCAACACAAGCACCACAACGTCGGAGCGCTGCGCCGCGCTGACTGCTTCGGAGAACCGCCCATCCATCACCCAGTCCTGGCGGCGGCCGGTGACCTTGCAGCCTTCGGCAAACCAGACCTTGGTGGCGGCCCCTACGGCCGTGCGAATCCCTTCCAGCACCGTCACCACCCGGGAGGGACGCCCCTCGTAGTTGCCCAGTAATACCTGGCCGTCATCGGCATTGGGGCCGATCACGGCGATAGACGCCAGATCCCGTCGAAGCGGCAGGATTCCGTCGTTCTTTAGCAGGACGAGCGATTTGGCCGCCGAGTCCCGCGCCAACCGGCGGTGGGCGGCGCAATCGTTGGCTTCATAAGGGATTCCCGCGTACGGAACCTGCTCCGGTGCGTCAAACATTCCCAGCCGCATGCGCGCTGAAAAAAGACGCCGCGCGGCGACATCGATATCATTCTCGGTTATCAATCCCTCCTCAAGCGCCTGCATCAATTTCTCGTAGGCACAACCGCAATTGAGGTCGCAGCCGTTGCGCAGACCGTAGGCTGCCGATTTCACCGGGTTGGGCGTGATCTTGTGCTGTTCATGGAAGTCGCGGATGGCATCGCAATCGCTGACGACGTACCCTTCGAACCCCCACTCCTCCCTTAGGATCTTCTGGAGGAATTTCTGGCTGCCGCAACAGACCTCGCCGTTAACGCGGTTATAAGCCCCCATGATGCTTTCCGCCCGGGCTTCCGTGATGCAGGCGTGGAAGGCCGGCATGTAAGTCTCGCGGAGATCTTTCTCGCTTGCTTTTGTGTGAAAAGAGAGCCGGTTGAGCTCCGGGCCGCTATGCGCGAGGTAATGCTTGGGCGTCGCCACGACCTTCAAATAACGGGGGTCATCGCCCTGGAGCCCCTTGCAGAAGGCGACCCCAAGGCGCGAGGTCAGATAGGGACACTCGCCGTAGGTCTCCTGTCCCCGTCCCCAACGAGGGTCACGGCAGATATTGATCGTGGGGCTCCAGTAAGTCAGGCCCGCATAAGCGCCCGTATCCCCTTGCCTGAGATATTCATGATGTTTGGCGCGTGCTTCGGTCGAGATTGCATCCGCCACGGTGTGCAGGAACGGAGCATCCCACATGGCCGCCAGCCCGATCGCCTGGGGAAAGACAGTCGCCACACCAGCTCGGCCCACTCCATGCAGGCATTCGTTCCACCAGTTGTAGGCCGGAATGCCCAGCCGTTCAATGGCTGGCGCGGTGTGGAGCAATTGAGAACATTTCTCCGCGGGAGTCAGGCGCGACAACAAATCGTCCACCCTTTCTGAACAGGTTCTTTCGACATCCCGGAACGGGAGCATCGCGCTTTCTGGAGATATCGTGCTAATAGTCATAAATTATTTCCGTTCGTTTTTTGCATCAGAGAATTCCGGCCTCGCCGATAACCCGTTGGTTTCTCAAGGGTTAACTGCTTACCGCTCAAGATCATCTCAATCAAGCGGAATCATGGACTGCCCCTGATTCCACGCGCAGTCCGGTTCCTGGCTGCTCTTTAGGAGACGAACTCCAGTTCCACCGGAGCCGGGATGAGCCCCGCGTCGGAGGCGCGTTTGAGGAACAGTTCGATCGAGCGTCGGCCGCTGTCGCCGTAATCGAGCGTGTAGTCGTTGACATACATGCCGATGAATTTGTCGGCGAGCGTGGAGTCCATATCGCGGGCGTGCGGCATCGCATGGGCCACTCCGGCTGCCCGGTGTTCCAGGCCGTAGCGGATGCTTTCCTCCAGAATCCCGGCGATTTCCTTGCGCACGGCGGGGTCAATATCTTTGCGGATTGCATTGCCTCCCAACGGAAGCGGCAGGCCGGTTGAATCTTTCCACCATTCGCCGAAATCACGGATTTTAGTGAACCCGTCGCGCGCATAAGTGAGCTGCCCTTCGTGAATAATGAGGCCCACCTCGCTTTCGCCGCGCCGGACGTGGTCAAAAATTTCGTCAAAGGGAACGACGACCGTTTCGCAGTCGCCCAAATAGAGGCGCAGGGCAAGATAGGCGCTGGTCATCAGGCCGGGAACCGCGATCCGCTTGCCGCGCAGCCACGCTTTGATTTCGTCGTCCGAAGCGTTTTCGGCAAGCCCTGCGCGGGAGGTGGCGATGAGCATCGGGCCGTAGCCGTCCCCCATGCTCGCGCCGCTTGGGAGGAGGGCGTATTTGTCCAAAACGTAGGCGTAGGCATGGATCGAAATGGCGGTGATGTGCAGCTCGCCGCGCGTGGCCCGCTGGTTGAGCGTCTCGATATCCTGGAGCGTATGCTCAAATTGATAACCGTGCGTGTCGATCTTGCCCTCCGCCATCGCGTAAAACATGAAGGCATCATCGGGATCGGGAGAATGGCCGAGGGTAAAGGTCGTGGACATAAAGCAAGGTTTAGTGCACCCGGACGGGGATGACAATTCCCGATTCGGCGGTTTCCAGCCTCGATTTGCGTCAAGTGAGACACAATGTGCGCCAAAATGTGACGCAGTTGCGCCACCTTGGCACACAACCCCGGGGCATATTTTTCGCAAATAAATTGTAAGTTTCTTTAAAACAGATATTTGCAAAACAATTGCATGCCGGGCGCGGCATTTGCTGAAAGGGTTCCGTCCACAAGGCAACTAACTTAATACAATTTTTATGGCAAAGATCCTCGGTATCGATTTGGGAACAACCAACTCCTGCATGTCCGTGATGGAAGGCGGGGAACCGGTCGTTCTGGAAAACTCAGAAGGCGCACGCACGACCCCCTCGGTGGTTGCCTTTACCAAAAGCGGGGAACGTCTCGTCGGCCAGGCTGCCAAGCGGCAGGCGGTGACCAATCCCGAAAACACCATCTTCTCGATCAAGCGTTTCATGGGCCGCAAATACGACGAGGTCCGCGACGAGCTCCATCGCGTTCCCTACAAAGTCGTCAAGGCCGCCAATGGCGACGTGAATGTCCAGGTGACCGTCGGCGGTGAGTTGAAAACCTACTCCCCCCCTGAGATTTCCGCGATGATCCTCGCCAAGCTCAAAGCCGACGCGGAATCCAAGCTCGGCGAAAAAATCACGCAAGCGGTCATCACCGTTCCCGCTTATTTTAACGACTCCCAGCGCAACGCCACCAAAGACGCGGGCAAGATCGCGGGCCTGGAGGTACTCCGCATCATCAACGAACCGACGGCCGCCTCGCTGGCCTACGGTCTCGACAAAAAGAAAGACGAAAAGATCGCCGTGTATGACCTCGGCGGCGGCACCTTCGATATTTCCGTACTCGAAATCGGCGACGGCGTCTTTGAAGTCCGCGCCACCAACGGCGACACCCATCTGGGCGGCGACGACTGGGATCACCGCCTCATGGACTGGATCATCGGCGACTTCAAGAAGGACACCGGGATTGATCTTGGCAAACAGCCCGACGCCGTCCAGCGCATTAAAGAGGAAGCCGAAAAAGCCAAGATCGCCCTCTCTTCCGCGCAGGAATATGACCTCAACCTGCCGTTCGTCACCGCCGACCAGACCGGGCCCAAGCACATCATGCAGAAGCTCACGCGCTCCAAGCTCGAACAGCTCTGCGACGATCTCTTTGAGCGGACCGTCGGCCCGGTCAAAGCGTGCATCAAGGACGCGAAATTGAGTGAACGCGATGTAGACGAACTCGTTCTCGTCGGCGGCATGACCCGCATGCCCAAGGTCGTCGAGACCGCGCGCGAACTGATCGGCAAGGAACCGCACAAAGGGGTTAACCCGGACGAAGTCGTCGCCATCGGCGCGGCGATTCAGGGCGGCGTCCTCAAAGGGGACGTGAAAGACGTGCTGCTCCTCGATGTCACCCCGCTCACGCTGGCCATCGAAACCGCGGGCGGCGTCGCCACCCCGATGATCCCGCGCAACACGACGATCCCGACCCGCAAATCGCAGATTTTCTCCACTTACAGCGATAACCAGCCGGGCGTGGAAATCAAGGTTCTCCAAGGCGAGCGTCCGCTCTCCCGCGACAACAAAAACCTCGGCACGTTCCACCTGGACGGCATTCCGCTCGCCCCGCGCGGCGTTCCGCAAATCGAAGTCACCTTTGACATCGACGCCAACGGCATCCTGCATGTCGGCGCGAAAGACCTGGGCAGCGGCAAGGAGCAGAAAATTTCCATCACCGGTTCGTCAGGGTTGAGCAAAGAAGAAGTCGACAAGATGCAGAAGGAAGCCGAATTGCACGCCGAGGAAGATAAGAAAGCCAAGGAAGCGATCGAAATCCGCAACAACGCCGACAGCCTCGCCTACCAATGCGAGAAGCAGCTCAAGGAGTTGGGCGACAAGATCCCCGGAGACAAAAAGGCCGAAATCGAGAGCGCCATCGAAGCCGTGCGCGAAGCCCTCAAAGGTTCGGATACCGACGCGATCAAGAGCGCCTACGACGCCTTGCAAACGAAGTTCCAGGCCGCGAGCGAAGAGCTTTACAAGAACGCTCAAGCACAAGCTGGCGCGGCCGGGGCGGAGCAAGCCGGGCCCGGCCCGGAAGCGGCCAAGCCCAAGAAAGAGGGGGACGTGGTGGACGCCGAGTTCGAGGTCGTGGACGACGATAAGAAGAAGTAAGGAAAGAAAGCCGAAATTTGCACATCGTTCAAACGAAGTAGGGCGAAGCATGCGCAGCATTCCTCAGCGCCAAAGGCGCAACACCATACCAGCCTGGGGCAACGCCCCAGGTTCCCGGACCCCGAGCCGCCAGGGCTGAAAGCCCGCACCATCTTCACATGCCACAATCCCTGTCACTCATTCTCGCTCATTTGGTGTTCAGCACCAAAGACCGCCTGCCCTTCATTGGGCCGTCGGTGCGTGGTGGGTTGCATGGATATTTGGCTGAGGTGGCGCGGAATATGGGATGCGAATGTTTCCGCGTTGGTGGAACGGCCGAGCATGTGCACTTGGCGATCCACCTTTCCCGCACCGTTACGGTCGCGCAATTTGTCGAAGGGGTGAAAACATCCTCCTCAAAATGGATGAAGGGGCAGTCGCCTGAATTGTATAATTTCTCTTGGCAACGGGGATATGGTGTCTTTTCGGTCGGGCCGGGAGACCGGGAAGCGTTGTTGGATTACATCGATAAACAGGAGGAACACCACCGCACTCGGACATTTCAGGAGGAATTCCGGGCGTTTCTGAGTAAATACAGTATTCAATATGATGAGCGCTATGTGTGGGACTAAGCCTATGGTGCGGGCTTCCAGCCCTGTTCCCGGAGATGCCGTTACCTGGGGCGTTGCCCCAGGCTGGTATGGTGCCGCGCCTTTGGCGCTTAAAGGCAGCAACCGTTCTTAATCACACTTACGCTTTCATCCGAAACACGTTTACTCATCATCATTTCCACCACACCCCTATGAAACGCAAATCAGCCTGGCTCTCTTTTACCGCTTGCGCGTTGACCGCAGCGAGCGCCCCTCATGCCATGCGCGCGGCGGAGCAAATGGAAATCCCCTTCAAAACGCAGGAATGCCGGGTATGCCCGTTGCGCACCGGAGCCCCGGTGGTCCCGATGTGGTCCGTAAGCGCCAAAGGCGCGCAAAAATTTCAACAATAACCAAATTACCGATTTCGCCGGGGCGGGCCGCAAAGCACGCGCCGGTGGGTGAAGTAAACCAACCACAAAACCAACAGAAACACTAAGTTATGGCAGTTAATGTCAAACCCCTCGGCGACCGGGTGCTCGTGCAACCGCTCGAAGAGAAAGAAGTCATCAAAGGCGGCATCATCATTCCTGATTCAGCCAAAGAAAAACCGCAGGAAGGCAAAGTCGTTGCTCTCGGAACCGGCAAGACCGACGAGAAGGGCAATAAAGTCGATTTCACCGTCAAGGTGGGCGACCGCGTCCTCATCTCCAAATACGGCGGCACCGAGATCAAGGTCGACGACGCCAGCTATCTCATCATGCGCGAGGACGACATCCTCGGCATCCTCGGCTAAACCAAAACCACCATCCATTTTACTCGCTAATTATTTATGCCAGCTAAACAACTCCAATTCGATGAAGCCGCCCGCCATGCGCTTCTCCGCGGTGTCGAGAAACTCGCCCGCGCCGTCAAGGCAACCCTCGGGCCATCCGGCCGCAATGTCATTCTCGACAAAAAATTCGGCAGCCCGCTGATCACCAAGGACGGCGTCACCGTCGCCAAGGAGATCGAACTCGAGTGCCCCTTCGAAAACATGGGCGCCCAGCTCGTCCGCGAAGTCGCCAGCAAAACCAGCGATATCGCCGGTGACGGCACCACGACAGCGACCGTTCTCGCCGAAGCCATCTACAAAGAAGGTCTCAAAAACGTGACCGCCGGCGCCAACCCGACGTCGCTCCAACGCGGCATCACCAAGGCCGTCGCGGCAATCGTCGAGGAACTCGCCAAGATCTCCAAGAAAGTCAGCGACCGCACCGAGATCGCCCAGGTTGCCACGGTTTCCGCCAACTGGGATACCAACATCGGTAACATCATCGCCGATGCCATGGACAAGGTCGGCAAAGACGGCACGATCACCGTTGAAGAAGCCAAGACCATCGAAACCACTCTCGACGTCGTCGAAGGGATGCAGTTTGATAAAGGCTACCTCTCCCCCTACTTCGTGACCAATGCCGAGTCGATGGAAGTGATTCTTGAGAACGCCTACATTCTCATTTTCGAGAAGAAGGTCAGCAGCCTTAAGGATTTGCTCCCGCTCCTCGAAAAAGTGGCCAAGAGCGGTCGTCCGCTCCTGATCATCGCCGAAGACGTGGAAGGGGAAGCCCTCGCCACGCTCGTCGTGAACAAACTGCGCGGCACCCTCCAAATTTGCGCCGTCAAGGCTCCCGGATTTGGCGATCGCCGCAAGGCCATGATGGAAGACATCGCGGTTCTCACCGGTGGCAAATGCATCACCGAAGATCTCGGTATCAAACTTGAGAATGTCACCATCGACGACCTCGGCAAGGCCAAGCGCGTCACCGTGGACAAAGAAACCACCACGCTCGTCGAAGGCGAAGGCAAGCAAGCCGACATCCAGGCCCGGGTCAACCAGATCCGCCGCCAGATCGAGGAAACCACTTCCGACTACGACCGCGAGAAGCTGCAAGAGCGCCTCGCCAAGCTGGCCGGTGGCGTTGCCGTCATCAATGTCGGCGCCGCGACCGAAACCGAGATGAAGGAAAAGAAAGCCCGCGTTGAGGACGCCCTCCACGCGACCCGTGCCGCCGTTGAAGAAGGGATCGTCCCCGGGGGCGGCACCGCTCTCCTGCGCGCGCAGAAGGCTCTCGACACCCTGAAACTCGAAGGCGACGAGAAGATCGGCCTCGAAATCATCCGCCGTGCGGTGGAAGCTCCGCTCCGTCAGCTCGCCGACAACGCGGGCCAGGAAGGGGCGCTCATCGTTCAGGAAGTCAAAAAAGCTTCCGGCAATGTCGGTTACAACGTCGCCACCGGCGAATACGTGGACCTCGTCAAAGCCGGTGTGGTTGACCCGACCAAGGTCACCCGCAGTGCGCTCCAGAACGCTTCGTCCATTTCCGGCCTGCTCCTGACGACCGAATGCGTCGTTTCGGAGCTTCCCGAAAAGGAAAAGCCTGCCATGCCCGCCGGCGGCGGCATGGGAGGAATGGGTGGGATGGGCGGCATGGACTACTAAGTCATTTGACTTAAGTCTCTCGCAAAAGTTGAGGGCCGGGTGCATGCATCCGGCCCTCTTTTTGACCAAAAACGTCGGGGGGCTCAGGGAAAATCTGAGCCTTGAATCAGTTTTTTCATGATTTGCGTGGGAATCGGCCCCAAAATTGCTGTTGTTTGGTTACGCTGAGAAGCAGTTTTTCTGAAGCACCCTGAAAAATCGCAAAAACCGCTATAGAATGCGTATGGTCAACGAACGGTCGTTCAAATAATATTTAAAAACCCTGAGACCTATTCAAGACGAGGGTGAACAACTCGAAGCATGAATTCCACATCCCAAATCGAACTTTCAACGCCGTCCGCGACAATTCTCATTGTCGATGACGATCCGTTTATGCTCCGGCTGATGGATTTGATTCTACGCGATGCCGGGTATGAAATGATTCAAGCGCGGAGCGGGGATGAGGCATTGGCAATCATTCGGGAGCAGCCCAATATCGATCTGGTGATTTCGGACGTCGTTATGCCGGGGATGAATGGCGAACTTTTGAGGGAAAGCATCAAACGCCTTTGGCCCCAATGCAAATTCATCGTTTGTTCCGGCTATCCCGACAAATGCTGGGACATCGCCAACAGCGGCGAGCCGATCGCCACGCTGCCGAAACCGTTTACCTCCAGCCTTCTCAAGGAGCGGGTGAGCGAGGTTTTGGCCTCCCCATTTTTGTGACAAGTTGGTTCACGAATTCTGAAATAAAGAGAGTCCGCAGATTTCCAGAAAATTGTCCGAAGATCATCATTTGAGTATCACCGCTGATTCGTATCGAAAAAAATCTGCGTTGATCTGCGTAATCTGCGGATAAAACTCTTAATTCCTTAGCAGCTCCTAAAGCCTGTTTAGCGAGGGCTTGACGTTCTTATCCCCTCGTGGCACACTCGTTTCCGAAGATGTTTTCCTATTCCACAACGATGAAACCGACCGCCTCAGTGCATGCCATGGGCATGCTTGGCCGCGTCATTTGTTCCCATCGTACCGTCCAGGGGACGCGGAGCCCCGGCAGTGGAATGAAAATAGAGTAACCCAAAACGTTTAATCAATTTTTTCAAAACCCACTGCTGGAAACGGCAGTGGGTTTTTTCTTTTTCGGCAACCATTCCAAATTATGAACAACAAGACCAATCCTCCCGGGAACGGGAATCCATTGGACCCAGTCGGGGCTCTCTACGGAGCCTTGCAAGAGCTGGCCGCCATCTATCAAGAGGCCGGGGTTCCGCCCCAAGCCGCACGGATCGCCGCGCTTGCGGATTTCGAGTGCGACTTCGGGGTGCTTCCCCTGGCGGCATGAAAGCCAATTTTATTGAATTTCCACGCCGGATTCCGGTCCGGTCACCGGCTGCCCGTCAACGGTGATCTTCAAGGCGCCCGGATCGCTCGACTTGATCCAGAAATGGGCTCCCTTGAAAGAAAGCGGCGCCATCTGGGGATTCACATAGCCGAAGTAAAGGGAGGGCGATTTGGGATTGTCCCGGACGACTCGTATTTTCGTTTTCCGGGTTACGCGAAGTTTCAGTTCCCGCACGGCTCCCAAAGGAGCGGGAGTCGCCTCGGGCGTCTGCTCGGGCACGCTCGTCACGGGCGTTGCTGCGGCCAAGGCTGCGGCTTGGGCCAGAATCTCGGCATCGGAGCTGCCCGAAATCACCGCTTCAGCCCGGCGAACTTCCGGGGTTGGATGGGTCGCTGGCGGGTTGACCGGCTCCGCTGGTAATACGGGGGCCGCGTCGTTAACTTCCGCAGGGACCGCCACCGCGATGGGAATGCTGCCGGATAACAATGGCGAAACCGTGGGGGAGGGGACCGGGGTGCTGGCGGGAGCCGGCATCGGCGTCGGCGTGACGGAGGGTGCCTGATAGGATTCGCCCTCTTTTTTGACGAGGTTTTCCACTGACCCAAGGCGCATGAATTGCATAAAGAACAATCCGGCGATCACGCCGAGGACCACCATCACGACAAAGACAAAAAAGGCGATCAGCCAGCGCGGTTTTTCGGGCGGCCCGACCGGTTCCTGAAGATTGCGGGAAGCCTTTGCGGCCTCTTCATTGCGCAAATATTGATAATCCCCGGTCCCGACCGAACTGCCGACTTCCACGGTTGGATATTTGGTAATGTCGAGGCGCAGGTATTTTGCGTACAGGAGCAGGAAACTCCGCGCGTAGGCGAGATTCGGGAAATGCATGTAATCGTCGTTCTCAAGATCAACGATCCGCGCGGGCCGTATCTTGGTGCCGCGGGCGACTTCCTCCACGGTCAGTTTTTGCTGGAGCCGCGCATTGTGCAGCGCTTTGCCGACGCTTCCTTCCATATTCGTTTGGTTCTTAATAAAAAGCTAACGGGTTTCGGGTCAGGGAAGGTCGTCCAAATCCACCAGGATTTCACGCGGTTTCGCCCCCTCTCCGGCGGCAACGTAACCCCGGGCTTCGAGGATGTCCACCACGCGCGCGGCCCGGGTGTATCCGAGCCTTAACCGCCGCTGAAAGAGGGAGGTGCTGGCTTTGCGCTCCTGTTTCATGATCTCGATGCATTTTTGCACCAGTTCCTCGTCTTCTTCGGAAAGTTCTTCGGGTTCGCTGGTTTCTCCCGAGAGCCGATCGTGAATTTCGCGCTCAAAATCGGGCGTGCTCTGGGCCGAGGCAAAATTAACGAGGCGATGAATCTCGTCATCGGTGACCAGCACCCCTTGGGCGCGGGTCATGCGGGAGGTGCCGGGCGGCTGGTAAAGCATATCGCCCTGGCCGAGAAGCCGTTCGGCCCCTTTCTCGTCGAGGATGATGCGCGAATCGAGCCCGCTGGCCACCTGGAACGCGATGCGGCTCGGAATATTGGCTTTGATGACGCCGGTGATGACGTCGGCGCGGGGCGTCTGGGTGGCGACGATCATGTGGATGCCGGCGGCGCGTGCCATCTGGGTGATCCGGGCAATGGCGCTCTCGACATCGGCGGGCGCGGTCTGCATCAGGTCGGCCAACTCGTCAATAATGACGACGATATAGCCCATCGGCCCCTCGGGGATCTCGATTTCGTCGTCCCGGCGAACCCGGACGGGCGGCTTGACCGGTTCTTCCTCCTCCAGTTCGTTCTCGTCGGATTCCCACGGAGCGGTTTCGGCGGGAGTCTCCGCTTCGGCGGCCTCCGCTTCTTCATCCAGTTCCTTTTGCGACTTCGGTTTGGGCCGGGCGTTGAAGGAATGGATGTTGCGGACGCCGGTTTTGGCAAAAATCTTGTAACGCTTCTCCATCTCGTCGATGACCCAGCGCAACGCGAGAAGCACTTTTTTGGGATCGGTGACGACCGGGATCACCAAATGCGGCAGCGTGTTGTAAACCTGCATCTCGACCACCTTCGGGTCGATCATGATGAAGCGCAATTGGTCGGGCGTGAAACGGTAGAGGATGGAGGCGATGATCGAGTTGATGCAGACGCTCTTGCCCGAACCGGTGGTGCCGGCCACCAGCAAATGAGGCATTGCGGCGAGGTCGCCGAGGATCGCCTTGCCATAGACATCCTTGCCCAGCACGAGCGGGATCTTGGCCTTGGTTTGGAGCCAGTCCTCGCTTTCCATCAATTCGCGGAAAATGACTTTCTGCTTCCGGCTGTTGGCGATCTCAATGCCGACAGTGTCTTTGCCGGGGATCGGGGCGAGGATATTGATCCGTTCGGCGCGGGTGGCGCGGGCGATGTCCCGTTCGAGACTGACGATTTTATCCACGCGCACCCCTTTGGCGGGATAAACCTCGTAGCGGGTGATGGTGGGGCCGCGCGTGATGTCGCCGGGGGCAACGGCGATGCCGAACTGATCGAGCGTGTCGATTACGAGCGCCTGGATTTTTAAAAGCTCCTCCGGATCGGCCGTTGCGGCATCGGCCGGATTGGCGGGATCGAGCAGTTCCAGGCCGGGGAGCTGGTAATCTTCAAGGTGAACCGGGTCTTTGGGTACGAGCGGCTCGGAAAGCTTCGGTTCCGGTTTGCGGGGAGCGGGAGCGCTGGTGTCGATCACCTGCGGCGCGGGCCGGTCCGGGTCGAAAACCGGTTCCTCTGCTTCCTCCTCCGGCTCGGGAGAGGCAATCGGTTTGATCCCTTTGCGCTTGAGTTGTTTTTCGAGTTTGCGCGCCTGGGCTTCGAGGTGCTGGCGTTCCAGTTCGAGCCGCTCGCGCTCGTCGGCGCGGGCGATCCGCCATTGGCGATAGCGTTCCAGGGCCACCGGGATTTGCTCGATGGCCTTGCGAAGGAGCAGCACCGGATGGATGCCGGTCATCAGAACGAGGCTCGAAACGTAAAGACTGGTGAGAAGGATCAGTGAACCGATCGTATTGAACATCGACTCAAAAAAGCGGCCGCCGAGCCAGAGCCCGATTTCGCCGCCCGGCCCGCGCACCTTCATTAAGTGAGGCCATTCGCGCAAGGCGGAGTGCTGGATCTGGAGCAGGCACGCGCCGGTGATCACAAAAACGAGAACCCAGGGAAGCCGTTTCAGGAGGGAGGTGTCCGGCTTGATCAGCTTGACGGCTCCCATTCCAAACAGGGTGACGGAGACCAGGAATGCCGCGGCCCCGAAGAGGAAATAGAAAAGTCCGCCAACGTAAGCGCCCGCGATGCCGACGAAGTTGTGGGCATGGCGATTGGTCTCGCTGGTGCAGGCCAGCCAGGAGCCGGGCGGGATGTCGCGGGCATCGTAGGAAACCAGCGCCAGAAAAAGGAGAGTCCCGGCCCCCAGTAACAGCAAGCCGAAAACTTCGTGATAGATGCGATGCTCTGACTCGCGTGACATTCCCGCCACTGTAACGATCTTGCTCCGGCTTTCAAGGTTACAGACGGAAGAAGTTTCATCCGATCCGGCCTTGCCTCCTTTGCCCTTTTCCATATCTTGGCGCGACCATGATTCTCACCGCACCAATTATTTTTGAGCCTCTTTACATGGAACGCATTTGGGGAGGGCGCAGGCTGGAAACGCTTTTTGGAAAAAACCTGCCCAGCGGGGCGACCATTGGGGAGGCATGGGAGCTGGTGGATCGCCCGGAGGCTCAAAGTGTCGTGCATTATGGACCGCTGCGGGGAAAGACGCTCAACGAACTCTGGTCGCAATCCCGCGAAACGGTTTTTGGCGCGCGCTATGCCGGAGCCGGGGATCGTTTCCCGCTACTGGTCAAACTTTTGGATGCGGAAGAGCGGCTTTCGGTGCAGGTGCATCCCCCGGCCTCCGTCGCCGCCGAGCTCAAAGGAGAGCCAAAGACGGAAATGTGGTATGTGGCCGCGGCTTCGGAAGATGCGGACCTTTATGCCGGGCTAAAAAGGGGAACGACCCGGGAGCAATTTGAAGCGGCCCTGGAGAACGGGAAATGCGCCGCGCTGCTCCACCGGATTCCGACCCGCGCCGGGGATTGCATTTTCATCCCGAGCGGACGGGTTCACGCGATTGGGAGCGGCAACGTGATCGTCGAAATTCAGCAAAACAGTGATACGACTTACCGGGTATTTGACTGGAACCGCACCGGGCTGGACGGCAAGCCGCGGGCTTTGCATGTGGCCGAGTCGATGCGCTCGATTGATTTTGCAGATGCCGAGCCGCAGCTTCAAAAGGCTGAGGGGGAAACATTGGTGGCGTGCGACTATTTTGAAGTCCAGCGCTGGAATCTGGACGCTCCCCGCGAAGCCGCTCCGAAGGGCGATTTTGCCGTGATCACATGCTTGAGCGGCTCGGTCAGGTGTGGTGGGGAAACCTATGGCCCCGGCCAGTTCTTTTTGGTCCCGGCGGCGCTCGAAGACCGGAGGCTCGCCCCCGCTGCGCAGGGAACGACGCTACTGCGGACAACGATCCCGTAGCATCGCCCGGTTTTACACCAACCGCGCCCCGGGCTGGCGTTCCCGTTTTTCAAAGCGCACCAGTTCCGTAAATCCGGCTTGCCGGGCCAATGTCACCCCTGTTTCAAAACCGGCGCCCACTTCTTCAGGGGCGTGGGCGTCGGAGTTGATGAGCAGCCCGATCCCGGCTTCGCGCGCCAGTTTCAAAAACCCCGGGTCCGGGTAACATTCGCCCGCCGGTTTTCTCAAACCCGCGGTGTTGATTTCAAAAGCTGTGCCGCTCTTTGCCAGCGCGGCGATGACCGGTTCGTAAAACCGGGCTAAATCCCCCTCGGGCCGATGGCCGAATTTTTTGGGCAGGTCGGGGTGAGCAACAAAATCAAAGAGCCCGCTGGCGACGCACCGCTCGTAGGCGTCGAAGTAAAGTTCCCAGATTTCCGCGACCGGCTGCGTTTGGAAACGTGAAAGGTGCGCCGGATTATCCACATCCCAGCCGGGGGCGATGTAATGGACGCTGCCGATAAGGAAATCCCACTCGGCCATCGTGGCAAGTTGCTCGATCCATTTCTCGTGGCCCGCAAGATAGTCGATTTCAAGCCCCAACCGGATCGTCAGTTGCGGATACGCGGCGCGGGCTTGCTCGACCGCTTCAAAATAGCGGGGCAGATCGGCGAGCGCCATGCGCCAGTTGTCGAACGGCTCCAGCGCGGCGGGCATCGGGCTGTGATCGGCGAACCCGAGTTCCGCCAAGCCGCGTTCCACGGCGACGCGGGCGTAATCGACAGGCCACCCCTCGGCGTGATGGCACAACGGAGTATGCGTGTGGTAATCGGTCAGGTTGCTTAAGGAAAATGCGGAGGGCATCAGTCCCGATCTTATCCCGGGCCGGGCTGCATTGCAGCGAAATTCGGCTTAGGTAGTATCACGAATCCTGAAAGGAAGAAGAGAATCCGCAGATTGCGCAGATGAACGCAGATTTAAATAATCGGCAGAAAATCTGCGCAATCTGCGGATAGAACCTGAATTCTTAGGTCGGCTTAATGAAAACGCCCAATAGCGGACGGCGTGACGGGGTGGGGGACTCGAAATCGCTGACAAAACCGCCCCGCGTGCGAATCTCGACATGGCCCGCACCGCGTCCGCCATAGACGAGCACCGAACCGACCGGGGCTTTGAAGGGATCGTTAATCGAAAGGCGGCGGAACCCGTGTTTGCGGATCAACTCTTCCCCGGCCTGTTTGGCATAGGTGGTTTGGGGATAACTATCGACGACGTTGGCGGCCAGGAGCGCCTCTTTCACATAACGCCAGCAACTGCGAATGGAGTGCCGCCGGGCGCGCTCTTCAGCAATTTGCGCGGCATGGATCATCCGGGAGTCGTATCGGACGCCGTCGGCCTTGGGGCCGAACAAGCCGAGAAAACCGCTGTCGGGAGCCTGCGCTTTGGCGGGATTATAGAGAGATTTCGCCGGGGTCTCGGGAATGGCGTCCACGGCGCGGGTGGGGAGTTTTGCGGCCGCTGCCGAGGCCGATTTTACGCTTCGCTTGGTGTGACGTCCGTGCGCGGAAATGTCTGCATGTGCCGAAAGAGGCAGCAGCAAGAGCAAAAATAGGACGCGCGTGGAGATCATGGTTACGAAGCTCGCTAGAAAACCCCGTACCGGGCCATCCGTCAACTTCTAAGTGAAACCCCGCCGGGAACTTTTGCTCCGGCGGGGTCGAATGAACGGACTTTTTAGAAAAACCGTCAGCTTTTTAGAAATTCCACTTGAAGCCGCCCTTGACGATCTGCTCCGTATAGTTCGGGTCGGCTTGCACGTCGTAATCCACGAACGTGGTCAGTGTTTCCCGATAGGTGGCATTGAGGCCCAAGCCAACCAGCGCGGCGTTGCGTTCGGGATCGTTGGTGCGGACCGCGAACGATCCGAGCCCGGAATCCGAAAACCGGGCAACAATCGCGCGGTCGTTGTTGGCGAACTCATGCTGCCAGGCCAGGCGCACTTCAGAGGCGACGGTCCATTGGGCCGTCAGCTCTTTGCGCAGTTCCAGCCGCAAGCCGAGGCGGGACCGGATGGAATCCATGGCCTGCTCGTTGATGGCGAGGTCGGCGCCGTCGGCTCCATTTTCCGTGAAGCTGTTGACCCCGAGGTGAACGTATTGCAGGCCGACAAATGGTCCAACAGTCAGGTCTTTGCAGACCGGGTGGTCGTAACCGCCGTCGATATTGAATACGTATTGGTTCCCCGAGGTGCGGCCATTGGCGGTCTTGGAGTAATCAGAGAACCCAATATTCCGGTCGCTCTCGTAGATGTTGCGCGAGAAGCTCGCCAGGCCGTTGCCGTAGAAGTTGCCCTGCCTGTAGCCTCCGTAAACGCCGGTCCCGTAGGTATCGACATTCGCGGTGCTGTTTTGGCTGTCCATATCGGCATCGGTATGGGCATAGCTCAAGAGCAAGCCGCCGGTGAACGCATCGGTGATTTTTGCGTCCACACCGGCCAGGAGGCCCGAGGAAACGAAATTGCTGTCCTGTTGCCGGTTTTGGCCGTCAATCCCGGCGAAGGTGATTTCGCCGCTCAGGAAGGCTCCCCAGCGGTTCGTTTCGGTAACGGCGTCTTTCAAGGTCACGCTCTTGCCGTCCTTGCTCATGGTCGCGGAGGCTTGGGATGCTTTGCTGTTGCCCATGCCGAGTTTGCTTTGGATTTTGGAGCAAGAGACGCCGAGCGCGCTCGTATCGAACCCTTCGCTGCCGACCCGAACGTTGTTGAGCCGCTGGTCGATCCCCTGGGTGAGCAAGTTGGCGTTGGCCAGCGCAATGTCACCGTAGATTTGGTAGCGCTGCGGCGAGAGCTGTTCCAGCCCGGCGGGGACGTTGCCGCTATCGAGCGCATTCAATAGTTGAAGCATGTCGCCCGTCGGGTTGACCTTGAAGCTATCGAGGTTCGCGCCGATCGCCTTCTGGTTGGGGGTCTTGGCCTGCTCTTCATATGAGGAGACGTCCAGGTTCACGATCAACGGGTCGTAGGTATAAGTGACCCCGCGCACCGTGAAGGAGCCGCTGCTTTCCGAGCCGTTGAGCGCCGTGCCCAGTTGGGCTCGCAGAGCCTTGGCTTTCTTGGCGCTGATACCGGTAAACGCGATGTTGAGGACGTTATTGCTCCCGCTGGCGGCGATCAAACCTTGCACGGAGGAGTGGCCGTTCAAGTTGATGACGTTGTTGCTGCCGTTCACGATGTTGATGGCGATCCCCGCGCCGTTATTGGCGTTAATGGCACCCCAGTTGTTGATCACGTTACTGTCGGCGACGCCGAGGGTTCCGGTAATAAAAATTCCCGTTGCCGCAGATCCCGAAGCGAAAATGGAGCCGTAGTTTGTAATAACATTGTTGCTGCAAATACCGGAAAATGCCCCATTTAATTCAATTCCTGTTGCCTGCCCTGTCGAGGCAAACGCTTCGATCCGGCCCCTGTTGATCACGACATTTTCACTGGCGTCCCCACTCTGGCCATTCAAACTAATTCCCGTGGCGGCTCCCGGGACGAAGTTCACATTAATGAGGCCGTCATTGATGATGGTATTATTATTGGCGCTTTGCGCCGATTCGCTGATAAACCCGATCCCCAATCCGGTCCCGATACTGCCGCTGACAAGAATCGAACCTTCGTTCTTCACCAGATTGTATTTCGTATCACCATTACCGATGCAAGAGAACAAAATACCGGCAAAGTAAAGGGGGTGGTTGGCATCGAGCCCGATAATCGTGCCGTAGTTGACCACAATATTCCCATTGCTCTGGCCATGGTTGGCGGCATTGAAATAGATTCCGGCAGATCCTATCGTTCCACCGCCGATGCCGGTGCCGCTGATGATGGCGCCATAGTTTTCGACAATGTTTCCATTGCTCGCCGCAGAATTGGTTCCGGAGAATCGCAATCCAAAAGCCGTGCTGCCGGTGAGACTTCCCACCATCTCATAATTGGTGAAGACGTTGCCCGATTGGGTGAACTCCTTCACGGCGATGCCGTACCTCATGGGAGAGCCTTGCGCCGTGCTCAATAGCGCCAGAGAGAAAAGGCTCAATGCGGGGATGATGCGTGTTTGTAGTATTCTCATGGATGTGGTTTGGTTTTTTCTGCGACCGAAAGGGACGAAAGAAAAGGGGGGGGAGAACAGGTGGTTTTGCCGAACCCTGCAATATTTGCCGTGTTGGGCGATTTGTAGTCCCGCGAGATCGGCGAGGCAAGAGAAATAGACAGAATACTACTGGGCATCCGATCAAAATCCCGGATGCAAAAAAGCCCGCCTTTCACACGGAAAGACGAGCTTTTGAATTGACGAAGTTTTGGCCTAAAGCCCGAGCTTGCGGAAGGTCTCCTCGATGTGCCGGAAGTGGATGTCGAGCGAGCAAAATTCCTCGATTTCCGCCGGGGTCAGCTTCGCCATGATCTCGGATTCATCCAGGAGGTTTTCCTTCAACGAGCGGTCCCCCTGCCACGTTTTCATGGCGGCGCGCTGCACGGCCTCGTAAGCGGTTTTCCGTTCGATGCCTCGCTCGGTGAGTTTGAGCAGGATCGTTTGCGAGAAATAGAGCCCTTTGGTGATCTCCATGTTCCGCTTCATGTTTTCGGGATAAACAATGAGGCGGTCCACCAGCTTGGTGGTGATGGTGAGCATGTAATTGAGGAGAATCGTCGAATCGGGCATGATGACCCGCTCCACGCTGGAGTGGGAAATATCCCGTTCGTGCCACAGGGCGACGTTTTCCAGGGCTGCCATGGCGTTGCCGCGCAGGATGCGGGCGAGGCCGCTCAGTTTTTCGCCGGTGATCGGGTTGCGTTTGTGGGGCATGGCGGAGCTGCCCTTTTGACCGGGGGAGAAATATTCCTCCACTTCGAGCACTTCGGTGCGTTGGAGGTGGCGGAACTCGGTGGCCCAGCGGTCGATGCTTGATCCGATCAAGGCGAGCGTCTGCTGGAACTCGGCGTGGCGGTCGCGCTGAACGACCTGCGTCGAAAGGGCGGCTGGGATGAGCCCCAGTTTGCGGCAGACCATTTCCTCCACGCACGGGTCGAGATGGGCATGGGTGCCGACGGCTCCCGAAAGTTTGCCGACGCGAACCCGTTCGCGGGTCTGCTTGAGCCGTTCGATGGCCCGGCCAAATTCGTCATACATAAGGGCCATTTTGAGGCCAAAAGTGATCGGCTCGGCGTGGATGCCGTGGGAGCGTCCGATCATCGGGGTGAGCTTGTATTCGTGCGCCTTTTTGGCGATGGCGGCGCGGAGGGCTTCCAGGTCTTCCAACAGCATCCCGCAAGCCTCGTTCATCTGGACGGCGAGGGTGGTATCGAGTACGTCGGAGGAGGTCATCCCCTGGTGAATCCAGCGGGAGGCGGGCCCGACGTAGCTGGCGACGTTTTCGAGGAACGCGATCACGTCGTGGTTGGTGCGCAGCTCGATTTCCTGGATTTTGGCCAGTTCGAAGCGGGCTTTTTGGCGGATGGTGGCGGCGTCCTCTTTAGGGATCACGCCGATCTCGGCTTGCGCTTCGCAAGCGAGAACTTCGATTTCCAGCCAGATTTCGTATTTGTGTTGCTCGTCCCAGAGGGCGCGCATCTTTGGAAGAGAATAACGGTCGATCACGCGGTGGAGGATACGGGAGCGGGCGGCACAGGAAAGGAAAAATTCAGGGGAAGTTTCTCGCAAAGACGCAAAGCCGCAAAGGGAAAGTCAACGGAACTCCTCTTCTTTGCGCCTTTGCGTCTTTGCGAGAGAATAAAACTACGGATGTTGCCGCAATTCTGACCCGGCATTAATGCCTATTAACTGGCCTACTTTGCTGCACCTCAAAAGGCGGGTTGCGACAAGTTTCGCATTATGCTGATTCTGAACGGCTTGCGATTAGGGATATGACAGGAGAAGCGGCGGATTGCTGGTTTTAAGCCGGCCCGCCCTCTCTGTAATTCCAAAGCCTGAAGGTTCAGACCGCCCTTATTTCAGTTTCTGCACCGTCCACTTCCAGCGTTTGTAGGCCTGAGCCATGCAGAAATCAAAGGCCGCCTTGGTTCGCAGAAAGTCATACCGTTGCTGCTCCATCTTTTCACGGTAGGGCTCCGCCGCCACGAGATCGCTTAACAGGGTTCGGACACGGTTGACCGCCAGGCCGACCAGCCACTGCATCAGCCCCGCCTCGAACTGGATTTTCGTCCCGAACGCCTCGGCACGGGCTTCCAGTTCGGGGTCGTTCAGCATCCCCTGGCACACCAAAGCCCAAATCAGGTTGCGGGCCCGCCGGGCGAAAAAGTATTTCTGATACCCCTTGGCGACGATTTCATCCGTGAGTTTGCGAAGTCGGAACTGCGCCTTGTAACAAAGCAGAATCATACGGGAGTCGGCACTGAGCCGCCCCTTCCCGAAGACCGCCGAATAGGCTTTGTCGTCCTCAAAGATTTCGGACAGACGGGCGGCCTTGTCCACTTCCCCGTCAGCAATCAGGAAGGTGCTGGCGAGCAGCCGAAGTTCGATGGCCTTCTGCTGCTCAATCTCCATCCGTTCCAAATCCTCGTCCGTAAGGTTGTGAAAGGCGTTCTCCTGCCGCTGGTAGTAGATTTTGAGGTCGGTCTGGAACTTGTCGGCCAATTCCAACTGAATCAGGTCGTTCGCCCGCAACGCCCAAGGCTTGACGGGGTTCTGCCGGTTGTTGTTGACGGTGACGGTGATCACGAACTCGTCGCTCGCCTGGGTGATGATGCGGCAGATCACCTCGATTTCCTCCAGCCTCGCCCGATTGGTTTTCAGTTTCGGGTGGTCGGCGAACTTTTTCAGGAACCCGTTGAAGGACGTGACCGTTTGGGCTCCGTTCAGCACCCGTGGCTCGGTGATACGGTAACCGTGCTCGCCCTGTTCCAGACTCTGGGCATAGACGGTGATCCCGTTGTGGTTGAACAGGAACACTTCGGGCGACAGTTTTTCGTCCAGGACGATCTCTTTGAGGGAACGGATGATGGCACGGTTCGGGGCCTCGTCCCCGGCCAGCCCAGAGCGGATGTTCCGGTCGAAGAGCCGTTGCCGCATTTCCTCGAACATGGCGTTCAACTGGTGGAGTTTGACCGAGCCGACGTGCATCACCTGCCCCTCCGGGCCGCACTTTTGGAGGGGGGCGGCGAAATCAATGGCGTAGGTGTGGGTTTTCGTCGCAACCGTCACGCCGCCGATGTGGCCGTGGGCGGAGCGGTAATCAATGACCAGATTCACCTCCCGCCCGAAAAACTCGTCAATGAGGTATTTCTTCGTCTCCAAATCCTCCCGCAGTTTTTCAAGCACGGTGCTGTTTTCGGCGGTTCGGGTGTCGCCACGGAAGACGAAGCGGATATAGACCCCCGCCACAATCGCCTTCTTCTCCATCAGGACGCTTTTGAGTTGGAGCAGGGCCTGGTTCTGCTTGGCATCCTGGAACGATCCGACGAAAATACGGTCCAGGCCGACCTCCATCATCCGCCGGTAGGAATCCTTGAACAGGGACGCATCCTCCGACCACTTGAATTGATACAGGTAGAGGTTGCACGTCTTCGGATCCAGATAAAAGGCGTCAAACCCGTAGTCGCCACCTCCGAACGTGCTGTGCAGCAGGGCGGTTTCCGTGTCTATCGCATGCTCGTTTTCAAGGAACAGGGGGGCGAAATAGTCGTTGCGAACGCCTCCATACTCACGCTTGAAGTCCGCAAACGCCTGGTCAATGGCCTGGTCGGTGATTTTGCTCATTGGGAATAGGGGGAGAAAGGGGCAGTTTCAGGAACCCGCCCCGGCTGTGCAAGCAAATTAGGCCCCGACCCGACACCATCCCCCGGCGGTGCGGGTGAATCAAGCCCCGACCGCCCAATAGCAGGGGGCGTATCTTGGCTTGCGTGGGAGCCTCGGCCAGTCGTGGCCGCGGGGGTGTGCAAAAATTGCCTGTATCTGCTGGGGATGAGCATTTCCGCAGAACTCCCCCTCGCACCCCTCCATCAGGAGCACTTTTTTGAAGATCCCACCTGCCTTCAGGTCAAAAAGCCGGAAATAGACACGGCACCTATGACAAGGCACGAAATCATCAGTGTTGTCGGCAAGCAGTATTACACGAGCAATCTTGAAAACGGCGAGTTCAGTTATCCCCGAGCTTTCAAAGACGCTGGGAAAGAGTTCGTCAGTCGAGCAAAACCTGGGAAAACGGACCACATCCGCCTAGACCTTCGGTTCGTGGATGGTGCGGTTAGCGTCCTCATCGAAACCAAGGACAACTTTGACAGGTGGAACGCCGAAGCTACGGTTGAACAATTACGGGGATACGCCGCTTACGAAAAGGAACTGACTGGAAATAAAATTGTGGTCATCTTGGCAAACACGCACGATGACCGCATCAAGGTGTGGTGGGGGAGTGATCTATTATTCGACGACTCCCATCAATTGAAGAACCAATACAAACTCAAGACATTTACTGAATACTCAGAACTTTACACGGCCACGACCAACGACCGAGAACAGGTTATAAAGAACACCTATTCCCTGAATGAGATTTTGCACAAGCATGGAATCGGGGAGAAGATAAGGAGTCAATTTGTCGGAACTTGCCTCTTGGCCTTGAATAAGGAATTGAAGTTTGAACGCCTTTCGACGAAAGTGATTATCTGTGGTATTGAGGAGGCCATAACGGAACTACTCGAAAAGGACCTTAACAAGGCGGTTAAACTAGCTATCTTGAAAACCAAGGTCCTAGATTCCCAGGACGTGCGGTCTCTAAAACCCGAAGAAATGCAGGAAATCCTGCGCCATATTGACAGCAAAATTCTTCCGTATATCAACGCCAAGATTACGACAGGGCAGGACATATTAAACTTGTTTTTCACTACGTTCAACAAGTTTGTCGGAAAGTCCGACAAGAACCAAGCGTTCACCCCGGATCATATAGTGCATTTTATGAGTCAAGTTGTAGGGGTCAACCGTCATTCGCGAGTCCTAGACCCGTGTTCTGGTAGTGGCACTTTCTTGGTTCGCGCGATGACAGAAGCATTAGACGATTGTGCGGATGAACAGGAAAGGAACACCCTTAAAAAAACTCAGATATATGGCATCGAGTTTGAAGAAACCGCGTTCGGCCTATCAACGACGAACATGCTGATACACGGCGATGGCAACTCAAATGTTAAGCAGGGCAGTTGCTTTGAGGCAAAGCAATTCATAGAGGAAGCCCGCATCAATGTCGTTTTGATGAACCCACCATACAATGCCCAGCGCAAATGCTGTGATCCAGCTTACGTCACGAATTGGGACCCGAAAACCAAAGAAGACCCTTCTCAGGGCTTCCATTACGTCCATTATGTCGCCTCTGTTGTGAAAACTGGCAGGTTGGCCGTCTTGCTGCCTATGCAGTGTGCCATCGGGACATCAAAAGAAATACAAGCGTTTAAAGAAAAAATGCTGCAAGAGCACACCCTCGACGCCGTGTTTTCGCTCCCCCCTGACATATTCCACCCTGGTGCAAATGCCAGTGCCTGTTGTATGGTCTTCACCCTTGGGGGCAGACACAACAATGCCGTGCAGCCCACATTTTTCGGGTATTACAAAGACGACGGTTTTATAAAAAGGAAGAACCTGGGCCGCGTAGAGAAAACCAAGCCCAATTCATCTGAGGGGGTATGGGCTGACATTGAGTCGCATTGGCTAGACCTGTATCGGAACCGAAAAGAAGAAGCCGGTCTTTCCGTGGTCAAGTCTATTACAGCAAAGGACGAATGGTTGGCGGAAGCATACATTGAAACAGATTACTCAAAAATCACGGCTCAAAATTTTGAGCGTGCGGTCATTGAGTATGCGGGGTTCAGTATCAGGGTGGGGATACTAGACGAAAAGTCCATTCGGATCCGAGAGAAGATAGCACTACCGCTCGATACATCTAATTGGAGGGATTTTAAAGTTGGTCAATTATTCCGGATCGAACCGACCAAGGGGGTTACTACGGACGACTTGGCTGAAGGGAACGAGCTTCCATACATTGCCGCAAAAAAAGATAGCAACGGTCTCGAAATGATGTGCTCAAAAGAGGGAAACGAGGACTTTATTTCAACGGGGAACTGTGTCGTTTTTGTCCAACTTGGGCAAGGAAGTGCCGGGTATTCAACATACCAGGGAAGTGATTTTATCGGGATGAACGGCAAGACATCGTGCGGTTACAACGAACAACTCAACAAATACATTGGACTGTTTTTGGTTGCGATTCTTGACCTAGAAAGGCCGAAATTTTCATTTGGCAGAAGTTGGACAGGGGAACGCCTAAAAAACACGACCATACGGCTTCCTTCGATAAAAAATGGCGGTGACCATATTCCCGACTGGTCGTTTATGGAACATTACATTAAGTCTCTTCCATACAGCGACCTGATATAATGTTGGTGGGGCCTAAATGGGTGTGACAAATGTCAGGCGAAGGCGTAGTTGTTGTTGAAGGCCACGTATAAATCCAGGTGGTCCTGCAAGCAGGCAGCCTTTTTGCTGGCCGACCACGTTTTCCGGGCCAAACGGGAGAGGTCGGCCCGCAGTTTGGCACAGATGTGGTTCAACTTGAACAGCGGATCCCGGCTGCCAGTCGGCCCCTTTCGGCTTGGATAAACCTGATGAGCCGCCTCAGGCAGGATGGTCTGGATGTATTTCTTGTAGGCGGCCTTTTTGTCGGTGGCGACGGTCAATTTGGGTTTGGCAACTATTGCGACCTCCCGAAACACGGCCAAGGCGGCAGCCCGGCGGGTGTCCTGCCGCCGCCCATATCGTTGGACGCTGGTGTGGGCGGGTTTCCCGTGGCAGTTCATTTCCGCCACTTTCACCCCTACAATCTGACCCGTTTTCGCCCGCACGGCCAAAGCGATGGAGAGCGGTAGCAGTTTGTTCCGCTCATAGGTCTCCATTTCGTCGAACTGGACGTAGGAGGTTTGGAACTCCGCCCCTTTGAGGTGCTCGGCGTGGGCGGCCCGTGCTCGTGCCGCCAGCCATTCGAGTTTCTTGGCAACCGTTCGGCGGCTCACCCCCGCTAAGTCAGCCGTCCGCCGCATCGTCACCCCTGAACAGAGCAACTTGGCAATCAGGGCGTTCGCCTTGGGCTTGTGCTGCCGATAGGTGGCCGTGCCGGTGTGCGACCCGAAATAGCGGCCGCAAGCCTTGCAGCGGTAGCGGGGCACGGGCTGGCGGTCGAACTTGGTTCGGTAATACCCTTTCTTCGCATACCAGTCAGGAGCGGGAGCCCCGTGGTGCTTGCAGGCGGGGTTGGGACAGGTGAGCGGAGGCGTGAACATCTGTAATATAGATACGGGGAGACTTCAAACGTTTGAAGCAGGATGCGGGCCAAAACCCGCCCGCCCTGTATTTATCGGGCGTTTCGCTTCGGGTTCACTTTTCTAGGTGCAGCGAAGTAGGCCAGTTAATAATGCCTAAACCGCCTCGTAATCGACCCAATGGATCAGCGGGAGGAGGACGGGGCGGGCGTCGTGATGCCAGGTGAGCGGCGGGTATTGCATTCGGCCGATGGGGCAGATGCGCGAGACGCCGGTCAAGCCCACTTTCTCCGCGTTCTCGGGGGTGGCGGGGTGGATGCCGACGGTGCTCAGGTGCTTGTAGACCCGGCGAACCGCCAAGGGCAGGTTATCCGGCAGCGGCTTGACGTAGACGACCCGGTTAAGGCATGAGGCCATGAATTGCGGCTCCGGATCGTAGAGGACGGTCCATGCGGTCGAGCCCGGGCTTTCCCAAAGCGCGGGGGCTTCCCCCGGTTCGCAATGCATGGAGGCGCGGAAGGCGAAATCTTTGCGCAGGGCGGCGATATCGGTTTGCTCCCCGAGCGTCACCGGGCCGCGCGGGTTGGCCTGCTCAAACTCCTCCATCGCCTTCGCGAGCCGCTCGGCGTATTCGCGGGCAATCTTCGGTTCCACGTAATAAACATGAGGCGAGAGACACCCTTGCTGGTTGAAAAGCGAGGCGGAGAGGGCGGCATCGGCTACGGAAGCGAACTCCGGGTCGTCGAAAACGACGCCAAAACTCAAGCGGTGGGCATGCGGGATGAAACGCTGGTCGGCGCGGACCCGTTTGCGAAAATGCTCCACAGTTTCATCCCGGCCAAAGACGATCACCGCATCGGCTTGGTGGAGCCAGTCGCCACGCAATTCATTGGAAACGATGACCCGGCGGGCCAGTTCAAAAGGGAGTTGCTCGCAGAATTCTGCGATTTCGGGGAGTCCCTCGGACGGGATTTTGCACCAGTTGTATGCTCCCAGCAGCAATCCCCGGATCAAACTTTGAACTCCCGCGTGGGGGGTGTTGCCGCTGATAATATGCAGGATCATGCACGGGCCGAGAGCGCGGGCGCGGTGTTCGCCATAAGGCAGGAACCGGTCGAGCGCATCCTCGTGGCCCAGTTCGGCCCGGACGAGCCCCATCAATCCGTCCACCGTCACCGGTCCCAGCCAGGGAAAGTGGCGTGCGGCTTTGGCCAAATGCGTCGCAAGTTCGCGGGTCTGCATGGGGTTTTTCTAGCACATCCTGTGCAGAAAGAAAGGACGGGAAAGCGGAATTTTTACCGCAAATGGAGCCAGAGCGTCTGCGCCCCTTCGGCTGGCGGAAAATCGGGGAGAGGCGGCTCGGAATGCATTTCGCAGCCGCGCCGGGCTGTTTTAACCACAAAGCGGGCCATGACTTCCAGGGAGCGCCGGTTGAGCTTGGTGCAGTTGGTGGAGAGCAGTATCAAGGCATTGGGGGCGGCCAGTTCTATCGCGGCGACCAGCAACTTCTCCATCTGCTCCTCCACTTGCCAGCGTCGGCCCCGGTTCCCGCGCGAGAAGGTGGGCGGGTCGAGAATGATCGCGTCGAACTTTTCGCCGCGCCGCTCCAGCCGGGGCAATACATCCAGGACGTCATCGGCGAAGAATCGGTGGGATTCGAGAGGCAACTCATTGAGTTCGAAATTCTTGCGGCCTCGGTCGAGCGATTTTTTGGAAAGATCGACGCTCACCGTCTGCGCCCCGGCCAGCGCCGCCACCACGGAGAAGGAGCAGGTGTAGGCGAAGGTGTTGAGCAGCCGTTTGGGGGCGCGTTCGCGGAGAAACGCGCGGTTGGCCCGCTGGTCGATAAACAGCCCGTGCGAGTAGCCCGCGCCGAAGTCGATTTCATAACGGACGCCGCCTTCGCTCACGACGGTTTGGAGCGGGGCGTTCGGGCTGCCTTCCATCAGCACCGGGGCCACGCGCTCGGCGTTTTGTTTGGGGAGGAAGCGGGAAAAAACGCGGTCGCTTTGGAACCCGGTTTGCGTTTCCCATTCGCGGAGGCCGCAGAGGGCGTCGTCGCGGGCAGCGTCGGTCTTGAACGAAATCAGGATGTCGCGTCCGAGCCGTTCCACCCAGACATTCGGCCCGGTGAACAGGCGGTGCGCGGAGGTTTGTTGCGCCTCAAAGGCGGAAAATAGCTCGGGAGAAATCCAGCGGTTCATTATCGCCAGTAAAACACCGAAAAAACGAAAAGTCCGCCGATAAAGATAAGAAATCTATTTTCCACCAAAATCGGTCAACTCTCATCCCCCAGTTCCACGTTCCAATAGGCGACATCCAGGAAATGCTTCCAGGCGTCTTGCGCGCCGCCGCTGAATTTGAATTGGAGGAACGGCCGCCATTTGGGTCGCTCCGGCGCTTTGATGAGCCGCATACCGGCCTCGTGGGGGAGCCGGTTGGCCTTGCGGCTGTTGCATGGGATGCACGAGCAGACGATGTTTTCCCAATTCGTTTTACCGCCCCGGTCGCGCGGCAGGACGTGGTCGAGGTTCAGCTCCTTGCGGTCCAGGGTCTTGCCGCAATATTGACAGGTGTTGTGATCCCGCTCGAACAGGTTGTTACGGGTGAACTTGATTTCTTTGCGCAGGGTCCGGTCAAAAAACAGGAGCACAATGACGCGGGGAATCCGGATTTTGAAGGCGATGGTATGGACCATCTCCGGTTCCGGTTCCCGCTGGGAGAAATCCCGCCAGCTTTCGAAATCGTGCGTAACGTAGCTGTTGGGGCCGTCCGTAGAGACGATCTGTGCGTGACCTTGACAGAGGAGCGTAAAGGCCCGGCGTACCGTGGTGATGTTGACCGCTTGCCACAATCGGTTCAACACCAGCACCTGGCGGTTGAGGAGTGTAAAATTCCGGTCGAAGATGGACGAAAATATCACTCTCCTTCTCTGGCGTCAAACGCATAGAGAGTTCTACTGGAGCGTCAATAGTTCCCGCAGGCGGCCCGGGTCGATCGGCTTGATGTAAAAGTCGTGAAAACCGGCTTGCGTGGCGCGGGCGCGATCGGCTTCCTCGGCATAGCCGCTCATCGCGATCAGCCGGGTGGAGTTGAGGGCGGGTTCGGCCCGGAGCGCCCGGGCGACCGCATAGCCGTCCATCCGGGGGAGCCCGATGTCAATCAGGACCAGATCGGGCCGGAACTCCAACGCTTTCTTCAAGGCATCCGAACCGCAGTTGGCCAGGGCCGGTTCATGTCCCCAAAGCAGAAGGAGCTGACGAAGGGTCGCGCCGAGATCCGAATTGTCATCCACCACGAGAACGCGCAGGTGGGCGGCAGCAGCGGCAGGGGCATCCGAAGCGATGAACTGCTGAGCGGTTTTTGGAGCTTCGACTAAAGGGAATCGCACGGTGAATTCAGATCCTAATCCCGCTCCTTCGCTGTGGACCTCCACGGTGCCGCCGTGAAGGTGGATCAACTGGCGCACAAGGGGTAATCCCAGCCCCAGCCCGCCTTGGTTGGAATCGGAATCGCCAATCTGGACGAACGGGTCGAAAATGCGCTCCTGCATTTCCGGGGCGATGCCGATCCCCTCATCCCGGACCCGCAATACCGCCTCGCCGCCTTCTTTTCCAAGCGTGAGCTGGATCGATTTCTCTTCCGGAGTGAATTTGGCGGCATTGACGAGCAGGTTGCTTACGACCTGTTCCAGGCGCATCGGGTCCGCCTCAGCCCAAAGCGGTTCAACGCCCAGTTCGATGGCGAACCGTTGCCGCCGTTTGGCAAGGGCCGGGGCGGCATCCCGGGCGGCCGACCGGACGGCTGAGACCAGGTCGAGCGTGGTCTTATTGAGCGCGATTTTCCCTCGTGCGGCCCGCGAGAAATCCAGCAAATCGTTGACAAGGCGGGCGAGCTGTTTGACCTGCCGCTCAATGATTTCGATGGAATCCCGGGGCTCGGGCGAGCGCAGGATTTCGACGGCGTTGATGATGGGAGCCAGCGGGTTGCGCAGTTCGTGGGCGAGCAACGCCATGAACCGGTCTTTCATTTCATTAAGCCGCTCGAGCTGGCGGGCCCGGTCCCGCAATCGGGCCTCTTCCTCGGCTTCCTCCCGCTGCCGTTGGGCGAGTGCCTGGGCGAGGTAGGCGGATGCGTAACGGTGGTCGATCTGCGTCATGAGATGGCGCCCGAGCATTTGGAGAGTTTTGTGTTGATGCGGGGCAAATCGGGGGCGGGGCTGGGTATCTATCACACAAAGCGCCCCCAGGGCATAGCCGTCCCGGGTCAACAGCGGCGTGCCGGCGTAAAACCGGATTCCGGGAGCCCCTTGAACCAGCGGGTTGACGGCGAACCGGGGATCGGCCAGCGCGTCGGCGACGACCATCCCCTCCGGGTCGAGAATGGTGTAGGCGCAGAACGAGTTTTCCCGTGGGATTTCAGATAGCTGGAACCCGAAGCACGATTTGAAGCATTGCCGGGTTTCATCCACCAGCCCGAACAGCGCAATGGGGGCGCGGGAAAGATAGCTCGCCAGGGCGGTGATTTCGTCAAAACCGGCTTCCGGCCGGGCATCGAGCAGCCCATAGGCGTGCAAGGCCTGGAGTCGTTGCGCTTCATTGGGTGGCAGCGGGATAACCATAGCGGTTCAAAGGAACGGAGCGGGCGGAAATCCGCATCTGCCGTTGCCTGGTCATGAGTTGTGAACAGGAATCGAGAAAAGCGAGCCGGGCGCGCTCGGAAGGTTGCACCCCGTCGGTTTTAGACAGCTTCTTAGGGACACGCTGAACAAATCCCGACGGGCAGCCTGCGCGTGGTTTTTAGCGTCTGCCATTGCCGCGCTCGGTATCCTTGTCTTCAGACAAGGCAACCGCTTGCGGCTGCGGCATCCGCCAAAACTGACGGGCATTCTGCTCCATCGTTCTTTATTCAGTGTGTCCTTAGGCGGAATCGACAGTCAACACAGTGGGGGTTCTCTGAATCTGAAGGATTCATAGCTAATAGCCGGTGGTTGAGCGTCAGCGATACCACCGGTAGCCAAAAGCAAATCGCCTCACCCCAACGGGGTGGCAGAATTCGCGATCTCTGCCACCCCGTTGGGGTGAATGCGTGGTGGGCGTATGATCCGGTGGTGTCGGCGCGTGACCGCGCCTCAACCACCGGCTATCGGCTTAAAACCCTCTGGGTTTCCTTTTGCCGGAAACCGGCAATGGGAACTCGGCGTGATCTGCTTCCCGTGTGATGGTTTTTTGAATATCGATTCTGATTAGTTCGATTTTACGAGAACCGGATATTTTTGCCGGGGTCCATTTCAAAATCGACCACCAGACGTCCGCAGGTGTTCGGTCTGATGATTTCCTCGACGAATTTGAGGTGGAGGCCGTCCTCGCGGTAAAGGGCAAGTTTTTCCATCGATTCCACATCGACCGAGAGAAAAAACCCCCATTCGCCCGTGGGGTCGATTGCTTTGCCGCATTTGACCGTGAGCGCCGAGCTGATCTTGAGGAGGCGGCTCCGGGTTTCCCGCATCATCATTTCGAGGGTTCCGTTCGTGACTTCCGGTTTGAGTTTGAAGAGCACGAGATGGTGAATCATGGCAGGAATTCAATTAAGATCGGCAATTGGCTGAAATCAAGAGCGATTCGCCCGAGCGCGTTGGCGCGGATGCCGCGTCGATCAGGGAACGTTGACAATGTTTTACAACTCCCGGTGGCTTTGGCTTGCGCCCGGTCCAAATTCCGAATAACTCTTTGGCGAATGCACATTTTTCCGCCGCGACCATGGGTTACGGGATTTTTTTGCATTCTTATTTATTAATACCGATTTATGCAGAGCCAAGCCACCCAACAACCCCTTCCAACCTTGCAAACCTTGCCCGGAGACGGCGTCCGCCAGATCCTGTGGGGTTTCGCCGACCGCTACGACCTCGCCATGCTCGTGCAATCCACCCGTTGTGTCGCGCGCGGGCCGGTGGCGCGGATGGTCGCGGAGGGGGTGCGCAATTCGCACGAGTGGACCGACGCCAAGGCATCGCTGCTTTCGGTGTACGACGAGAGCGGCATCACGGCAGCGGGGCTTGACCTGGAATATGGCGGGTTCATCGAGGGGCCCAAGAACCTCGCTTTCGCGTTGATGTCGTTTGAATTGGCCTGGGTGGATGCGGGCGCGGCGACCAGCAGCCTGGCCACCAACCTCGGCCTTGCGCCGATTCACGAGCGCGGCACCCCCGAGCAGAAGGCCAACTATCTGGGGAAGGTCGCTCCCGTGCAACCGGGCGAGGACCGCAAGCAAATCCGCGCTGCGTTTGCGCTGACCGAGCCGATCCCGTTCGTGGGCGTCGAGACCGGGATGCTTTGTGGTAAAGCACGCGTGGCTCAGTGGGTGGACGGCCAAGAGCCGACGCTCCAGATTGACAAGCGCGCCCGGTTCATCACCGGCATGGCTTTTGCCGATGTCGTTACGGCGGCCGTCGAATCCGACGACGAGCGGATCAAAGGCACCTTCATGGTGATTTTGGAAGAGAACGATCCCGGCGTTTTTGACCGCGGCGTCCCGACCAAGAAAATGGTCCACCAGCTTTCCTCCACGCGCGATCCGGTATTCAACCAGACCGTTCCCGCCAGCCGGATCGTCGGCGGCTACACGATCAAAGGCGGCGTCATCATCCCGCGCTATTCCCATAGCGAAGTGATCGAGGCCGTTTTCAAACGGACCCGCGTGCCGGTCGGCATCATGACCTCGGCCAAGCTCCTTTCGGCCATTGAGCCGGTGATCCGGTATCACCGCAACCGCTTCCGCGGCGGCGACGGCGTCAAACCGGGATCGCCCCGCTACGAATCCGGCATTCAGCAAAAAGAGGACGCCCTTCACCGGCTGGCCGACGTTTGGGCCGCGGGTGAAGCGGGGGCTTCGCTCGGGTTTGCGACCGCCCGGCTTTATGACGAAGTCGATGTGCTCGAAAAGACCAAGGATCGCATCCTCGAAGAGCGGGGGCTCTCCGGCCGCGCCGCATTCAAGGTGTTGACCCAAAGCCAGCAGGACGCCATCGAACTGATCCAGATTTCTGCCCGGCCCGACGCCGACCAGGCCCGGATCGCCGCCTTGAGCGCCGATCCGCTCGTCCAGTTTGCGTTGATCGACGCACAGGCAAACGTCCTCTGTCCCGCCACCAAGCTCTGGAACACCGGCCACGGGGCGAACATGATGCGCGAGGCGGTCAGCCTGATGGGCGGCTACGGGATCACCGAGGATTGCCCCGCGTTCCTGTGCCAGAAATGGGCCGACGCGCAGTTGGAAGCCACCTACGAAGGGCCGGAAGCCGTTCAGCGCTTGCAGCTTTCGCTGACGATGAACAACGCGCTCTTCCTCACGCAATTTGAGGGTTGGATTGCCGAGCTGGAACACATCGCGAAGGAGAAATCCGACATCGGCGCAAACAGCCTGGTGCCCGCGATGAAACTCTGGCTCTGGACGCTCCGGCATTTGGAGAACGCCAAGGATGTCAACGGCGTGAAGCTTTATCACAAGAGCCGCCAGGGCGTGACCTTCCCCCTGGCCGATGCCTTGTGCTGGCTGGTCGCCACGCGTCAGCAAATTTTGGATGTGCTGCAACTCGAATCCAAAGGGGCGGCAGATCCTTCACTGGTAGATGGTCTCCCCGGGACGGTCCAGTTCCTCAGCGATCTCGCCTGTGTTCATGCCGCCCAGGCGGCAGGCGAAGCGGGCCGCATCTGCGCCGAACTGGTCTACGGCTACAGCGCTCCGGGAGAGATTGCGGAATTCGCGGCTCATCGGGCGGCGGTGGACATCAGCCTCGCCGGATCGCGCCTGGCCAAAGACCGCGCCGCCGATTCAATCTCCAAAGTGATGATCCCCGAAGCGCTCGATTACCCGCTTTAGGAATTGTCTCTCGCAAAGACGCAAAGGCGCAAAAGAATGGGAACCGACCTCGTCGAAAGCTTGATCCGCGTCATTCGCGGACAGCGCGTCATTTTGGACGCGGATCTGGCGCAGGTTTATGGCGTGCCGACCCGCCAACTTAATCAAGCGGTTCGGCGGAACCCGGAAAAATTTCCGGAGGACTTTGCGTTTCAGCTTGATTCTCAAGAAGTTATAAACTTGAGGTCTCAAATTGTGATTTCAAGTAGACATGGCGGGCGGCGTTCTGCTCCTTGGGTTTTTACGGAGCACGGCACGATCATGGCGGCAAACATTCTCAATAGTCCGCGAGCAGTGCAGATGAGCGTTTTTGTCGTCCGGGCGTTCATTAAAATGCGTGAAACCTTTGCGCAAAACAGAGAGCTGGCAGCGCAATTGGCGGAGCTGGAACGCAACCTGACCGACCGGCTCGATGATCACGAGCAAGCCATCGTTCAAATTATGGGTGAAATCAAAAAACTGATGACCCCTCTTGAACCCGAATCCATGCCGCGAGAGCTTGGGTTCCATGTGAAAAATCAACACTCTTTCCATTTGTCTCAACCCGGAAAGCAAAAAGCATGATCCCAGAAACTCCCATCGACCGCGCCCGCATGGACGTGGATATCGCCTGCGTCGGCTTTGGTCCGGCGATGGGCGGCTTCCTCTCCACGCTCGCTTCCAAACTCGTCAACGAAGACGGAACGCCCGCCGTGGAAAGCTCGGCCATGCCGGGGATGCCCCCGCAGGTGGTCTGCTACGAACGCGCCGACGATATCGGTTTCGGCGTTTCGGGCGTCGTGACCAAAGCGAGGTCACTACGTGAATCGTTCCCGGAGATCGACCAGGCCGGGATTCCGATGTCCGCTCCGGTGGGCCGGGAGAAAGTGCTCTATTTGCTTGATCCGGTCGGCGCGAGCCGCCGCCCCGCCTTGATGAGCCTGGCCGACCAGGCGATCAAGGCATTCAAGTGGGCGCTGCCGGTCGAACACCACGCGCTCGATTTGCCGTGGACGCCCGGGTTTCTTCACAAGAAAAACGGGCTCGTCCTCTCGATGGGGCAGTTCATGCAATGGGTCGGCGCGCAGGTGCAGAGCAGCGGCCTCGTGCAGGTCTGGCCCGGCACGCCGGTTTCCGAAGCGCTTTTCGAAGATAAGAAAATAGTCGGTGTCCGGTTGCTGGATCAAGGCGTGGACAAGGCCGGAGCCCCCGGCGACTGCTTCATGCCTGGAATGGATATTCACGCCGCGCTGACCGTCATCGGCGACGGCCCGATTGGTCCGATCGGGCAGCAGCTCGATGAGCAACTCGGCATGCCGGAAGGGCATCACGCCCGCGATTGGGCCGTGGGGATGAAGTTCGTGGTCGATCTGCCCGAAGGGACGACCCTCAAACCGGGCGACGTGCTGCACACGTTTGGCTATCCCGAGCCGGAAATTTTTGGCTTCTTTTACGTCCACCCCGATAACGTCGTTTCGTTGGGCATCTTCGTTCCGACATGGTTCGACAGCCCCGTGCGCACCGCCTACCGCTATCTCCAACACTGGATGATGCACCCCTACCTGTGGAGGCTCCTCGAAGGGGGTAAGCTCCGTTCCTGGGGCGCGAAGACCTTGGGCGAGTCCGGTCTGCACGGCGAGCCGCACCTCGTCGGCGACGGCTTTGCCCGGATCGGCGAAGGGTCCGGCACCACCAACGTCCTCACCGGCTCCGGCGTGGACGAGGCGTGGGCGAGCGGCGTTCAATTGGGCGAAAGCGTACTCGAACTCCTAAAGGCCAACCGACCGTTCACCAAAGAAAACCTCGAAGCCACTTACGTCGCCCGCCGGCGCGCAAGCTGGGTGGAGCAAGAGGGACGCGTGGCCGAGAAATCGCGCAACGGGTTCCAAAAAGGGTTTATTCCCGGCATGATCGGCATGGCCATCACCGGCATGACTAACGGCGCGTTCACGCCCGGAGGCGAGCCGGTCCAGCCGTACAAGCGGATTCCAACTCTCGAAGAATATTACAAAGGACGCATCTCCGCGCAGGAAATCGCCGGGATTCGCAAAGATTGCGCCGCCCAAGGGACGTCGTTGCATGGGGCGCTGATGGAGCGCGCCGGTTGGCCCGCGATCCCGTATGAAGGGGCGTTGCTCATTTCCCAGCAGGATGCGCTCCTCATTGGCGGGAAGGTGCAAGCCCCCGCGGGGTATGCCGACCACGTTGTTTTCACGCACCCGGAAGTCTGCGCCACCTGCCAGGAGCGGATTTGCATCGAAGGCTGCTCGGGCCAGGCGATTGCGCCGGGCGAAGTCGGCGGGGTTCCCGCGTTCGACCGGGAAAAATGCGTCCACTGCGGCGCGTGTATCTGGAACTGCTCCAAGGCGCGTCCCAACGATCCGGAACGGATGATCATCTCATTCCGGGCCGGAACCGGCGGGCTGCACTCGGCGGAAAACTAGCGGTTTTTAGGAAGCATAGCGCACTCCCATCGCGCCCGGAGGTCACGATCCACCTGAAGAGCACCGGTGGATTGACCGCTCCGCGGACGATTCAGAATAGCGCTTGGCTGCGACTAGAGATAAACCCCCTGCGGTGTTTCGCGGCTGTGCTCCAAAAACCGTTTGGCGACTCCCACGTATTTCTCGGCCCAGGTGCGTACCTTGGCTTGCGCATCGAGATCAAGCGTTTTGACCACCTTCCCCGGCGTGCCGAGGACCAGCGAGCCGGGGGGCACCTTCATGCCGCTCGTTACGACCGCTCCCGCGCCGATAATGGAACGGGCGCCGATCTCTGCCCCATCCAAAATGATCGCCCCCATCCCGACGAGTACTTCGTTATCAATTGTGCAGGCGTGGATCATGGCTTTATGGCCGATGGTGACCCATTCGCCGATGATGACCGGGTAATCGTCCGCCAGATGCACCACTGAGCCATCCTGGATATTGGAATGGGCTCCGACGTGAATCCGGTTGATGTCCGCGCGCAGAACCGTCTGATACCAGATGCTCGATTCCTCCTCAAGGGTGACGTGACCGATGATTGCCGAAGTCGGCGCGACAAACGCCGTGGGATGAATCGACGGTTTATGAGCAAAAAACTCGTTCATTCGTTCTTCTAGTGACATGGACATAATTGAAAACATTCTCACTGCCGCTGTCGCTTGGCAATGCCGATAAACACGAGCTTGGAGGAAATAATCGACCTTTTCAAAAAAACTCTTTGACAACGCAAAAGGGCAGTGACACAACACGGCAAGGTTTCTTGGGCTCCCAAGAGGCCGATAGCAAAACACAACCCGGAACACAGCTAGAATACCCAATCCATGAACAAGGCAGAACTCGTTGAATCCGTTCAGAAAACCCTCGGCGCAAGCAAAGCTGAAGCAGAACGCGCAGTCATCGCCGTCATTGACAGCATCAAAACCGGCCTCAAGAAATCCAAGAGCGTTCAGCTCATTGGCTTTGGCACCTTCAAGGTCGCAGAACGTGCTGCCCGTATGGGGGTCAATCCCAAAACTGGTGAAAAGATCAAGATCAAGAAATCCAAGACCGTGAAATTCGCGGCAGGTAAAGATCTCAAGAGCAAAATTTAAGCTACAGGGAATTTCCCCCTCGTAAACCGAGACACCCCGTTTTGCCTAAAGGCCAAACGGGGTGTCTCATTTTTATGTCCGCTTTTCCCGATCTCGTCACAGCGCATCGCCCGTTGCTGGTGCTCGCGCCCATGCAGCACATCACCGACCTCCCGTTCTGGCGGGTGATGCGGCATTACGGCGGCGCGGACCTTTATTACACCGAATATTTCCGCGTTCACCGCGATTCCACCCTCGAACGCCCCATCCTGCGCAGCGTTGACGAAAACCCGACCGGACGCCCCGTCATCGCACAGATGATTGGCGAGCACATTCCCTCGCTGGTTCGCACCGCCGAAGCGCTCCAACGTCACCCGGTCTTTGGCATCGACCTCAATCTCGGCTGCCCCGCGCCGGTCGTCTGCCGCAAAAATGCCGGGGGCGGCCTGCTGAAAACCCCGGAGCACATCGACGGCATTTTGCGCGCGCTGCGGCCCGTCATCAACGTGCAGTTCACGGTCAAAACGCGGATCGGCTCTCGTGATCCGGCCGAGTTTGACCGCCTGCTGGAGGTCTTTGCCGCCCACAAGGTCGATGCCTTCACCGTTCACGGGCGCACCGTCGCCGAGCTTTACCGCACGCGGGTTCACCTCGACCGCATCCGGCAGGCTGTCGAGACACTCCAAGCCCCCGTGATCGCCAACGGCAACGTCCTCTCGGTGGCGCTCGCCCGGGAGACCTTGGCCGCCACGGGAGCCGCCGGGCTCATGATCGGGCGGGGCGCGATCCGCAATCCCTGGCTTTTTCAGCAAATCCGCGACGACGCCCAGGGACGGCCTGTTTTCAAGCCGACCTTGCGCGACCTGCGCGGCTACATCGATCACCTCAACGCCGAGACTCGTCTGCCGCATTTGAATGAATCGGAGAACGTCTCGCGGCTTAAACGGTATATGAATTTCATCGGGCAAGGGATCGGCCCCGACGAGGCGTTTCTGAACGCGATTCGCCGGGCGGCCAGCGAAAAAGAGTTCTTTGGCCTTTGCGACCGGTATCTGGACAATGACGAGCCGTTTGCCGCCGAGCCGGCCCAGCGCGCCCTGCTCTGCACGCGCAGCGAGGCGCTGGAAATGCGTTGAAGAAATTCAGAAGAGTCATTCGCAGATGGGCGCAGATTTCAGGAAGAATGAAAAACGGATCTCTCTCTCCAAAAAAAACAAAATCTGCGTTAATCGGCGAAATCTGCGGATACTTTTTATTTATTTTAAATTCCGCGTTGAGGTCGCGTTTTTGATTTTATTGAATTTCTCCGTTTGCCATCGGGGAAAGTAATGTAACTTTGCAGTCGCAACCCGATCCATTCTCCATGAAATTTCTCCTGACCTGCCTTGCCCTTGCGGCCATCACGTTCACCGGCTGCGACAAAATCAAAAAAACGCTCCATCTCGCGCCCAAAGAGCCGGTGGTGGCTGCCACGCCGACCCCGGTTCCGGCCACTCCCACCCCTTCCCCCACGGCCACGCCCCGGATCACGGCCAACCGCAACGCGGGGGTGATCGTCCTTTGCTATCACCGGTTTGAGGATATCAACAACGCGATGGTGCTCAAGCCGGCCGATTTTGAGAAGCAGATGCAGGCGATCCAGGACAACGGGTTCACCGTCATTTCCATGCAAGATTTCCTGTCCTGGCGGCGTGATGAAAAGGAAATCCCGGTAAAGAGTTGCCTCATCACCATCGACGACGGTTACGTTTCGAGCTACGAAACCGCCTGGCCGATCCTGAAGAAATTCGGCTATCCGTTCACGATGTTTGTCTACATCAATTACATCAACGTCGGCGGGAAGGCGATCACTTGGGATCAGCTCGCCGAGATGCGCGATGCCGGGGTCGAAATCGGTTGCCACAGCTACAGCCACCAGAATTTGAAAGGCCGTTCCTCCAAGAGTGCTGCGGAAATCAAGCAGCTCACATACCAGGGTTGGCTGCGAAAGGAACTCGCCGATTCCAAGAAAGTCCTGGAAGACCGCCTCGGCATCAAGGTGAGCACCTTTGCCTATCCCGAGGGAGCCTATAACGAAGAGGCCCGCAAAATGGTCAAGGAAGCGGGATTTGAGGCGGCTTTTGTCACCTATGGCATGCGGAACGGGTTTTCGAACCCGGTTTCCGACATGATTGGCCGGTACGCGATTGAAGCGGGCAAGCCCAAGACGTTTGAAGTCGCCATGGCGATGATCGGCGGCGGCATGGGGCCATCCATGGCGATGAACGCGCCCACACCGTCGGATTTGCAAACGGCAACGTCAAATCTGGAAACCACCCCGGCCCAGGGGGCGACCGTTTCCGAGGCCAAACCGCTCATCAAAGCGGTGTTATCCAGCCTCGGAGCCGTCGAACCGGATAGCGTGCAGATGCGCATCAGCGGTTTTGGCGTGGTCCCGGCCAAATACGACGACGCCACCAAAACGGTTGAATTCCAGATCACCCAGCCGCTGCGGGATAAGGAATACACCGTCATCCTTTCTGCCAAGGTCGCAGGCAAAAAGAGCGAGTCGCGCTGGAGCTTCAAGTTCGACCCGGCTGCCGCGAAGCCGTAGCCGCCAAAGACAGGCCCAATAGGCGCAAAAAGGAAGGGATTGGATCAACGCGCAGCCCCGATCGCCGCGGAGCGGTCGATCCACCCGGTAACTCTGCTTTGCCACCGGGCTTCGCCGGTGGTTGGCCTTGGAGAAGCCCTTGAGACGGCTTCAGCCGGGCTTCTCTTGTGAAAAGGAAAAGCCCGGCTGAAGCCGGCTGGGGAGTCGGGTGCATCAAAACCACCAGCTAAGTTCCTGTTTAGCCCGCAGGGCTGAGGGTAAGGAACGGAGCGAGGAATGCGGTTAAATCGGAGGATCGTTGATTACAGGTTGCGGCAAAAGAGGCGAGGGCTTGCCATGCGGCAGAACCGCGCGCCGTTTTGTTACCGCAGGAGAGTTTGCGGGCAATAACTGCGGGGCGCAGTTGCCGCTCGGCCAAGTTGTTGGTGGCGTCGGCTACCGGTTCATCCAGGAAGGCAAGTAAGTGGTCGCGTTGTTTGGCGATGCGTCGTCGGAAGCGTTCTTGGGCGGGATCGCTGCGTTCGGTTTTAAAGAGTTCGTTGGCCCTCGTCTCAAGTATAGCTCTTTGGGCAGCGCATTCGGTGGCGTCGAGTCGGGGCTGGCGCTCTTTGAGTTCCATGGCCGCTTTGAAAAATGCCCCCGCTTTTTCCAACCAGGGCTCGGCGGCCCCCGCTTGCGGATTTTCGTCGCGCCGGGCAGTCTTTAAAGCGCGTAAATGGTGAGCGTAGCATTTATGCTGGCGGGCGGTGGCGGTGTCATAAACGGCCAGGCAGTCGCTCACCAGCAAGCCGGGCCAGTCCGGAGGGATGATGCTCTGCAAGGTGGCCCGGTCGCGATGCGCCACCACGCGGTAGAGCGTCGTGGCCATTTGTTTGGGACTCTCGGGTGTGGTGAACACCCACAAGCTACAGGGACCGTTTTGCCACCAACTGGTTTCATCGGCATGAACCACCGGTGCTCTCAGGATCTGCATGCGCAGTTTATCTTCCTCATCGGCGATCTTTGCGGCGGCGCGTTGGAACGCCTGGGCGAGTCCTCCAGGACTTACGTGAAGCCCTCCCATGAGGCTGAGGGTACGGCAGGTTTTGCGCAGTGTAAGCCCCAGGCCGTGCTTGAGTTCGGCGGCTATGGCCACGGCGCGCGCTCCGAGTTGCACGCCCGCGCAGCCACTCGCCCTACTCATCTGCCGGGGATGGCGGCTTTGGACGAGCTTCTCGCAATGCGAGCAGTATCCCTCATACGTGGTCAGGTGCGTTATGTGAGGAGTTGCCGGCAGAAGTTCCTCGATCCATTGCTCCACGGGTGTGAGCTTGTCGAGCGCCCCGGCGCAATGGGGACAGCACGGCAGCGGCACTTCGATTTGTTCATCGACGACTTCCGGCACCCGCCGATAGCTGCCCGGGTGTCCCGGTGCGCGACCCGGCTTTTTTGGAGTGGCTTTGCGCTGTTCCTCGCGCCTCCGAAACGGTGCGCTCGGGGGGCGGTTCTGCTCCTCCAATTCTGCCACGCGCTCCTGGAGCCGCCTCACTTCTGCTCGAAGCTCGGCGATCTGCTCCTGCATTACCATTACCAGGTTGACCACCGCTTCCGGCGCTTCCTTTACAAGCAGGGTTACTTGCTCACGGCTTAATGGGACAAGCGAATTCAATACCCTACTTTTTCACCTCATCCCTCTATGTACAAGCTTTTTCTCTCCTTCGGGCTAAACAGGAAC
>CAIZLD010000037.1 GCA_903933715.1 uncultured Spartobacteria bacterium
TGTTGGTGGATTTATGGATTCGCCGCCACGATCATTGGCTGAAGCTGGAGGCAATGGCGGTTGCGGGTCCATTTGCTCTTTATGGGATTGGTTCGGCTGATCCGGGGATGGCTGAGTAGTTTTCATTGGGCTCCTTTCGGGCGGGCGAAACCGAGGGGGCTGTAAGGGGTGGGGCTATTAGGGAGGGCGAGGATGGCGTCAATGACCGGCTGGGAGGTGCCTTTGCCGTTAAGGACATCGCAGACCCACGGGTAGCTTTTGCCGATCTGGCGTGCCGCGCGGCGGTGGCTCCACCCCTTCCGTTTCATCTCGCGTTTTGCGTGTTCGTGCGGTAACATGTGGAAGAAGTTAACACCGTATGTTAACTCCGCAAGAAAAAAGTGAACACACCCGAAGATTTTGTTAACAGGCTCCAACTATGGCGGAAACGCCAAGGGTTTTCCCAGGCTGAAGCCGCGCAGGTCTTGGGAGTGACTAGAAGCTATTTGAATCAGATAGAGAAAGGCAGAGAGCCGGGTCGGGCTTTCTTTGATAACTTTCTCAGGTTAGAAAGTGAACATGTCTTGCGGCCAAGTGAACACTCCGAGTCGATAGTAGCCGAGAAAGTGACTACTTATGCCGAGAGAAAAGCCGTGAAGGAAATTGCGTTTGCAACGCGACTTAGAGCTGATGCAATGATGCTTAGAGAGATGGCTGAACGACTTGATGCTGAGGCTAAAGAAATCGAAAAACTCCACGGATTTGCTTAAAGAAAAATGATGAAAGGATTCTATGAAAAACATTCTTCTGCTATGCGTTTTTAGCGCGCTCGGCTATTGGCTATTAAAACCCACTCCAGAGCCACCCCCAGTAATCCGCCCCCAAACATACTTTCCCACCATCACAACCACTCGCGGGCATGTCTTGAAAGCAGTCACCCTCGAACGGAGAGACATCGACGGTTTCGTCGTTCAAACACAATCCCGAGTCTGTAAATTATTCAATGTAGACCTCGATCAAAAAACTTTGGCGTTGTTTTGCAATGCGCTCCCCTCAGTTAATCCGCGCCCCACCCCACTCCCGACAAAGCTAAACGAGCCAACAAAAGATGCGGGCGGTTTTGGTTGGCGGTGGTATAACCATTCTGTTGCAAATTAGCTCGGCATTGGATCGCTGATCGAAGGCGATCGCGCCCGGAGGTCGCGATCCACCGGCCTTTGGCTATCAAAAAGACCAAAAAGCCAAAAAAGGGTTGTTATTGGTGAATTTTCCCATTTACCCCGCCCGCCGTTTGCGATTCTCTATCGAACGTCTAATTTTAAGGACATTATGGCCATCACACGCATCAATCCAGAGACTCCCGAGGGGGAGTTGCCGCTTTTGTTCAACAACGGCGATCTCATAGCGCTCAAAGAGGCTGTTTCCAAACTTGGATTCAAGAATGAAGAAAGCCTGCTGCGGTATGCTCTCGCGGTGATTTCGAAATCGGCCACCCGCACGCTCACAGTGATCGATCAGGATGGGAAAAGCGTTTCCCTGAATCCCTCGGATACTCTTCTAGCTCAATCCTCAGAAGAAAAAGTCAACTGACGATCTCTGAATGCCTCCTCAAAAACCCGATGATTTCAAAACTGCGGAGCTGCTCAAATCTCAAGAGCAGCACGGTAAAGAAATTTCCGATCTTTCAGGGCGAATTGCCGAGCTTGAGGGCAAATTGAAATCACCCCAGGCTCTTGCGGCTTTTTTTCAGGACGCCACGAAAGATTCCAGAGTTCTTGATGGTGTTTTTGCCAGCATGTTTTGTCGTTTCTTGAAAGAGCATGAAGATGTTCAATCAGAACTGCGGCACAGGCTGCACGAAGCCGACCGGCACTATGTTCTTGAAAAATTCAAGCGATGGGGTGGCTTTATTCAAAGCGGCATTTTGATAGCAATAGGGGCTATTGGAAAAGAGTTGATCGCCTGGATTTTAGCGCACTTGACAACCAAGTAAGGATATTTCGATTTCGCCAACCCCGCCCAACCGGCGGGGTTTTTTGTTGCTTGGATGACCATTTTGTTGACGTCAGCAAAATGGTCCTGCGTTTTTTGCCCGCATGAGTCGCGCGAGTCGCGTCTAGGGGAAGCGGTTCGGGGAGATTTACCCCACGATGGGCGGCGTAATGAACGACACGCCCAACTCACCCGAGGCCGCCCGCGCTCCCGCCTTCACTGGCGCAGAGCCCCACACGCGGCAGGATAACACCTTCGCGCCGGAGGGCGCAATCCTCCAGACGGCCACACCGCTTTTGCGCGGGGTCTTGAGCGATGCCGCCGGGAACCTTTCGTCGATGCGGGTCGCGATGTTGCTGGGCGTGGGCGTGGTGCTCGGAGCCTGGGCGGCGGTGTCGATCCAGACCCGCACGTTGCAGCCGCTTCCGGACTCGGTGGTGGGCCTGCTGGGACTCCTGGTCGCGGGCAAGTTTGGCCAGAAGTTCATTGAGCCGGTCCCGGCTGGCAATGGAGTTGCCGGGACAAGTGCGCGCCCCAATGGAGTTGGGGCACGAGAAGCACAAGAAGAGATTTCCTCCAAGGCGAATGGTGCGCAGGGAGAACCTGCGACGGGTCGGGCTACACCTTATGAAACAAAGCAGGAGGAGGCCGCGCAATGAAGCAGAGCATTTACGAGATTGCCGCAAGCGCGAGCCGCGCGTTGAAACGCAAGCCCCGAACCGGGGTGCCGGTCAAGGTTGTCGCCGCTGAGTGCGAGATCTGCGGTAAGACGCACCGGATGGGGTTGGGGAGCCCTCGCTGTGTTACTGCGGCTCCCGTGGGTAGCTCGGTTATATCGCGCCCGGAGGTCGCGATCCACCTGAACATTTTTGGCAAGGCGATTGCAATGGCGATGCTTTGCGGGTGCATGAGCTTTTCCGGCTGCGCGCGCTCCCCCTATTACGTCTCCGGCGTGAGCGTCGGCGCAAACGTCACGAGCGATGGCAAGGAAATCACCGCCGGGCTTTCGTTCGCCCCAAACCCCTACGCCTACAAGAGCGTGACGCCCCTTTACTCGAAATGATTCTCCCGCTCAAAAACCGGATCGACGAGGCGACTTTCCAGGCGCATTTCCCGCTGCCTTACGTGGTGCGCGCCCTTTCGCCATGGGAAGCCAAGGCGTGCGGGCTCGACCCGGAGATTCAGCAATGGCGCTTTGAACTGCCGTTTGTTTACGTTAGCGACAAGTTTGGGCGAATTGAAACCGAAGCCGGGCGAACCACCGATTTCGCCAGCATCCCGCGCGGGCTCCAGTCGTGGCTGCAAAATGATTCCCCGGTAATCCTCCTGGCCAGCGCCCCACACGACCGGCTTTTTGAAACCCTCGGCGTGACCGGGCCGGAAGGCACCATTCTGAGCTTTACGCACTGCAACGACGTGCTGACCGAGGCGATGTATTACCTGGGCGCAACCAGCTTTCAGCGCGCTGCGGTCTACAAGGCCGTCATGCAAGGCGGCAAAACGCTGTGGAACCATCGCTGCGACGAGCAGGGAAAACCGGAGCGCAAAGCATGAGCATTTTTCATGGGCAACAAGCCGCGCCCGACCGGGCATCGGGCGCGGCAAGCCTCACAAACCAACCGAACCAACCCAAAGAACCCACCGAAAGTTAGAGGTTCCCAAGTGCAACTTGAGGAACCAGGACACAGATGAATACTCCTAAAACCAACCCGCTCGCCATCCTGGCCGACATTGCCCACACGCAAGTGGGGGTGCATGAGAGCGGCGGCGAAAACCGGGGACGGCAGGTCGAGGCTTACCAGGCCGCGACAACCGAGCCCGGCACCGGCTGGCCTTCCCAAAAAAGGAGATAACCTATGCACCGCCAACAAAACATTCGCCGCGCCATCCTGGACAAGCTCGCCGGAGCCGAGCCTTACGCGCTCCCGGAGGACACCTTGCAAACCGTGGTCAATGCGGCGATCCGACCGCCGATGGGGCAGGCCGAGTTTGACGACGCGCTCGCGTTCCTCCAAGGCCAGCGGTTTGTCCGCACGATGCCCGACGACCTCGATCCCGACCTGGTCAAGTTTCTCATCACCGAAAGCGGCAAGACGCTGCTCCTGAAATGACCCATGTCAAAACCACGCTCAGATTCCCTTTACGCCAAGCTCACGCCGGAGCAGCGCGACACGCTGCTCGAATGGTTGGTGATCGAAGCCGTCTCCTACCAGGTCGCCGCGGATCGCATGACCGAGTTGTGGGGCGTGGAGGTTTCCATCGGCGCGGTCTGTGCGTTTTTCTCGCGGCATGGGTTTGCCTGGCGCTTGGAACAAGCCAAGGCCAAGGCCAACGACAAGGCAACGATGTTGCCCAAGGATTTCGAGGCCAAGAAAAAAGCGGCGCTGGCGCAACGGGAGTTCGAGGCGGTGTTTGCGGACCTGAGCGCCAAGGAGATCATTGCGTTCCGGCAACTGGAAAACGAGGAACGGATTGTAAGGCTCAAGGAACAGCTCGAACCGCGCAAGGTGGAGATCGCCGAGCGGCGGATCACGCTGCTGGAAGAGCGGGAAGCCAAAGCGAGGGAGACGCTCTCCGATCCGGCCTCTACGTCTGCCGAGAAAGAAGCGCGGATGAAAGAGATTTTTGGACTGTAATGAGCACTGAAACCACAGTTGCAGCCCCTTTGCAGACCTGGGTAAACCCCTGGCCAAAGGAAGACCCGCGCTCGCTCCTGATGGAATACCAGGCGAAGTATTGGCAGGATACCAGCCGGTTTAAGATCGGGCTGTGGAGCCGCCAAACCGGCAAAGACTTTACGACCTCGGGTGAGGCAACCGAGGATTGTTTCCGCCGCAAGACGCAATGGATGATTGCGGCCCCGTCGGAACGCCAGAGCCTTGAGAGCCTCGACAAGGCAAAGGACTGGGCAAAGGCGTTCAACCTGATGGTAGATGATTATGAGGAACGTCGCGAGGGTGGGAGCGAGACGCTGCTCAAAAGTGCGGAGATCACCTTTTCCAACGGCTCCAAAATGCGGGCCGTTCCCGGCAAGCCGGATACGGTGCGCGGCACCTCGGCCAATATCATTCTGACCGAGTTCGATTTCTTCGAGCGTCCCGACGAGACCTGGCGCGCCATTCTTCCCTCAATTACCAACCCGCTTAAGGGTGGTCAGAAATGCGTCCGTGTCATCACCACGCCCAACGGGATGGGGAGCGCGGCCCATAAGATTTGGAGCAAGGTCGGCGGCAAGGTCGTCTGGTCCAAGCACAAGGTCACCATCTACGACGCCGTCCGCATGGGGTTGCCGGTGGACATCGAGGAGCTGAAGGAAGCCTTTGGCGACCCGGAGGGATGGGCGCAGGAATTTGAGTGCGAGTTTTTGGACACGGCCAGCGTGCTCCTTCCGCATGAGGTGATCGCCTTGATGGAAAACCCAATGGCCACGATCGCCGTGCCGTTGGAGTTCTGGCAAGTGACCCCTCCAGGCGCGCCCCCGATTGACCTCGGGATTGACTTTGGTCGCAAGCGCGACCTGACGGTTTGCTGGGCGCTGGAAGACATCGGCGGCTTTGGGATGACGCGCGAGGTGCTGGAGCTGGCGAAGATGCCGACTCACCAACAGCTTGAGGTTTTGCGGCCCCGCCTGCAACGCGCCCGCCGCTGCTGCTTTGACTATACCGGGCCGGGCATCGGCCTGGGCGATCTGCTCGTAAGGGAGTTCGGCGAATGGAACCCGGTCCAGCACAAGTTCGGGAAAGTGGAGCTGGTAACCTTCAGCGCGCCAATCAAGTGCGAGATTTTCCCGGCGGTCCGTGCCCGGGCAGACCAGCGGACCCTCGGCATCCCGGTGAGCCGGGACATCCGCGAGGACTTGCACAGCATGAGCCGGATCGTCACCGCGAGCGGCAACGTCACCTATTCCGCGCCGCACACGGCCGACGGTCACGCCGACCGATGCACCGCGCTGGGTTTGGCGGTGCGGGCTGGCAGTTACGGCAAGAGCAGCGCCATCGCAACCCTGGACGATTTGAGCCGGATTCACACCGGCGGCGGGCACTCTGCCCCCCGCGCTTTTCAACCCCGACAACTTTTCCGCGCATGAACGCCCCTAGAAACCCCGACAACGCCCCGAGGGCTATGATGAGGCATCCCGGCCAAGAAAACCAAAATGCAGCCGGTTTACGCAAGTTTGCAGGACGGTTTATTTCCGGGATGCAATCGCGGATCGGCGGGGCTGTGAATGCCCTGAGCGGAAGATCGGCAAAAACCGGACCTGTTTTGCCCGCCGGGATTTCGGCGGACCTGGGCCGGATTCTGCGCCCACAGGCGGCTTACCGCTCCCGCAAGCCCAATGGCAACGCAAGCGTTTCTCTCGGGCAACAAAGGGTAAACCGCGTTGGGTTATGAGCTTTTGGAAATGGCTGGCTTGGCAAAGTCAGGCCAACCCCCTGTGTATTGATCCCGACTAAAAACTCCTTTTGAACTCCGGGGGGACGGCGTCGCGTCAAAAACGGCGGGAGAGAACGAATTCTCCCCCGCCGGTGTACTGCCAGGAACAGGCGCGTTCCTAAACAGCTTTGTCGCCGGTTTCTTCCGTACGGATACGGACGGCTTCTTCGATCGAGGAGATGAAGATTTTGCCGTCACCGATCTTGCCGGTCTTGGCCGCCTTGACGATGGCGCTGGCGGCGGTTTCGACGAGCGCGTCGGCCAAGACGATCTCCAGTTTGATCTTGGGGAGGAAATCGACCGTGTATTCACTGCCACGATAGATTTCCGTGTGCCCTTTTTGGCGACCGAATCCTTTGACTTCGGTGACCGTCATGCCTTCGATTCCCAGCTCGGAGAGGGCTTCTTTGACTTCCTCGAGCTTGAACGGTTTGATGATGGCTTCGATTTTTTTCATGTTTGCGGTTCCTAAGGTTGAGATGGGTTAAAGGATGTAGCCTTCTTCGCCGTGCTCGGAGATGTCCAGACCGGCGGTCTCGATTTCCGGAGTGGGGCGCAGCGAGGTGACGAGCTTGATGGCGTAGGCGATCACGGCGGTGCCGACGACGGCCAGCGCAATGGTCAGGCCCATGGCCTTGAGTTGTTCGAGCCACAGGGTGTGACCGACGATCTCCTTGAGGTTGGTCGCGAGGTTCGCGTTGACTTCGTGCGTCGCGAGAACGCCGGTCAGGAAAGCTCCCAACGTTCCGCCCACGGCATGAACGCCGAAGGTATCGAGAGCGTCATCATAACCAAACCAGGCCTTGAGCTTGAATACCGCAAAGAACGGGATGAGCCCGGCGAGCACGCCGATGATCACCGCGCCGCTCGCGTTGACGAATCCGGTGGCCGGAGTGATCACAACCAACCCGGCGACAGCGCCCGAGCAGAAGCCGAGCACGCTGGCCTTGCCGCGCACCACGTATTCCGCGAAAGCCCAGGTCGCACACGCAATGGCGGTGGCGAGCGTGGTGGTCATGAACGCATTGGCGGCGACGCCGTCCGCGGCGACCGCGCTGCCCGCGTTAAACCCATACCAGCCGACCCACAGCATGCCGGTGCCGACCATACAGAGGACGAGATTGTGCGGGGCGAAGTTTTCTTTGCCGAACCCTTTGCGCTTGCCGAGGATCAAGCAGAGGATGAGCGCGCTCCAGCCCGACGACATGTGGACGACCGTTCCGCCCGCGAAGTCGATCGCCTTGATGCCGGCCTTGGCATTCCAGACGCCGTTCATGAATCCATCAATGCCCCAGACCATGTGGGCGAGCGGGAAGTAGACGATGAACATCCACGCCGCCACGAAGGTGAGGATCGCCGCAAAGCGCATCCGCTCGGCGATGGCCCCGATGATAAGCGCGGGGGTGATGATGGCGAACATCATTTGATACATCGAAAAGACGTTGTGCGAAACCCAGTAGGAGTAGTTCGTATTGGGCGCGGAGCCGACTCCGTTGAGGAATTTGAAGGTCAACCCGCCGAGAAACGGGCTTCCCGCATCAAAGACGAGCGAGTATCCCACGGCCCACCAGAGGATCGTCACGAGCCCCGTGATCCCCAAACATTGGGCGAGAACGGAGAGGACGTTCTTGCGGCGGACGAGGCCACCGTAGAATAGGGCCAGGCCGGGCAGGGTCATGAACAACACCAGCGCGGCGGAGGTCATCATCCAGGCATTGTGGCCGGGGCCGGACGTTCCAACCGACGGGGTGGTCAAACCGGCGGGGATTGCCGGATTGCCTTCGGCGTCCTTCGCGGTTTTCAAAGCCGCGGTGGGGTCGCCATTGGTGAGGTAGGCTTCCAGACCCGCAACGCGTTGTTCAAGCGTCGGAGCGGGAGCCGGAGCGGTTTCTTCAGCGGATACAGGGATGGCAGCGCCTGCCACCATCGCGGCAATAGTGCCGACGCACGCCAAACGTGTTAGGATGTTTTTGAGTGGATACATTGGATGGATTGATGGTTCGGTTTTTCGAAGTCCAGGCTGTTTGCTTTTAACAACCAGCGCTGCCTTGCGCCCCCCTTTAGCAACGCCTGTGCCAACCATTCCGAAGCATCTTTAAAACGGCCGTTTTACTCTGAAAATAAAGTTTCATCTCACTGAGGGCCACCCAATCTCCCCCCGCTTCGGCGTGTATAAAAAACACCACCCAAACCGCGAGTGATGCTTTTTAACCAGTTTGCCGAGGGGCGATTCAAATCTGACGACACTGGGTGGCGCAATGGGATTGCGCCTGCCATTTTCGCCTCCACGCGCCGCCCCGGATCGCCCGCGGAGCGGCCGATCCACCTACAAGATGTAGCCTTCTTCGCCGTGCTCGGTCAGGTCCAGACCCGAATGTTCTTCCTCCGGCGAGATGCGCACCGGCATCATGGCGCGGACGGCGTACGCGGTGATCGCGGTGCCGACGGTGGCCACGGTGAAGGTCAGCCCAATCGCCTTGAGTTGTTCAACCCAGAGACCGTGCGCGACCAAACCGGCCAATCCATTTTTTACAGCCGCGCCGTTGACGAGGTTGGCGTTCACCGACGAGTCGGCGAGCAATCCGGTCAACAAAAGCCCGAGCGTTCCGGCCACTCCGTGAACCCCAAAGACGTCCAGCGAATCGTCGTATTTGAGCCACGATTTTAATTTATAGACCGCCAGGAACGGAATCATGCCGCCGAGCAGCCCGATCAGGATCGCTCCCGAGGCGTTCACAAAACCGCAGGCGGGGGTGATCGCCACCAGCCCCGCGACAATCCCGGAGCAGAACCCCAGGACGCTCGCCTTGCCGCGAACAAAATATTCGGCCAGAGCCCATGTCCCGCTGGCCACCGCTCCGGCGAGCGTGGTGGTCAAAAAGGCGTTGGAGGCGATGCCGTCGGCCGCCACGGCGCTCCCGGCGTTAAATCCATACCACCCGACCCAGAGCATTCCGGCCCCCACCATACAAAAGACCATGCTGTGCGGCGCGAACAGTTCCTTGCCGTAGTTCATGCGCCGCCCGACGATCAAACAGAGGACGAGCGAACTCCACCCGGAAGCCATTTCCACCACGGTGCCCCCGGCAAAGTCGATCGCGCGGATCGTCGCGTGCGGGTTCCAGACGCCGTTCATCAGGCCGTCGCTCCCCCATGCCATATGGGCGATCGGGAGATAGACCAAAAACATCCAGATCCCAACAAACGTCAGGATCGCCGCAAACCGCATCCGTTCGGCCACCGCCCCGACGATCAGCGCCGGGGTGATGATGGCAAACATCATCTGGAACATGCAAAAAACATTGTGCGAAACCCAGGGGGAGTAACTGGTGTTGGGGGCGGAAGTGACGCCGCGCAGAAAAGCGAAGTCGAGCCCGCCGAGATACGCTCCCCCCGGAGCAAAGGCCAGCGAGTAGCCAACCGCCCACCAGATCAGCGTGACCAGCGTCGTCACCCCAAGACATTGGGCCAAAATGGAAAGAACGTTCTTGCGGCGTACCAGCCCGCCGTAAAAAATTGCCAACCCGGGCAGCGTCATAAAGAGAACAAACGCGGCGGAAAGCATCATCCAGGTGTTATGGCCGGGGCCGGGGACTCCCACGGCGGGCGTGGTCAAACCGGCAGGCTTTTTGCCGTCCTTGTCGAGCAGAGCTGCCGAAGGGTCGCTGTTTTGGAAGTAGGCTTCCATGGCGGCGAGCCGCTGCTCCACGGTGGGCTGGGGTTCGGCGGCAACGGCCGGGGCCGGACATGCAGACAATACGGCAAAAGCGCCAACGCAAGCGAGGCGCGAAAAAAGAGTGCTCATTCGCTAAGTGGTTTGGGTGTGGGTTGACCGCCTCGCCGCGCTTCTCGCACGGTCGGGCCGTCCGCCTTAAGCAGCCGCTATGCCAATCTCCGGCATTCCCCGATTACCATTACCCCTTTCTCTGTAAAAAACTGATCGGTATTGCGCAACCTGAACAAAATGCGCCGAAAAACGTGTATAAATAGAGCCATTCTCAAGCGAAATGGCTCATTTTATACAAAGCTTTGGGAAAAAAGAACCAGCCCGGCAATTTCTGCTTAAACCGGGATAGGATGAGCCGCAAAAAGGCACAAGAAACAAGACCGATTTGCATCCAAGTCCCGTCTGATCGTCCGCGGAGCGGCCGATCCACCGTTGATCGCGACCGTCCACCGGTGGATCGCGATCTCCGAGCGCGATGGGAGTAAGCCCGCCATATCTCTTATTTTGCGCCTTTTGCTCCTTTTTGCGGCTATTTCAAATTTCGTTTTTGGGCCAACACCGCCTCGATTTTCCCCAGCGGGAGCGTGTTGACGACCTCGGCGCGCGTCAGCCACCCTTTGCGGGCTGCGGCGACTCCAAACCAGAGGTAGTGCAGTTGGCTGGCCCGATGGGCATCCGGGTTGATGGCGCAACGGACTCCTTTTTGCTTGGCCAGCGGCCACCAACGCCAATCCAGGTCGAGCCGCTGCGGATTCGCGTTGAGCTCAATGATGGTGCCGGTTTCCGCGGCGGCGTCGATGATGGCGGGCATGTCCAGTTCGTAAGGGTTGCGCGAAAGCAGGAGACGCCCGGTCGGATGCCCCAAAAACGTGACGTGCGGGTTGGAAATCGCCCGGATGATCCGGCGCGTCATCTCTTTTTGCGGGAGATTGAAGACCGCGTGGACGCTGGCCACCACGTAATCGAGCCGGGAAAGGATTTCATCCGGGTAATCGAGCGAGCCGTCTTTCAAAATGTCGCATTCGACCCCGGAGAAAAGGCGGAAATCGCTGAAAGTGGCGTTGAGCCGGTCGATCTCGTCGATCTGCGCGAGGAGCTGTTTTTCCTGAAGACCGTGCGCCTGGTAAGAGCTCTTGGAATGATCGGCAATGCCGAGGTATTGAAGCCCAAGTTCCCGGGCCGCTTGCGCCATCTCTTCGAGGCTGTTGTGCCCGTCGCTGGCCGTGGTATGGCAATGGAACGCCCCGCGCAAGTTCTCCAGCTCAATCAATCGCGGGAGCGTATGGGCTTCGGCGGCGGCAAATTCCCCCACGTTTTCCCGCAATTCCGGTTCAATATAGTCGAGCCCGAGCGCCTGGTAGAGATCCCGCTCCTCGACAATCGGCGGGATCGGCTGCGGCTGCACCCGGCCCCCTTCCAACGGGCCAAGCCGGTATTCGTTGAGCGTCCAGCCGCGATCGAGCGCCCGGCTGCGCAATACGATATTGTGCTCTTTGCTGCCGGTGAAATAGTTGAGCGCAAACGGGTATTGCGGATTGCTCACCACGCGCAGATCGGCCTGCAAGCCGCCTTTGAGCCGCACGCTCGATTTGGTCGCGCCGCTGACGATGACGCTCTCGACCAACGGATGCGTGATGAAAAACGCCGTGACGTTCTCCGGCTGCGAGGAGGCGACGACGAAATCGAGGTCGTGGACCACCTCCTTGCGACGCCGGTAGCTGCCGCCGATGGCCACCTGCAAGACTTCCGGCAGCCCGCGCAGATCGTCGTAAAGCTGCTCCGCCAACTCCGCCGCCGAGCCCAGAAGAAAACTCCCGGCCACGCTTTTGCGCTGTTCGATAGCCTGGAGAATATTCTGCGCCGTCTTGGCTCCAAAGCCGCTCAACGGGGCGACGCGCCCTTCCTTGCAAGCCAGTTCCAGCGACTCGATCGAGACGACCCCGAGCTGGTCGTAAAGAGCGCGGATTTTTTTGGGCCCCAAGCCGACCAATTCAAAAAGCTCAAACAACCCGGCGGGGAACTCCGCTTTCAACTCCTCGTAATAGGCAAGGCGGCCGGTTTGCAGGAGAAGGGTGAGTTTTTCCGCGATGGCCGCGCCGATGCCGGGGATTTCCGTCAAGCGTCCCTCTTGGGCGGCGGTTTCCAGGTTCCCGGGATAAGTTTCGATGGCCCGGGCGGCGTTTTGATACGCCCGCACCTTGAAAGGGTTTTCCCCTTTCAATTCCAAAAGCTGCGTAATCGACTCCAATACCAGCCTCACCTCGTCCTTCGTCATGCTCATGTTTCAGAACGTAACTTCCGGCACGGCGGCGTGCAAGTTTGATGGGGGTTTCTGCTTCCTGAGCACCAAAGGTGCGGCCCTATACCAGCCCAGCCTGAAGGGCTGGGTTTTCGACAAAGAATGCAGCAGGGCTGTAGGCCCGCACCATCCTTTTCTATCGGAGATAGTGCGGGCCTACAGCCCTGATACCTATTTTTCCAGATACATGGGGCTGCGCCCCATGCTGGTATGGGGTCGCGCCTTTGGCGCTGAATGTGCAATCGCCACGCTTCAGCACCGCCCCGGCCATGAGGCAGTGCGCCTCTTCATCACCGCCTCTCGTGTCCCGGAATAAATTTTGGAGTTTCCGAAGCCGCCAAAATGCGTTTTACTTATTCTTTCCCGTTTCATCCACGGCGGGATCGACCACAACAACCGTTACCCAAATGCCTCACACCAAGCTTTTCATTCCCGGGCCCATCGAAGTTTCTCCGAAAACCTTTGCCGCTTTTTGCAAGCCGATGATCGGCCACCGCAGCAACGACTTCAAGAAGCTCTACGCGGCCATTCACCCGCAGCTTCAGACGCTTTTTGGAACCAGTCAGCCGGTTTTCCTCTCCACCTCCTCCGCGTGGGGCGTCATGGAAGGGGCGATCCGCAATCTCGTCTCCAAAAAAGTCCTCAACTGCATGTGCGGCGCTTTTTCCGACAAATGGCTCGACGTCTCCCAACGCTGCGGCAAGCAGGCCGAAGGGCTCAAGGTGGAATGGGGCCAGCCGATCCGCGGCACGGATCTCGACGCCAAGCTCGCCACCGGGGAATTTGACACCGTCACGCTCATCCACAACGAGACCTCCACCGGGGTGATGAGCCCGCTCAAGGAAATCTGCGACGTGGTCAAAAAATATCCGGACGTGCTGCTCATCGTCGATAGCGTCTCCTCGTTCTCCGCCGTGCCGATCCCAATGGACGAACTCGGCATCGACGTCCTCCTTACCGGCAGCCAGAAAGCGCTGGCGATGCCTCCCGGCCTGGCCCTCTTCTCATGCTCCGAGCGGGCTTTCGAGCGCGCCGCCACGATGAAAGATCGCGGCTACTACTTCGATTTCATCGAGTTCAAGAAAAACCAGGCCGACGACATGACGCCGAGCACCCCGTCGATCGGCCACATCTACGCGCTCCAATCCAAGCTCGAAGATATCTTTGCCGAAGGGATCGAAGCCCGTCATGCCCGCCACGCCAAACTCAACGCCATGGTCGCCGACTGGGTGGTCCGCAACGGGTTCGAGTTCTTCGCGCCGGAAGGGTTCCGTTCCAAATCGCTCACTTGTGTGAAGAACAACAAGGAGATCGATGTTGCGGCCCTCAACTCCCGCCTCAAAGAGCGCCACCACGCCGTGATCGACGGCGGCTACGGGAAGATCAAGGGCAAGACCTTACGCATCTCCAACATGGGGGATGAAACCGAAGAGTCGATCGCCCAGCTCCTCGGCTGGCTCGACGACTGCCTCAAAGGATAAATCGCCTTCCATTCTCAAACCTCAAACGAGCGCCGGGATTTCCTGGCGCTCGTTTTTTGGTTGGCCCAAAAACCGCTTGCGCGACCGGTTTGCCCCATGCACCCTAGGTCACTCGCATGCGCCGGTTCCCCCTCATTTTTATCTTCCTGCTGCTCGCCACGGCCCGCCTTCTGGCGGTCGGCGACTGGAATTTGGTCAAATTCGAGGGGCGCGATTACGTAAGCCTGTCCAATATCGGGCAGTTCTATCAACTCGGATCGCTCCAGCAATCCGGCAGCAACTTGATCCTGCGTTCCGGTTCGCGTTGTCTCAAAGGGCAACTCGGTTCGCCGGAATTTTACATCAACAATCTCAAATTTATCCTGAGCTATCCGGTCGCGGAAGTCGGCGGCCAGCCGAGCATTTCCCGGATGGACCTCACCAAACTGCTCGAACCGGTCCTGCGCCCCAGCCGCATTCTCAATTCGACCAAGGTCAACACCATCATCCTCGACCCCGGCCACGGCGGACACGACAACGGGGCAGCCTCCCTCTTCGGCAATGAGAAAAACTACGCGCTCGATGTGGCCCTCCGCACGCGCGACCTGCTGCGGGCTGCCGGTTTTCAGGTATACATGACCCGTTCAACGGACCGCTTTGTGCCGCTCGAAGAACGGGCCGCCTTTGCCGGTCGATTCCCCAATGCCCTGTTTATTTCCATCCATTTCAACTCCAGCGGCAACGAAGCGACCGGCGTCGAGACGTTTACGCTGGCTCCGCGCGGCGTTCCGTCCATGGCCGCCGACGGGCCCGCGCTCTCGGATTTTGTCCCCTGCCCCGGCAATGGCCGCGATGCGGAGAACATCGCCCTCGCCTGCGCCACCCACGCCACGCTCGTCTATAATTCGGCCATGTTCGATCGCGGCATCAAACGGGCGCGGTTTGTTGTGTTGCGCGATTCGATCACTCCCGGCGTTCTTATCGAGGGGGGATTTTTGAGCAATCCGAACGATGCCCGCCGCATCGCCACGACCGCCTACCGCCAGCAAATGGCCGGTTCCATTCTTCAAGCGGTCGAGAATTACCGCAACGCCGTCGGCACGCGGCCCACGCTCCCCGTGGCAACCGCCTCCAACGACACCACCAAGCCGAACATCCCGGTCGTGATTACGAACCCTTCGGCGCGGAAGTAAAAAAGAGCTGCTCTCGCTCGATCTGTTTTCGAATCGCAAGATGGATCGCAACCTCCGGGCGCGATCGGGAGTGTGCCTCGCGACCGATTACTCCGCCTTCGCCAACGCCTCCCAAAGCTCCCGTTGCTCGGGCGTCACCGTCTTGGGGATCACCGCCGAGAGAACCACGTACAGATCGCCCCGTCCCCCCCCGGCCTTTGGCATGCCTCTCCCCTTAAGCCGGAAACGCGAACCGGGTTGACTCCCCGCCGGGAGTTTCATCTTGGCACTCCCTTCCATCGTCGGCACCGTCACCTCCCCCCCCAACACCAGTTGCCACGGCGGCAATTCGAGATCGTGTTTGAGATCGGCTCCCTCGACCTGAAAATCGGGATGCGGAGCGAGCCGGACATTCAGATACAAATCGCCCGCCGAGCCGCCGTGCGTGCCCGCTTCCCCCTGCCCGCCCAGCCGGATGCGCTGCCCCTCGCGCACTCCCGCCGGGATCGTCACCTCGTAGGTTTGCGGTTTGCCGCCTTGCCGCTGAAACGTGATCTTGCGGCGCGCCCCGTGCAAAGCCTCTTCAAGCGGCACCATCAAATCGGCCTCGACATCCACGCCCCGGCCCGCGCCCGCCGCGCGACCGGCGGCGAACGGGTTGGCCTGGCGTCCGCCGGAGCCAAAGAAAGCCTCAAAGAAATCACTGAACCCGGTGCCGCCAAAATTGAAATCGAAATCTTGCGCTTGCGCTCCGCCGGGTCCGGCCGGGCGACGCCCCGCATGGGGATGCCAGCCCGGAGGCCGTTGCGCGCCCTGTTCCCAATCCGCGCCCAGGCCGTCGTATTGGCGGCGTTTTTCGGGATCGCCCAACACTTCGTAGGCTTCATTGATCTCCTTGAAACGCTCGGCTGCGGCAGCCCGTTCCTTCGGTTTGACCATGTCCGGGTGATGCGTGCGCGCGAGCTTGCGAAAAGCGCTCTTGATTTCATCCTGCGACGCCGTTTTTGAAACCCCGAGCGTCTGGTAATAATCCTTAAACTGCATTTCTAAAACTTAGCCCTTCCATCGGCAGGATGCCAATCCAGAAAACGGATCTGCTTTAGCTGCCGCTTTCCTCGAACTCTCGTGCTTCTCGCTTCTCGCTTCTCGCTTCTCGTTCCCAAGCTCCATTTGGGACGCTCCCCGTCGATTCTCGTTCCCAAACTCCATTTGGGAACGAGGCGAAAGGCTTCAATAATAATGGCGGTAGCCGAATTGATCCACCCAGTATCTGGGGTAGATGCCAGGTGTCCTCTTGGCTGGTTCGTCCAGTTTGGGCTTGCTCTCGTTTATTCGCTTTTGCAGCCAGTTTTTTTCTTCCGGTTTGGGTTGTTCCATTGGCTGATCGGGCGTCGGCTTTTGCTGGTTCCGTTCAAGAGTCAATCGCTGAATCTGGTGCTGCAATTCGGCGACATTGTTTTGACTGGAAGCTATTTGGGAATTCAGCTCGGCTTTTGCCTGGTTCCGTTCAAGAGTCAATTGCTGAATCTGGGAATTCAGCTCGGCTGTTCGATCCTGATTTTTTCCGTAATAAAACAACCATAACAAACCGATCGCCAGAAAAGGAACAAATTGTTTCATAAATCCTTAAATTACCATCATTTTTAGTATGATAAAATATCGGGATAGGAGTCAATTATTTTGCGCCTCGCCTCTCGTCCCATTTAAGAACGGCGCTCCGGTTCGAATCCAAGCTCCCATTCCGGCAATGGAGTTGCCGGGACAACGGCGTTCCCAAACAGAGTTTGGGAACGAGGCAGGAACGGTGTTAACCGGCGTCCTTCATGGCCTCTTGGATGGTTCGCACGGAGCCGTCGGTGCGAATGAGCAGGTTGCCGCCGCCATGCACGTCGGAAATCTCGATCAGCCACGGCATCGAGGCCCATTTTCTCGGCGTCAGCGGATTCTCATCGAACTGCGTCGGCGTGTAGTGGATTTTCTGGGCATCCGGGGTGGTGTCCTTCTCCATGCGTTGAGCGATGGAGGGACATTTCCAAACATTTTCCGGCGCGCCATAATCGTTGAGGGCATTGATCCAGAATTGGTCTTCACCGCTCTGGGTCAGATCCTCGGGGCATTGGGGCCACTGTTCATTGTCGTTGAGGTAAGCCCCCAGCGAGCAGTGCAAAGAGCGCAAATGACCGGCACAGACGATTTTGGTTACGCGATCCCGAAGCGTCCATAATGTCGGCGCGGTCAGCGTGACCAAGATGCCGAGGATGGCGATCACCATCATCAATTCGATCACAGTAAAGCCGTGGATGCAAAAAGCCTCCTTTCGCGAACGAAAGGAGGCGAAGTTTGATATTGCCACGCTTTTCAGGCCAGTCGGATGCTAAGGATTAATGACCGGCAAACTAGCCGTAAAATCGGGAGGCGTGAAAGCTGCAAGGCTGTCGGAGGTCTTAACCCCTTTTACTTTGATCGTCATCGGCTGGAAGGTCACAATATGATCGCGCGGATTGGCGGTAGCCGGATTCAAAACCAAATCCTGCCAAAACCCGATGTAATCGAATTTTGTGACCACCAAAGAACCTTTGCCGCTGAAGCTGTTCGACGCCCAGGAAGAGAATTTTGCGCTGAAAGCCCCATTGAAATATGCATTATCCGTCAATGTCCATTGGAAGCCGTCGAAGGGCCGTTCTAATGTGACGGGCAAGCTTCTGGAAGCTGCACCATTAATCACGCCGGCGAGCTTCCTGCCACCAAGGTCAATGGCCGTATCGAGAGTTGCCTGTCCGGATTTCCCTTCAAAAAAGAAAGTGGCAAACCCGGTTGCGCTGAGGGTCTTGGTCGTCACAACGTCAACGGTTGTGTAGTGAAGCCTGTCCGGTGCCCAATCAACCCTCGTAGTCGTCGAGGAAATAATCACTTGGCCGCTATCGGTCGAACTGAACCGCATCACCCCGGCTAGATTTTTTCCTTTGATCGTTCCCTGATAAGTTCCGTTGACATCGCTGGGATTGACCGGATTTGGATTGCCAGGAATATTGCCGTCCCAAGGCCCGCCCACAATGGCAAATGCTGGTACAGCGAGGGCAAATGAAGAAAGCAGGGCGAGAAGAAATCGCTTCATAGGAGGATGAGTAAACTTTGGGTCAGGGAACGCGTCCATGCATAGCCGGAACCGGCTGATCCTGTCAAAGAAAAAGTTAGTTCCTTGCTGCTTTCTCGCCTCGGGTTTTGACTTTGCGGGCAACCCCTGTTTGACTACTCCTCTTTACCATTATGGACGAAACTCACGCCCTCTTTGAAACCCGCCGCCTCAAGATGCTCGCCCTGCGCGAAAAAGGGGCGGACCCGTACGGCCAACGCTTTGAGACGACCGGCAACGTCGCCGAATTGCGCGACCGCTTTGCCGAGGGCCGCTGCGAACGGCTCGCGGGCCGCATCACCGCCCATCGCGACATGGGCAAAAGCCATTTTCTCGATTTGTCCGATTCCACCGGCCGCTTCCAGGTGTTCATCCACGCCAAGGAGGTGGGCCCGGAGGCTTACGAGCTTTTCAAGCTCCTCGATATGGGCGACTTCATGGGGGTGGAGGGGGAAACCTTCATCACCAAGACCGGCGAACCGACGCTGCGGGTGAAAAATTTGACGGTTCTTTCCAAATCGCTCCGCCCCCTGCCGGATAAATGGCACGGGCTCTCCGATGTAGAGACCCGCTACCGCCAGCGTTACCTCGACCTGCTGGCCAATCCGGAGTCGAAAGCCGTTTTCAAGCAGCGCATCGCCATTGTGCGGGAAATCCGCCGGTTTCTGGAAGATCGCGGTTTCCTGGAAGTGGAAACGCCGATGATGCAGCCGATCGCGGGCGGCGCGGCGGCGGCTCCGTTCAAGACGCACCACAACGCGCTCAATATGGACCTTTACCTGCGCATCGCGCCGGAGCTGTACCTCAAGCGGCTGCTGGTGGGCGGCTTTGAGAAGGTCTTTGAGCTAAACCGCAACTTCCGCAACGAAGGGGTCTCGCGCCGCCATAACCCGGAGTTCACGATGCTGGAGGCTTACTGGGCCTACGCCGATTTTGAGCAAATGGCGGAGCTGGTGGAGGAGATGGTGACGCACGTTGCGCAAAAGGTGATCGGGACGCTCCAGATCGACCACAAGGACGCCGAAGGGAACCTCATCCGCACGATCGACCTGAGCCGCCCCTGGAAGCGGGCTTCTTACCGGGAGCTGGTGGATCAAGCCGTCCCGGGCTGGTTTGCGCTCACCCCCGAAGAACGCCGGGAAAAATGCAAAGAGTTGCACATCGAGATTTCGCCGGAAATGGCCGATTTTGAAGTGACCCAGCACGTTTTTGAAAAGCGGGTGGAAGAGAAGAGCTTCAATCCCTGTTTTGTGACGCATTGCCCGAAGGAACTCGTCCCGCTGGCCAAACAAAACGTCGCCGACCCGAGTGTGGTGGACGTTTACGAGTTGATCATCAACGGGCAGGAAATCTCGCCCGGTTACTCCGAGTTAAACGATCCGATTGTCCAACGGCAACGCCTGGAAGATCAGGCGGGCGAGGAAAAGCAGAACATCGACGACGATTTCCTGACCGCCCTGGAACACGGGATGCCCCCGGCAGGCGGCATCGGGATCGGGATCGACCGGCTGGTGATGATGCTGACCGGCGCGGAGTCGATCCGGGATGTGGTGCTCTTCCCGCACATGAAAGCGCGGGCGTAAGAGACAGAGAGTTATCCGCAGATTGCGCAGATTTTCGCAGATTACTGAGAAAAGGCTGGGCCGCAAAAAGGCGCGTAAGCAACGCAAAAGGCGCAAAACGGGAAAGGGCCACGAGGCATTTCTATTATCCTCCGTTTGGCGCTTTTTCCCCCTCGTTTTTTCCCCCTCGTTCCCAAGTTGAACTTGGGAACGCCCCTTCTGGCGAAGTTGCACTTCGCACGCGCTGAAGATGAATGATGTGTCTGTCATTGGTGGCCCGCTTGCGAAGTGCAACTTCGCGTTTGCTCTTGCGTTCCCAAGTGCAACTTGGGAACGAGGTAGAGTCTGCCCGAAGAACCCACCGAAATCAGACGTTCCCAAGTGCAACTTGGGAACGAGGTAGAGCCTGCCCGAAGAACCCACCGAAAGTCAGACGTTCCCAAGTGCAACTTGGGAACGAGGTAGAGCCTGCCCGAAGAACCCACCGAAAATCAGACGTTCCCAAGTGCAACTTGGGAACGAGGTAGAGGCTGCCCGAAGAACCCACCGAAAGTCAGACGTTCCCAAGTGCAACTTGGGAACGAGGTAGAACAAGCTATTCGAGAGAATCGCGTCTGGCCGGTGAATCCGAACGGATTCATAGCGGTTAGCCGGGGGTTGAGCGAAGCGATACCCCCGGTTTGATTGATACGTTGCCTCACCCCCAAAGGGGTGGCAGCATCCGGGATTTCTGCCATCCCTTTGGGGTGCCCTATCCGTTTGTGAAAAGTCCGGTGGTATCGGCGCGTGACCACGCCTCGACCACCGGCTATTTGCTGGCAACCCTCCGGGTTGCGGCGGCTTCCCCCCTCGTTCCCAAGTTGCCCTTTCCCCCTCGTTCCCAAGTTGCCCTTCCCCCCCTCGTTCCCAAGTTGAACTTGGGAACGAGAGCGGAAACGTTTACCTTTTGGTGGGTTCTTCGGGTGGAACTTACGGCTGGCGCTTTGGCTGCCGGTGCTCTTGCCGGTTTTTCCACTCCTCTTTCTTTGCCTTCATCGCGGCCTCGATTTTATCGAGAACCGGCCCGATCGTCGGATCGGCTTTCAACATTGCGGCTTTGTTCGCATCCATTACCGCTTTGTGGGCAGCCTCCGCTTTTCCCCGGGCCTCGACAACCGCCGGGTCGTCCTTGGCCTTTTTGCGAGCTTCGATGAGCTGTTTGCGCTCGGCGGGCGTCAACGATTCCATAATATCCCGCATGGGACCGCCCGGCCCCCGGTGCCCCTTCTCCATTTGTTCCGGCGGACAAGCCGGAGCGGGAAGCGGGGTATCCTGGGCCAGAGCGGGCAAAACCGACGCGGCAAATGCCAGGGCAACGATTGAACTAATCTTTTTCATAAGGTTTGGTCTTTCAATTTGGGAGGGAACCAGTGGGTTCCTTCTTACCGGATTAGACAGCGGCTTTGTTAAGCTTTGATGTGATTGCGGCCTGAAAATTGTTAAGAGAGTGTAAAGTTTTCACAAAAGAAACGGGGCTCGCCGCGAAAATCCGCTGGAAAGAGACTTGCAACCACCCCAAATCTTCCTCCATGGTAGGCCATGGCAACCGTATCTGATTCCGTTGATGCCGCGTTCTACAAAACGGCTGATGACTTTTTCGCCCTGAACTCCAGCACCGGGCTTACTTTTGATGACGTCTCGCTGGCCACGCTCTATTCGGAGATCCTCCCCCGCGAGACCAACCTGGAAACATCGCTGGCCCCTTCCCTGCGGCTCCAGATCCCGATCATTTCGTCGGACATGGACACCGTCACCGAATCCCGCATGGCCATCGCGATGGCTTTGAGCGGCGGCTTGGGCCTGATTCATTATAATATGCCCGAGCGGCAGCAGCTTTCCGAAGTCAGCCGCGTCAAAAACCACGTCCATGGGCTGATCCAGGAGCCGATCAAGGTCCAGGCCGATCAAACCATCGGCAGCGTGATCGAGTTGATCGAACAAAAGAATTTCTCCTTCAGCACGTTCCCTGTGGTGGACGAAAAAAACCGTCTCATCGGGCTGCTCCCCGGCCATGTGCTCAAGCCGCGCTACGCCTCGAAAAAGGTTCACGAGGCGATGACGCCCCGCAGCGCGATCCAGACGGTTTGCCAGGACGAGCTTTCTCCCGATCCGATCGCCCGCGCTGACCGTTTTTTCAACGACCACATCGGCATTCACAAATTGCTGGTCGTAGATAACCAGGACCGCCTTTGCGGGCTTTTCACCTTGAGCGACGTGGAACGGATCACGCAGGAAAGCCGGGCGCAGTTGAAACCGGCGCGCGACGAGAAATTCCGGCTCATTTGCGGCGCGGCCCTTTCCGCAACGCGCGGGGCCAACGGGGAACTCGACAAAGACCGCATCCGGGCGCAAGTCGGGGCGCTGGTGGAACGCGGCATAGACGTCGTGGCCGTCTCCACGGCCCACGGGCACACCAAAGGCGTCGGCGATACCGTCCGGCTCATCCGCGAAGCGTATCCCGATCTCCCCATCATCGCCGGGAACGTCACCAGCGGGGCGGGCGTGGAATTTCTGGCCGAGTGCGGGGCGAGCGCGATCAAAGTGGGGCAAGGCCCGGGATCGATCTGCACCACCCGCATTATCGCCGGGGTCGGCATCCCTCAATTGACCGCCCTTTATGTAGCCTCCCGAGCCGCCGTGCGCAAAGGGGTCAAAATCATCGCCGATGGCGGAATCACGAAATCGGGCGACCTGGTGAAGGCGTTGACCTTGAGTGACGCGGTGATCTGCGGCGGCCTGCTTGCCGGATGTCCCGAAGCTCCCGGCCAGATCATGGAAATCAACGGGAAACTCTACAAGCAATACCGTGGAATGGGGAGTCTGGCCGCCATGAAGGCCGGGTCCGCCGCCCGCTATGGCCACTCGATGAAAGACACGACCCGCAAAGTCGCCGCCGAAGGGGTGGAAGCGTTGAAGGAAGTCTCGGCCTCGCTCGATACGGTGCTCACGCAATTGGTGGGCGGGGTGCAGTCCGGGATGGGGTATCTCGGTGCGCCCAACTTGAAAACGCTACGGGAAAAAGCGCGGTTCATCCGGGTGAGCCCCGCCGGTCAGCGCGAATCGTCGCCGCACGATGTGATTGAAGTCAAAACCGGTGGCGGCGAAGTGCAAAGCTAGGCTAAATCAACATTCAAAAACCGCCGCAACCCGAAGGGTTACCAGCGAATAGCCGGTGGTTGAGCGTTAGCGACACCACCGGATGAGGTGTTGCTCTCGTTCCCAATCTCCTGATTGGGAACGCCCCTGTCTGTGAATCTCCGATTCGAAAACCGCGAGTTTACAGATCAAGCCTTCTGGATCACCTTCGCTTTTTTACGCAATCCACGATTATCGAAACAGAGTTTCGCGGACACTTGCGTTCTCAATCGGAGATTGGGAACGAGGCTGGGCTTGTGTCGTTACCCATCGGGTAACGTGTGACAGCCTCCTAGGCTAAATCAACATTCAAAAGCCGCCGCAACCCGAAGGGTTGCCAGCGAATAGCCGGTGGTTGAGCGTTAGCGACACCACCGGTTCAATGCAAAACCGCGCCTCACCCCTAAAGGGGTGGCAGAAAACA
>CAIZLD010000038.1 GCA_903933715.1 uncultured Spartobacteria bacterium
AGAATACGCGCAAAGAAAAGACCACGCCGCCGGGAGTTTCGAAGCTCGATGGTATTTAACACCGAGGCACGGAGGCACAGAGGCACGGAAAAAGGCAATCGAGGAGGAAACAGAGGGCTCCTTTCTGGATTCGTGAACACGCCCTAATTTAAAAAATAGTCTAACAAAAAAAAGGGCCTCCTTGACGGGGTTTCCGTCAAAGAGGCCATGTTACCCCGCAGATGCCGTTAAGGGACATTTCCCGTTCCCCCAAGGAAACGGTGGAAACCTCGCGCAGCGCTCGGACGTCCATTGAAGGCATGTCCTAACAACCGCCGCACTGGCCTCCGCTTTTTATTCAATATCGGCCCGGGAGTTGTCACCTGTATCTCGAACACCGCAGGGTAAATTGTGGAGCTTCCGATAAACCTAAGAACGCACAATGGTTCGCTGCGCTCAGGTGTTTTAGAAATCGCGCCCGGAGGTCGCGATCCCACCGGCTAATCGTTGGCTTCGAAATGGATTAGAAAGATCACTCGCGGAACTGGACGGCCAATTCCGCCTTAAGCCGTTCCTTCAGCCTATTATGGACTTCAGCGGCTTCTTCTGCCTTTAGTGTCCGCTCAACGGAGCGATAAGTCAATGCATACGCCACCGATTTTTGATCTGCCGGGATTCTCTGACCCGTCGGATCGGTGAAAACATCGAAAAGCTCAATCCCCGCCAGCAGCGGTTCGTTGGCGGCACTCAAAACGGATTCGATCTGGCCGTGCGTCACTGTGGCCGGGATCACCATCGCGATGTCGCGAGTCACCGCAGGGAATTTCGGCGGTTCCACATAGCGGCCACCGGCGGGAGCGGCGTCGAAGCGGTCGAGGTCGATCTCGGCGACCAGCACCGGGGCCGTGGCGTCGAGGTCGCGGGCGCGTCCGGGGAAAAGCTGCCCCGCGAGGCCGACGACCGTTTGGCCGCGCCGAAGCTCCACCGCCAGCGCGAGCGCCGGGTGAGTTGTCGGTTCAAGGGTCACGCCATCGAGATTCAAGGCGGCGAGCACCCCTTTGAGATCAAAGAAATCGGCCAGACGCGGCTTGGAATCGCGCCACGATGCGGGCGATGCCGCCCCGGTCAGGACGAGCGCAAGCGACGTGTGCTCCTCCCGGTCGGCGGCGCGGAAAACGCGGCCCACTTCAAAGAGCCGCAGGTCGCGCATGCCGTTGCGGAAATTACGGGTGAGCGATTCGAGCAACCCGGGGACGAGACTCGGACGCAGGATCACTTGCTCTTCGTTGAGCGGATTGCGGACCCGGCGCACGTTTTCCACCGGGAATGCGGCGAGCGATTTTTCCGAAATGAGCGTGAGGCTGCGGGCTTCGTGGAACCCGAGACCGGGGGCGGAGAGCCGGTAACGTAGGCGCATCGCCTGGTCGTGGCGCTGGTCGGCCTCGGTGCTGGCGGTGAACCGGGTCACTTCCCGGGCGGGCACGGCTTCGATGCCGATCACGCGGGCGACTTCCTCAATCAAATCAATTTCACGCGTGAGATCCTGCCGGAAGGAGGGGGCGCGCCACCCTTCGGCGGTAGGGGTCAGGCCGAAGCCGGACAAAATGCGGTTTACTGTTTCGGCGGCGACCTCGGCTCCCAAAACCGCCCGGCAACGGGCCAGCCGGAACGGGATTTCGGTTTCCACCACGGGGGCGGTTCCGGCCGCTGCGGCAATCGGTTCGGCCACGCCGCCCGCCACTTGCAGGATCAGTTCAATGGCGCGGGCCGAGGCGGGCAGGACGCCTGCCGGGTCGATGCCGCGTTCGTAACGGTAGCTGGCGTCGCTGGAAAGCCCAAGCTCGCGCGAAGTGCGCCGAATCCCCGACGGGGTGAAGTAGGCGCTTTCGAGCAGAATATCAGTGGTCGCTTCGGTGACGCCGCTATCTTCGCCGCCCATCACGCCGCCAATCGCGAGGGCGCGGGATTGATCAGCAATGAGAAGATGGCGCGGCGCGAGCGTATAGGTCTTGCCGTCGAGGGCCAGGAACGGCTCCCCTTCGGCGGCGGGGCGGACCCGGATGCCGCCGTCGAGCTTGGCCAGATCAAAGGCGTGGAGCGGCTGGCCGAGTTCGAGCATCACGTAATTGGTCACATCGACGATGTTGTTGATGCTGCGGACCCCGGCGGCTTCGAGTTTTGCGCTCAACCATGCGGGGCTGGGGCCGACCTTGACGCCACGCACCCGGCGGGCGGTGTAGAACGGGCAGGCGTCCGGGGCTTCCAGCGCAATATCGCAGGCCGGTTGCGAAGAGGTTGCTGCGAGCGCGGCGATCGCCGGGGGCAGTTGCAGCGGCTGGCACAAAAGGGTGGCGATTTCGCGCGCCATGCCGACGTGGCTCAGGAGGTCGGGGCGATTCGGGGTCACTTCGACATCGAGTACGGTTTCCGCCGGGAAAAGCTGGGTGATCGGTGTCCCGACGACACTCTCGGGCGGGAGAATGAGCAACCCGTCCACCCCTTCGGGAAGCCCAAGTTCCTTGGCGCTGCACATCATTCCGGCGCTTTCGACGCCGCGCAGTTTGCCCACTTTGATTTTGAAATCGCCGGGCATCACCGCACCGGGGAGCGCGAGCGGGACTTTGTCGCCGACCTTGTAATTTTTCGCGCCACAGACGATTTGGCGCGGCTCGGCGGAGCCGTCGGCCACCTTGCAGACGCTCAGGCGGTCCGCATTGGGGTGTTGAACGCTTTCGAGCACCTGCGCGACGACGACGTTTTCGACCGTGCAGCCGCGGGTTTCGATCCCTTCGACTTCCACGCCCGCCTTGGTGAGCAAATCGGAAAGCGCCGCCACATCGGCAGGGATTTCAACGAGTTCTTTGAGCCAGTTCAGAGAGACTTTCATAAGATAAGAGAAGGAGTGGTCCGCAGATTTCGCAGATTACCGCAGATTTTTTTGGCGGTAATCATGGAAGAAAATCTCACACGAAGGCACGGGATTCCCCTTTCGTGCCTTCGTGTGAAAATATTTCTCCAAATCTGCGTCCATCTGCGAAATCTGCGGATAAAAATCAGAAATTATTTGTATTGGGCGAGGAAACGGACGTCGTTTTCAGTGAAAAGCCGGATGTCGGGGACGCGGCTCAGGATCATGGCGAGCCGTTCCAGGCCGAAGCCGAAGGCGAACCCGGTGTATTTCTCCGGGTCGTAGGCGTTGTCGCCCCGTTTGCGGTTCATTTCGGCAAAAACGGCGGGATCAACCATGCCGCACCCGGCCAGTTCGAGCCAGCGGTCGCCATCCCCCAGGGCGGCGGCTTTGATGTCGATCTCAAAGCTCGGCTCCGTAAACGGGAAGAAATGCGGGCGCATGCGCACCTGCACATCCGGCCCGAGCAGTTCGCGAAAGAAATATTCAATCGTTCCCTTCAAGTCGCCCAGCGTCACCCCTTCATCGACATAAAGCCCTTCGATCTGGGTGAACTGCGCGAGGTGGGTGGCGTCGGCTTCGTCGCGGCGGTAAACGCAACCGGGCGCGATGATCCGCACCGGCGGGGCAAATTGCTCCATCGTGCGGGCCTGGACGGTGGAAGTCTGGGTGCGCAAGAGGCGGCCGTCCGGGAGATAGAAAGTGTCCTGTTCGTTGCGGGCCGGGTGATCGGCGGGAGTGTTCAGGGCATCGAAACAGTGCCACTCGTCCTCAATATCGGGACCGTCGGCCAGCACAAACCCCATCTTGCGGAAAATCGCCACCGCCCGTTCAAGCATTTGCGTGATCGGGTGGATGGCCCCGACCGGCAACGGCGTGCCGGGCAGGGAGAGATCGACCCCGGCAAGCGCCCGGGCGTCGCGCAGGGCTTCGAGGGCAGCTTTGCACTCGTCGATGGCGTTGCCGACGGCATTGCGGACTTCGTTGAGGAGTTTGCCGATGCGCGGCTTGTCTTCCTTGGAGAGAGATTTCATCGCTTCGCTCAAGCCCGAGATGCTGCCGGTGCGTCCGAGATATTTGACGCGGACGGCTTCGAGCGCGGTTTCATCGCCCGCCGCTTCGAGGGCGGCGAGAGCTTCGGCGCGGAGTTGTTCAAGTTGCTGGTCCATGGTGAAAAAAGATATTCAACGCTACCCGGCGCGTGGTGGCAAATCAAAGATTAGGCTATGCCATTCCCAAAAGGTGGATCGACCGCTCCGCGGGCAATTGGGGATGGGGCGACGAAGGGAAATGTGTATCACGCCGCGCGATTTGAGAAAAAATAGCAAAGGTTTGAGAACTTTCCCCGAATCGGCAGCCGTAATGCAGGAGGGCTGCATGATGGATGGCTGCGCAGAGGCCGCGCATCGATTCGACCACCGGGTTAAACAATCCAAAAAGCAGCAACGAGAGGTAATCGGTCTCGCTCAGGAGTCGACGCGGATCGCTCTGGGTCGCAGGAAGCGTCGAGCCTTGCCGGGCGCAACCGAGCCGCTGCTGGAAATCGGCAATCAATTTCCAGCGCGTGAGGTCTTTTTCGCTTAAGGCGGCTTTGCTTTTGGAACCCCTGCTCACGGGGCATTATCCAAGCACTATCTCCGCAACAGTACAAGTGATATTTGGGTGATGCTCCTGTGCCTTTCTCCCAAGCAGATTTCCTGCCGAACACTATTGGCCCGGAGGTCGCGATCCACCCGTCCTCGTTCCCAAGTTTTACTTGGGAACGCACCTCTGGCGAAGTTGCACTTCGCAGACGAGCCATCAGTAATAGATGGGTATACAACTCAGCGCGTGAGAAGAAAATCTCTTGTATTACTTCCCCGCCCGTTCCGTCGTCGGCACGGCTTTTTCCCCTGTGACGGTCATTAAAATTTTGACCGGCTCCTTCCCTGGATTTTTCCCGTTGTGGAGCGTGCCCACGGTCTCCGCAAAACCTTCTCCCGCATGAAAGGTATAACTTTTCCCGTTCTCCAACTCCACGGTCACGTTTCCTGACAAAATATAGGCGTAACACGGCATCGGGTGCCGATGCCAGCCGGTCTCCGTTCCGGGCGGAATTTCCACCAGCAGCATTCGAACCTCCGGCTTGTCGGTCTTGGGATAAACAATCGGCTGACCACTCGCCGTCGTGCCGGTCTGGAGCAGTGTTTGAACGGCAATCGCCTTCCCGTAGTCGCCCAATTGCGGTTCGGCGCGGCAAAACAGGGGCGACGCCGCGCATAACGCGGAAAGCAGGCCGATTTTGCCGATGCGCAATCCAGTTGCTTTCATCGCATTTTTAAGCAAAAAACGCCCTCTGATCGCCCGCGGAGCGGTCGATTCACCTGGGACATTGCCTTTTTACAAAATCGGCTTGATCGACGCTTCGGCTTTGAGTTGACGCTCCGCCTCCACCCAATCGCTGGTCGCGTCCCCGGCTATTCCGTGCTTATAACGGTTTTCCGCGATGAAATAGGCGCGCAACGCCACATCTGCGGCGGTAATTTTGGCCTTCGGAGAGCCGCCTTTGGTCACGGCGGCCGGTTTGACTTTGGCCGGAGCCGGCTTCTCGGCCTTGGCTTTGGAGGCCTTCGGTTTGGCTGCTTTTTTCGGACTGGTCAGGGGGGCCGGTTCCGGTTCAAGTGGATTCTGCGGTTTCTTTGCCATAATAATTTCCCTGTTAATAAACAGGCCTAATGATACGACTTTGATCCCTCGCTGCAATCCGAATTTCTGGGGTTGCATTTCCACAATGGCAGGGCTCAATTAGAGCGTCACGCCAGCCCCCAACCATGAAATCCCCCTTGTTGATTGCAACTGCGACGGCCTTGCTGAACTTGCCAGTTCAAGCAGATATCATCTTCACCAACGGTTTCGAAACGCCATCCGTGACCGGGCGCACCTGCAAGGCAGACGGAGGTGATATTACCAAAACCGATCCCGCCAAACCGGGCGGCCTCGAAGCCTGGAGCCGATTTGAGGATCAACCCAACATCGGCGAAGGGGGGAGCGTCGTGGCCGGGCTTACGAAAGAGGTGGCCCACACCGGCACGCAATCGCTCTTCATCGAAGCGGCCAAATTGAGCGCCCCCTACATCGGCGCGCTCTTTGCCACCCGTCCCATTCCCGTCGAGAGCGGCAAAAGTTACCGGGCGACTCTCTGGGGGCGTAACGATCCCAAAAAACCGCTCATCAGCGGCGCGGCCCAGCTCTTTTTGAAGGTTCAGGTCGACTTTTTTACCGACGAGGGCAAAACCGATATCGGCGAAAGCCAGTACCTGCTGCAGCCGTTACCGGGAGGCCGGGGGCACGTTCCGGTGTTTCGCTCTGATGCCTGGAATTGCGTCGGAATGCGTTTCACCGCGCCACCCGAGGCGAAATATGTGACGATCAGCTTCCGGTGCGATTCGAGCGCCGAGCGCGGAGCCATCAGCGGCACCATCTATTTTGACGATTTTACTCTGGAAACCGCGATGGCGGTGCCGCCTCCGCCCGACTCCCAACCCGAGCAAATCGAGAAGGAAATCGAGGCGCTGAATATCCCGGATACTGAAGAACCGGCGGCTCCGGCTCCCAAGCCGTAGAATTTTGGTGAAAATCCGTGCGGGAACCTCGGGGTTTACAAGCGCGCGAACCGGGGGGTATTCGATTTGGAGGTGTGAAAATCCTCCTCGCCCTGCTGCACGTCACAACCTGCCCCGGTAAAGGGGAGGGATTGATCTGGCCGCTGATTGGTGCCGCCCTTTTTGCCGCCTGCTGGCTGCGTTGGCTCGGGGCGTGATCGGGCTTGCCTTTTGAACCGCTCCAGCCGACAGATGGAAGGATGCACGCGCTTATCGCAACTTGGTTCGGTTGGGTTAATCACTGGGGATACCTCGGGATCATTCTCTTGATGGCGATGGAAAGCTCTATTTTTCCGGTCCCCAGCGAGGTCGTCATTCCGCCGGCCGCCTTTTTGATCGCCCAAGGCAAAATGAGCTTTTGGGGCGTCGTCGGCGCGGGGACGCTCGGTTCGTACCTCGGCTCGGCGATCACCTACGGCATCTCCCGGTGGCTGGGACGCGTCGTGGTGGTCCGGTGGGGCAAATATTTTTTCATCAGCGAAGCGAAGCTCGCCATGGCCGAACACTGGATGCACCGCTACGAAGCGGGTGGGATTTTTTTCGCCCGGCTGCTCCCGGTAATCCGGCATTTGATCTCCATCCCCGCCGGGATCGTCCGGATGGGTTTTGGGATGTTCAGTCTCATGACGATTATTGGCTCCTTTATCTGGTGCGTGGTGCTGGCCTGGCTCGGGGCCAAGGCGCAACAGCTCCAGCCCGACTTGATCAACGACCCGCAGGGGTTGATCCATTTCATCAAAGGCCAATCCCACTGGATCGTCGGCGGCATTTTGCTGCTCGCCGCGCTTTACTTCGTGGTTTTGAAGCTCACCGCCAAACCGGAAAAACCGGTCTGCTGCGGCGAACCGGTGGAGTAGCCGCAAAAAAGCGCAAGAGGCGCAAAAAGGGAGGCAGCGGAGTCTCATTCCGCGCTGAGTTGTAAGTCAGGGTCTATTGCTGGTGGTGATCGGGCCCCTGGTACTGGACAGAATTGAATGAGAGTCTGCGGGGTGTGTTTTACTGGTTTGGGTTGATTTGGAAAGCGTGAACTGGAGCGGAGGGCGTAGCCCGGAGCGGAAGTTCACGCTTGCGCGCGACCATGG
>CAIZLD010000039.1 GCA_903933715.1 uncultured Spartobacteria bacterium
CCCATGGTCGCGCGCAAGCGTGAACTTCCGCTCCGGGCTACGCCCTCCGCTCCAGTTCACGCTTTCCAAATCAACCCAAACCAGTAAAACACACCCCTCAGACTCTCATTCAATTCTGTCCAGTACCAGGGGCCCGATCAGTCGCCCTTTGTCTTTTCGACTTCCCATTAGCGGACGGAGCCCACAGACGGTTTGCAGCGCGTCGTCCAATTCGCGTTTGTCGACCACGCCTTGCGTCCTGACTTTCTCCATCAAGTCGAATAGCTGTAGCGCGACTGTTGCAGGGGCAGCCATGCTCTTGAACCGCTTGCCCCCGCTGATTCTGAACGGCAGGGCGGTGCCTAAGCCAAGCTCCTTGCGGATGATCTCAATCACCTCATTTCCGGCGTCATGTGCAGCCGGAAGCGCAACCGGGATTTCAGGGAGTTGTTTGATAAGCTCACGGATAGCGTCGTATTTACTTTCCGGCTTTCGCGCTGCCCCCATAAGCGCAAGTGCAATGGTTACGCCTATATCCGCAAGTTCAAGCGCAGCATTGGGGTCTCCATCCTCCCAGACGGCAAAAACAAGTTTTGCAATGTCTTCGGGTTGCTGCGTCACCGTAATTGCATTGAAGTTCTCGGCTTTGTTATCTGGCATGGCGCTTAGTCTTGGTGGGGAGTTTCTCTGTAGGCTCTGCGATGGGTTGTTCCAGTTCGATCACATTCTCGGGCTTAAGAAATGAACCCATTGGGATAGTGACGCGCTCCTTGTGGTCGGCATAAACAGCTGCGGTTATTCCGATATCATGGTGACGCAAGAACTTGCTGGCAGCATGGATGCCATGCGCGGTTGCTATGAGGCTCCCGGCTTCCTTGCGGAGAGTATGAAGGGGGGTGCGGGTGTCCACTCCATTTTCACGCAACCAAGCGTTCAGCTTTTCAAATGTGCCATCTGCGCGGTATCGGTGGCCCCATTTCCGGGATGATTCCTCGGAATTGCCTCCAGTGAGAACGTGGGCGCCAGTGGCGAGAGCATGAAAACCGCGTAGCATTCCAACCATTGTCGCATCAATGGCAACGTCGGCTTGGGAATCGGCGCTTTTGAGGCCGCCTGCCTCGGTGACTTCCAGGTGGATCACGCCCTTGTCGAAGTCAACCTGCCCCCACAATAATCGGTCGATTTCTCCCCGGCGCAAGCCGCAGCCAAGGGCGAGCAAAAGGGCAATGTAGGCGTCGGGCACTGCAATCTGCAATTCGCTGGTGGCCTTTTGCAGGAGTTTTGCCGGATCGATCTTGGATTGATACTTCATGCTCTCGCGGGGGAAGAATTCAACGGACGAGAACGGCAACGGTTGTGGCAGATTCAGGCCGGTGATGTATCTGGTGATGCGCTTGCCGAATAAACTCCTTGCTTGGCGTAGAAGGCTGTTGGCGGTGGTTCGTGCTGATTTCTGCGCAGCAGGGTTCTTTCCAGCCTTGGCAACATGGGCCAATCTCCACGCTTGTATGCGCTCGGGCGTAAGAACGTCCAATGGGACAATATCGACTTTTCGGCGATAGTCGGTCTTTCCACCCGGCTTGAACCGCTTACTGGTCTTGAGGGTGCCCTGCATGTCTCCGGCTATGCGGCGAAGCGCGAGGGCATATCCGCCGAACGTGCGAGGCTCGCCAGAAAAGACCTTCTCAGCAGCGGCGATGTATTCACCCACGGTGGCGACGGAAACGGGCTTCTCCGGGGCTTGTGGGCGCTGCTTAATGAGCGTTGCGTCTACTCCGTGTTTTACGATGTTTAAATAAATATCAGCCGCCTTCCGTGCGGCTAGTTCCTTTTCACCCACATCAAGAGTGAATGCCAAGCGCCTGCCCTTGTAGGAGACCCGCATCGAGTAATTGACGGACTCCTGGCCTCGGTCGTTAACCGGCTTGAAAATACGCGAGAGCCAATAGCGGGAATCGGTCTTTGGGAATCTCCCGCCAGCAGGCTTGGCATTTTGGTTTGGCAGAGGTTTGGCAGTTTTCATGATTAGCCTTGTTGCGATTTGTTTCGTATTGACCCGATCACCCACTCCATGCAAGCCTGTATCCATCAGCTATGCGAGGACTTAAGAGCGATCACACGAGAACATTACAGCACACAGCAGAACACGCAATCGTAAAGATTTCTAATCCGTGGGTCGCTTGTTCGAGTCACGCCGGGCGCATCTCTCTGACGCAAACGAGAGTCTTGAAAGAAACATCGGCAGAGCGGGGATCGCTGGCTGAGCATCCCCTGAGTTGCCGGTTTTTGACAATTACTGCCCTTTTTTGGTGGTTTTATCTTCGACTTTTAGCCCGCTTTGTGCAACCTGTTCCATAGAGAAAGCGCCTGGCGCCTCTTCCTTGGGTGCGTTTGCTTTCTCCCGAATCAATTTTGTGACCGCCACCTCCTTATGATCAGAATCACCGATGCCCTCGTTGTGGAACACCGACTTTTGTTGGGCGTGTTTGAACAGATCGAAAATATTTTACCGGAAATCACCACCACGGGAGAGGCAGAACGCTTTGCCAAAATGGTCAAAGAGCTGTTAAACCGGCACGCCGATGTGGAGGATAATCTGGTCTATGTCACCCTGGACCATGCGTTGGATTTTCAAGGCAAACTCAACCATCTCTTTCAGGAACACCGGGAGGTGGATTTCTGTTTCGATAATGTCCCGTCCGCCGAAGATCTCCCTCACGCCCGAACCCTTCTTAAGAGGGCATTGAAGGCTTCCCGCGAACATTTTCTGCGTGAAGAGCGTGTGATTTTCCCTTTGATCGAACAGGTGCTGACCAACGAAACTCTCATTGAATTGGGCTATCTCTGGGAGCAAAAGCAAATGGCCTCGTAGCGGTCGCGGCGACTCCCCGTCGCTATCTGCACTTGAGGCCAGATCGCCCCGCTTCAATACCGCTTTAATTTTTTAAGGCTTATTTGGCACAGAGTTGGTGCCGCTTACTTGGGCGGCAAGAAAGTCGGTCAGGGCTTCGACTTCAGCGGTGGTGCCGACCAGCGGAGGCATAAACGGGCGATACGGAGAATCGTCGCTATAGGTGTGGAGGACCGCTATCAAATTCGCTATCCCCTTGTGATCCCGCCCCAAAAGCAGTTTCCGCATTCCACGGTAACCGTCCAGGGTATGACACGCCATGCATTGCCCCCGGAACATGAGTTCGCCCCGGGAAAGGTCAGGCACGGCACTGTTTTGGCCGTGGTCGGGTGACGTCCACCGGGCTCGCTCCTCGGGGCGGACCCAGGCCGCGTTGGTGAGATAACCGTCCCGGTTCATCCTGGCGACTTCACTCTTGCGAACGCCATTCGAAAACATGTGCTGGCCGACCACATACGGCTTGCGCAGCATTTCCCGGAGCATCTCCATCGAACCGATCGATACATAGGCCATCGCGGCGACACCCAGCGCACTCCCGAGCCCGAATCCCACCGCGTTGCGCTTGCTGGTAAATAAATAGACGGCCGCGACAACGGCTGCCGAGGAAATCAAAAAGACCAGCTTCAAACGGGATAGCAACGTGAATAACCCTTGCCCCACAGTGGAATTCCCCAAGTCCAGCAAGGCTCGCTGGGCTGCCGGGACTTCCGCCAGATACCAGAATAGGGCAATCGGCAGCAGGAGGAACGACGGGAGCAGCCAGCGACGCGCCCATTCGGTCATTTCCGTTTTGAGTTCCGGCTGCCGCTGGCCATCGATCCGGCTGGCCGTAACCAACGCGAATACCCCGGCCTGCGTCAGGCAGATCAGTGTTCGCACGATCAGGCTTGGCCAAAACGTCGGGTTAAAAAAAGCCGCCCAGAAGCTGAAGGTTTCGTTGCCCGTCCCGGCCGCATTGAGCCACGCCTGCCCGGGCGTAAGCATGAAGGTGAGAATGCCGTTGATGAGAAAAAGAGAGAGCCAGGCCGCAATGGCATAAAGCCACCCGAGCCTGATGTGAAGCGGATTGGAGACGCGGCCCCAGAGATAAAAATAGGCGGCCAGAGCCGAGAGCTCGACGAGAAAAACGACCCATTCGATGCCCCACGCGAACACCCAAAAGTGAATCAACGTGCTGGTCGCTTCCGGGTTGGCGTTACCGATGGCAAACCAAATCCCAACGCCTGTCACGGCTCCGAATACGCCGGTCAGGACGAGAAAAAACTTGGAATGTTTTTTGAGTTCCGCGAGCCAGTCGTTGCGGCCTTTTCTCAGCGCCAGCGACTCGGTCATCGGTAGATAAAACCCGCCGCCCACGGCGAAATGCGATATGAAAACGTGAAAGATGGCGATCAAGGCAATGACCAGCCCGCTTCCAAGGATCGGCACGTCCCAAACTGGATAATTCATGGCGCTATTTTTTCCCTATTACAAAACTTCAATGTACCCGATGATCGTCAGGAGAATCAGGGCGGCAAGGAACAGCAGACCGAACCAGGTGGTCAACCGTGCCCTTAAACTTGTAGTCACGCGGCTGTCGAACAGCGGGATGGCGGCCCACATCCCCATTCCGACGCCAAAAACACCCAGCCCGACAAATTCCCCCAGCGTGCCTGGGATCACATGGCCCAGAAGTTTCAAAGCCTCAAACTGGCTCATGAAATACCACTCCGGGTGAATCCCGACCGGGGCCGGCTTGAGCGCATCAGCCGCCACATCGAGTTGCAGCGGAAAGAGCGCCACCAAAAGCGCAAGGAGATTGAGCGCCATGAGCCACACCGCCATGTCGCGCATCGCGAAATTGGGGAAGAACGGGATCGACCTGCGTTCCGCCGCCGGTTTGGCCTCTTCGCTGGGCGGAAGGGCGTTCCCATGCTTTTGGACCAGCCAGAGGTGAAAGCCGAGCAGCGGGACGAAGATTGCCGGGAGCACCACGACATGCAGGGCAAAGAACCGCTGCAGCGTGGCGCTTGAAACCTCCGGGCCGCCCCGCAGGAGCGCTGAAATCAGTTGACTCATCCCCGGCAATGCGTCGGGAATGGCCAGTCCCACCCGCGTCGCGAAAAAGGCAAGTTCATCCATCGGCAGAAGGTATCCGCTGAAGCCAAACACCATGCACAACGCCAGCAATGCGAGGCCGCTCCACCATCCGAATTCCCGTGGATTGCGGTAGGCTTTCATGAAGAAAACCGAAAACATGTGAACGAACACGGCACCGATCATGAGATTGGCGGACCAGGCATGCACGGAACGGATCAACCATCCGAAACGGATCTCGTATGTGATTTGGCGAACGGAATCGTAGGCATCCGGCCCCGGCCGGTAATAGATCATCAGGAGAATGCCGGTGACGACCTGCACCATGAAGAAAAACAGGCAGATCCCGCCCCAGTAATACCAGGCGGAGTGCTTGTGATCGGGCACCCGCTTTTTGAGGGCATGATCGATGATGGGACTGATTTCCAGCCGTTCGTCGATCCACCGATACACCGTTTGCAGCATTGAATTTAGATCACGCACGGGAGATCACCGCCTTTCCTTGATCAACCACGACGCGATAGGGCGAGAGCGGCTTGGGGGGTGGCCCCGAAACATTCGCGCCTGTGGCCGGGTCATAAATTCCGCCATGGCATGCGCAGAAAATCTGGTTTTTTTCCGGCGAAAACTGGACGGTGCAACCCAAGTGCGTGCATACCGCGCTGAGCGCCGTCCACGAGCTCTCGCCATGCCGGATCAATAAAGCGGGCCGACCTCCGAATTTGAACATCAAAGCGGAGGGGATCGGGAGTTTATCGATGTCATTGAGAACCACTTCCTTCTGCGCTCCCTCGGCCTCGGCTTTGTGGGCGGCAGTGGCCAGATATTCATAAACGGGGTATCCCAATGCCGCCGCATAACAGGCTCCCGCCGCCGCTGCTCCTGCTCGGAGGAACGCTCTGCGTGAGATCGAAGAATTCGGCTCGGGCTCTTGCGGGCAATCGCTCATAACGCAATTTCCTGGGTTTTCGATTGGATGGGTTCGTCGTCCAATATCGGCTTTGATTTCAAGGCGATGGAGATCAGCCAGGCGATGACCAGCAGCCCGACCACGAACGTGCCCAAAAACAGGGAGACAATCGGCCAATTGGGAACCACTTTCAGATCCCACGCGTTGTATCCGGCATTGATCCAAAGGGTGCTGTCCCGGATTGCGTCCCGGTAAATCACCATCGTTGCGGTGCCGAGGAAACCGATGATCGACATTCCCGTGGCGAGCCAGCCGGTCGCCTTTTCACGTCGCACAACCGCCCAAAGGCCCAGCGGGATCAGCCCAACCGCCAACCCGACCCAAACCGAAGGCAGCCATTGATAAAAACGGTTTTCAGCAAGCCTCGAAAGGACCACGCCCGGCTGGGTTTGGAAAACCTGGAATCCGGCGGCCAACTGAAGCATCGTGCCGAAAGCCATTAACCAGCCGCCCTGCCGAACCATAAACGCCTTCACCTCGGCGGTGTTTTTCTGCCAGATTCCAGTGACGACGAGGGTGAGCCCGCCCATCATCACGGAGCTTGCCAGCATCAAAAGCCAGCGGGGAACGATTGTGGCATCGTGCGGCGGCAGCACCGTTCCCGACGGGTGTAGGCGGAACATTTCCGTCCAAACCGCCGGGCGAAGCATGAGGGTCATATTCGTGCTATAAATCATGGCAATCGCGATGCCGACGATCAGCGCGCCCGAGCCAAAGCCCCACCACGCCCGGGCTTTCGCCGCTCGTGCATTGCCCGCGTAAAGCATGGAATAGGCGGCAATGACCAGGAAAACCACACTGATCCACCACGCGCCGATCAGAACACTGCTGCTGTAAAGAAAGTTTCCGTATAAAACCTGGGTGAACAACAACGGGGGGATTCCGAAATTGATCAGATAGGTCATCAAAACGGGTAAAGAACCGGCGAGCTTTACGGAACTTTCGGTCATCACCGCGTCGCCCCGGCAACGCCCCAATAAATTCCAAAGGCTGCCAATCAAAATCCAGCCCAGCACCCACTGGACGGTTACGAAATGGAGCGTAAGGACCGCTCCGTGGAGGAGTTTGAATAACAATACCGGCGCGGGCAGCGGGATGGGGTCGGGCGAGGGAAAGGACAGCAGAGCTATCATGGGAGCAACGAACTTCCCTGTATTCATTGGGTTAGATTTTAATTAAATCAAGCTCTTTAGACCGTTCCCTACGAATGAATCCTGTTTTATTGAGAAGAATTGGTAATATAGTAAAGTTTCCTCTCTCCTCTCCACGTCATTGATTAGTTCAAAGCGGCGGCGTGAAAGCAGCGCTCCATCTTTGCTGGAACTTTTTTCCGGTCGGTGCTCTAATAGATCGTTTACGAGCTTTGTATGTCCCTTTACCGCCGAACTCTCGCCTACTTCCACCCGTTTCTGGGACAAACCGTTTTCGCGACCGTACTGACGCTCGGCGCGATCGGGTTCAACCTGCTCAAGCCGTGGCCGTTTAAATACATTATCGACGGGGTGCTCTTCCCGCCGGACGCCACCCATGCCGGGGCGCACGAGCAACTCGCCCACTGGTTCGGAGCTCTCTCTTCCGAGGCGATCATCATCATTCTTTGCGTGGCGATTGTGGTGATCAATCTGCTCGCCGGGATAATCAACCTCGTCACGAGCCTTATTTTTGTGCGGATCGGTCTCTCGGCCCTGCTCAAGTTGCGGACGGAGCTCTACGCCTATTTGCAATCGTTGCCGCTCAAGTTCCATGATTCACGCCGCTCGGCGGATTCGAGCTTCCGGGTCGCCTACGATTCGCAGGCGATCCAGACGATCTACAACAAAGGGTTCACCAATATTTTTCAATCGGGCATTACGCTGATCAGCACCTTTGCCGTGATGGTGGTGCTGGACTGGAAATTGACGCTCATTTCGCTCGGGATCGTGCCGCTGATGGTGGCGACGATCCGCTATTACGCGCTGCGGATTCGCTCCGAATCGACCACCATCCAGGAGCGCGAAAGCGCCGTGTTGACAGTCGCGCAGGAAGGGCTTGCGTCGGTCCGCATGGTCCATGCTTTCGGGCGCGAGGACTGGGAAGTGGGCCAGTTCCACCAAAGCGCCCGGCAAAGTCTCGAGGCAAACCTCCGGCTGACCGGCACCAATATGCGGTCGGCGCTGGTGATCAGCACATTGATGGCTTTTGGAACCGCGGCGATGTATTGCCTGGGATCGCTGCATGTCGTCGGCGGGACGCTCTCGCTCGGCACGCTGATTATTTTTGCCGCCTACCTCCAAGCGCTCTACACGCCGCTCGAACAGTTGACCTACACGGCTTGGGCGCTGGAGGGAGCCGCCGCCGGGATGCAGCGCTGTTTCGAGGTGCTCGACCGCGAGGACGACGTCAAGGACGCCCCGGATGCGGTCGAGATCACCTCCACCGAAGGGTTGATCCGCATGGAAAATGTTCAGTTCGGCTACGACGAGGCGCGGATGATTTTGAAAGGGGTGAACGTCGAAGTGAAACCGGGCCAGACGGTCGCGTTCGTCGGGGGCACGGGGGCGGGCAAGAGCACGCTCATTTCGCTGGTGCCGCGGTTTTATGACCCCAACGCGGGGAAGGTCTTCCTGGATGGCCGGGATGTGAAGTCGATCCGTAAAAAATCGCTGCGCAACCAGATCAGCATCGTTTTGCAAGACACGCTCCTTTTTTCCACCACGATCCGCGAGAACATCGCCTACAGTCGCCCCGGAGCCACCGAAGCCGAGATTATCGAGGCCGCCAAACGCGCACAAGCCCACGAGTTTGTCATGGCGATGCCGGACGGGTATGCCTCGCAAGTGGGCGAGCGGGGCGGGCATTTGAGTGTCGGCCAGCGCCAGCGGCTCGGGATTGCGCGGGCATTTTTAAAGAACGCCCCCATCCTTTTGCTCGACGAGCCGACCAGCGCGCTCGATCCCACTACTGAAGCGGCCATTATGGATACGATTAAAGAGCTGATGCGGGGCCGGACGACGCTCATCATCACCCACCGGATTGCGACCGTTCACGACATGGAAAAAATCGTGGTGCTTAAAAACGGATGCGTCGCCGAGCAAGGCACCGGGCCGGAACTGGTCGCTCGGGGCGGGGCTTATGCCGAACTCTACCACTCGGCCAACCTGGGCTAAAATCAGAGGTTTTATCCGCAGATTTATAACCTATGGTTCTCTGCAATAAGTGCTTCGCATATCAACAACCGCTATCGCGGAGGCAGTCGCAGATGAACGCAGATTTTCTATGACAAATATCCTTCCCGACCGCACTGTCGAACAAGACTGGTTCATCAAGCCGATTCCGAACGGGGTCGAGTGGGGTGATGGCTGTTATTTCGAAACGGCGCAAATCTTTCGTTTATACCGGTCTCGCCAAAATCCTGGCCTGGTTTTTGGCACGGACTGTTCATGCTACTCCGGATGCTCATTTTCCATTGGCAGAGAGGGCAAATGCACCATCGGTAATTACACGCTGCTGAATGGCGCGCTGATCATGGCCGAGGAATTGATCGAGATCGGCAATTACTGCATCATCTCATGGAATGTCGGGATCGCGGACAGCGATTTTCATCCGATTGACCCTGCGCTGCGGATCCAGGACGCCATGGCCATTGCCCCCTACGGCGAAAACCGCCCTCCCCGCCCGCCCATCGCCACCGCGCCCGTTCGCATTAAAGACAACGTCTGGATCGGCATGGGAGCCGTCATTTTGAAAGGCGTCACCATCGGAGAAAACTCCGTCGTGGCTGCCGGAGCCATCGTCACCAAGGATGTGCCGCCCAACGTGGTCGTGGCTGGGAATCCGGCAAAAATCGTCAAAGAGTTGGAAGCGCCCGCGAAATAGAGCATTTTTTAAAAATACTGTGGCCAGTGGCTTGGGAGCGCCGAGGATCGGTGGACGGGGCGATTTGGGACGGGCTTCGAGTCCGTAAAATGGTGGGCTCACCTCTATCGCGCCCGGAGCAAGGTCGCGATCCACCTCATGCCTCGATGGTAACGGGCAACCCCGGCTCGACCTGGGCAAAAAGCTCGACCATATCGGCGTTGCGCATCCGCACGCAACCGTGGCTGCTCGGCTCGCCAATCCGCTCTTCGTGGTTGGTGCCGTGAATATAAATATAACGGTCGCGCGTGTTGGCGTTGTGCGGCTCGAGACCTTCCAGCCAAAGGATGCGCGTCAGCACCAGATCACGCGGATCATAGAGGCTTACCGAACTGGCAATTTCGCCGGTCGGCTCGCGGCTCACAAAAACCATCCCCACCGGAGCCCCCGCGCCGATCATCTCCCCGATCGTGAATTTTCCCACCGGCGTACGGTGACTCCCAGGCTCGGAGCCAATCCCAAAAACAGAGGTGGAAACAGGATAGCCGGCGACGATCCGCTCTGAGCCATTACCGGAAGATTCCAGTAATTCAAGGCGTTGCGCGGCGATGGAAACCCGAATTTTACGCGGTAAAGATTGCATGGTGCTGCGGTCTTGATATACGATTACGGACTTTTCTTAAGAAGTCTACTACCATGAGCCGCCAATATACAGTCGCCGTCGTCGGAGCCACAGGAGCCGTCGGAGTGGAAATGATCAAAGTCCTCGAACGCCGCAATTTTCCCGTCGGGAAGCTGGTGCTGCTTGCCTCGGCCCGTTCCGCTGGCAAGACACTCCCGTTCAAGGGGGAACTCGTGACGGTTGAAGAACTCACCGAAGATTCTTTTGTGGGAGTGGACATCGCTTTGTTCAGCGCGGGCTCGGGAATTTCCCGTAAATTCGCACCGCTGGCGGTCAAATCAGGCGCGGTCGTGGTGGACAACTCCTCGGAGTTCCGCATGGACCCGGACGTGCCGCTCGTCGTCCCGGAAATTAACGGCGCTGACGTGAAGCTCCACAAAGGCATCCTTGCCAACCCGAATTGCACCACCGCCATCACGCTGATGGCGCTCAACCCGCTGCACCAGGCATTCGGCGTCAAGCGCGTGATCGCGTCGAGCTACCAGGCCGTTTCGGGCACCGGAGCGCAAGCCATTGCCGAGCTTCGCAGCCAGGTCGAAGCGATCGCCGGGGGGCGCCCCGCCGAAAAGAGCGTCTACCCGCACCAGATCGCCTTTAACGTCCTGCCGCACATCGATTCGTTCCTCAATAACGGCTACACCAAGGAAGAGATGAAGATGCAGAACGAGGCCCGGCGCATCCTGCACCTGCCCGATTTCAAAGCCTCGGTTACTTGCGTGCGTGTCCCGGTTTATCGGGCGCATTCCATCGCCGTGACTGCCGAATTTGACCGGCCCGTCTCGGTGGATGAAGCCCGCAAAGTGCTTGCCAGCGCGCCCGGTTTGGAGTTGGTCGATGATCCCGCCAAAAACAGCTATCCCTTGCCGCTTTATGTGGCGGAGAAGGACGATTGCCAGGTGGGCCGCATCCGGATTGACTGCGCGTTTGAAAACGGGCTGGCGTTCTGGGTGGCCGGAGACCAGTTGCTCAAAGGGGCTGCGCTTAATGCTGTGCAGATCGCGGAGCTGATTTAAGGCACCCGTTTCACAACTCCCAAGGCACGCCTGAAAACGGCACATAGCCGCGCGACATCCCATCGCGCCCGGAGGTCGCGATCACCTATTCCCGGAGCATCGCGATCACCTATTCCCGACCGGTGGATCGACCGCTCCGGGGGCGATTCGGGACGACGCGCGAAGCTTATTTCAGCGACCAGTCGGCGACTTGCGCCACGTCTTTGTCGCCCCGGCCCGAGAGGTTGACGATGATAATCTCGTCCTTGCCCATTTGCGGTGCGACTTTGATGGCGTGCGCCACGGCATGAGACGATTCCAGCGCCGGGATAATCCCTTCGGTTTTCGAGAGCAGATGGAACGCGGCGAGCGCCTCGTCGTCGGTTGCAAAGTCGTATTGCGCCCGGCCCAAGTCGCGCAAATAAGCATGTTCCGGGCCGACGGCGGCGTAGTCCAGCCCGGCGGAAATGGAATGCGTGAGCTGGATTTGCCCGTTCTCGTCGGCAAGGAGGAACGTCTTGGTCCCTTGCAGAACTCCCAGTTTGCCCCCTTGGAACCGCGCCGCATGCCGCCCGGGGATGATCCCCTCGCCGCCTGCCTCGATGCCCACCATGCGGACATTCGTGTCGTCGAGAAAAGGATGGAAGAGCCCAATCGCGTTGCTGCCGCCCCCAACGCAGGCAATGAGCAAGTCGGGGAGCCGACCCTCGGCTTCCAAAATCTGTCGCCGCGCTTCCACGCCGATGACCCGCTGGAAATCGCGCACCATCATCGGGAACGGGTGGGCTCCGTAAGCCGTCCCCAGGATATAATGCGTGGTGCGGACATTGGTGACCCAGTCGCGCATCGCTTCATTGACGGCCTCCTTCAATGTCGCCTGCCCCACCGGAACCGGAACGACCGTCGCGCCGAGAAACCGCATCCGGGCGACATTGAGCGCCTGGCGTTCCATATCGACCGACCCCATATAAATGACGCATTCCAGCCCAAACCGCGCGGCAACTGTGGCGGTGGCAACGCCGTGCTGACCCGCCCCGGTTTCGGCGATCACGCGCTTTTTTCCCAAACGCCGGGTAATGAGCGCCTGCCCGAGGGCGTTGTTGATCTTGTGAGCGCCGGTGTGGTTGAGGTCTTCGCGTTTGAGGTAAATTTTGGCCCCGCCGAGCGCTTCGGTGAGGCGTTCCGCAAGATAGAGCGGCGACGGGCGACCCACGAAATGGGCAAAAAGGTCGTCCAGTTCAGCCTGAAACGCCGGATCTTGACGCGCTTTTTCGTATTCGGCGGTCAGCTCGTTGAGCGCGGTCATCAGCGTCTCGGGCACGAACATTCCGCCGTAAGGACCAAAATGGCCGTGAGCATCAGGAAGCGTTTCAGGTTTCATGGGAATTGGAAAATATAGGGGGAATCGCGGCGCGTGAAAAGCGGGAAAGCGGTTTGCAAAAAGCCGGTGGCAATTTCTGCCTCGTGCAGATTCCCGCCCGGTTTCGATACTTCGGTTGTGGGAACTCGAACAATGTACGGGCACAACGCAAAAATCGCTTTCTTTGCGCCTTTGCGTCTTTGCGTGAGGTCATTCCTTTTTGTACTACTGACGTTTCTGGCTTGGGGGTGCAGGAAACCCCAAGGCCCGGAGATGCGGGGACCCCCGCCTGAAGTCGAGGTCACGCGGGTGATTCAGCGCGATGTGCCGATCTACAAGACGTGGATCGGCAATCTGGACGGTTCGGTGAACACGCAGGTGCGCGCGCGGGTCACGGGATACCTCGTTTCGCAAAACTATAAAGAAGGGGCGCAAGTGAAAGAGGGGGATCTCCTTTTTCAAATCGATCCCCGCCCGTTGCAGGCCGCGCTGGATCAAGCCCGGGGAGATTTGGCCCGGGCTGAAGCAACGGAGCGTCTCGCCTCGGCCAATCTGAAACGGGCCAACGAGTTATTTGCCGGGAAAGTCATCAGCGCCCAGGAACGGGACACGAGCGCGACCAATTACAACACCGCCAAAGCCGATTTGAAAGCGCAGCAGGCCGCTGTGGAAACCGCGCAATTGAATCTCGAATTTGCCCGGATCATCTCGCCGGTGGATGGGATCGCCGGAATCGCCACGGCCCAAATCGGCGATCTCGTGGGGCCCAACTCGGCGCAAACCGGGCCGTTGACCACCGTCTCGACGATTGATCCGATCAAGGCTTATGTCACGATCACCGAGCAGGATTATATTGAGTTCGCAAGACGGCTGGCCCGGGGCAAGGAGCAGAGGGATCACGATCTGGAATTGGAGATGATCCTGGCCGACGGTTCGATTTATCCGCACAAAGGAACCTTCTACTTTGCCGATCGCCAAGTCGATGTGACGACCGGCGCGATGCGCGTTGCGGCGTTGTTTAAAAACCCCGATGCGCTGCTGCGTCCCGGTTTGTTTTGCCGGGTGCGAGCCAGGCTCACCGTCCAGGAAGGGGCGTTGCTGGTCCCGGAACACGCCATCGCGGAATTGCAGGGAAACTATCAAGTGGCCGTGGTGGGACAGGATCGGAAAACCAATCTGCGCTCGGTGACGCTGGGGGAACGGGAGCCACCATGGCAGGTCGTCCAAACAGGGCTTCATGCCGGAGAAACCGTCGTGGTGGAGGGGCTTCAAAAGGTGCGCGAAGGAACGGAAGTGGAACCCAAACCGTGGCCAATCCCGCCGCAATGAACCATGTACCGCTTCTTTATTGATCGGCCCATTGTGGCGATGGTGATTGCCATTTTGATGGTGATGGTCGGGACGATTTGCGCGCTTTATCTGCCGATTGCGCAATTCCCTCAAATCGTGCCGCCGGAAATTCTGGTCAGGGCGACTTACATCGGCGCGGACGCCGAGACGATCGAACAAGCCGTGGCCGCGCCGATCGAGCAGCAAATGAGCGGGGTCGATAACATGAGTTACATGGTTTCGACCAATTCGAATAACGGGCAGATGTCGCTGCGCGTGACGTTCGGGGTGGGAACCGATCCGAATATCGACCAGATGCTGACCCAGTTGCGGGTTTCGCAAGCCGCCTCGCAACTGCCGCAAGAAGTGACCAACTACGGAGTGACGATCCAGAAATCGCCCTCCGCGCCGCTCATGCTGGTCGCGCTCTATTCGCCCAAGGGAACTTATAGCAATGTCTTTCTGGCCAACTACGCTTACATCAATTTGATCGATCCGATGGTGCGCCTCCCCGGCATTTCCAATATCAACGTCTTTGGCGCGGGGCAGTATGCCATGCGGCTCTGGGTCAGGCCGGACCGGCTCGCGATGATGGGGATCACCGTTCCCGAAATCATTGCCGCCATCCGGGCTCAAAACGCCCCCAATCCCGGAGGGCAAATCGGCAGCGAACCGATGACCCCCGGCCAGGCGTTCACGATGAACATCCGCACGCAGGGACGGCTGATCACGGCGGAAGAATTTGGCAACATCGTCTTGCGCGCCACCCCCCTCGGCGCTTCGGTGCGAATCAAAGATGTCGGTCGCATTGACCTGGGGGCGCAGAATTACAATCTGCGGGGGCGCTTTAATGGCGAGCCGTCGGCGGTGCTGGCGTTTTATCAACTCCCCGGCACCAACGCGCTCGACGCCGCCGCCGGGGTAAAAGCAAAGCTCGCGGAACTGGCCAAACGTTTTCCGCCGGACATGGATTATACCGTTTCGCTCGATACCACGCTCGCAGTAAAGGAAGGGATGCGCGAGATCGTGCAGACGCTGGGCGAGGCGTTGCTGCTGGTCGTCTTGGTTGTGTTCGTTTTCCTGCAAGGCTGGCGGGCGACATTGATCCCGCTCTGCGCGGTGCCGGTCTCGCTGATCGGCACGTTTGTGCTGTTCCCGCTTTTTGGCTTTTCGATCAATACCCTCGCGCTTTTTGGGATGGTGCTGGCGATCGGGATTGTCGTGGACGATGCCATCGTCGTCGTGGAAGCGGTGGAGCGGCAAATCGAACATGGCCTCCCCCCTCGTGAAGCGACGCTCGCCGCGATGGAAAAAGTCTCCGGGCCGATCATTGGGACGACGCTGGTGCTTTCGGCGGTATTTGTCCCGACCACGTTCATCCCCGGGATCACGGGGCGGCTCTATCAGCAATTCGCGCTCACGATTGCGATCTCGGTGATTCTCTCCGCGTTCAATGCGCTTTCGCTCAGCCCCGCGCTTTCGGCGTTGCTGTTGCGGCCTCGAAAGCCCACGCGAGGGCCGCTGGGGTGGTTTTACCGGCGGTTCAATGCCGGATTTGAAAAGACCACCGACTCGTATATTCGCCTGAGCCGCCTGGCGATCCGCAAAAGCGGCTTCAGCTTTTTGTTTTTGGGGCTGTTCGCCGTGGCAGCCTGGTTTTTTGCCGGTAAACTTCCAACGAGTTTTTTGCCGGAGGAGGATCAGGGCTACTTGTATGGGGCGATCCAGTTGCCCAACGCCTCCTCGCTTCAGCGGACCGAGGATGCCTGCAAGAAAGTGGAGGAGGTTTTACGCGCCACCCCCGGCGTGAAGTATGTCACCACCGTGGTCGGGTTCAATTTACTGAGTTCCGTCCAGACCACTTATAACGGGTTCTTTTTCATTCTATTGGAAGAATGGAGCAAGCGGAACAAACCGGAGGAACAATTTGGCGCAATTCGGGCGCATCTGGGGCGCGAGCTTTCGCGTATTCCCGAAGGGGTGGCGTTCACGTTTGCGCCCCCATCGATCCCCGGCGTCGGCGCCTCGGGCGGGTTCACGTTCGCGCTGGAGGACCGGTCGGGAAAGGGAGTCCCGTTTCTTGCCAAAAACGTCCAGACATTTGTCGAAGCCGCGCGCAAACGGCCAGAACTCTCAGGAATCAACACCACTCTTTTACCTGCGGTCCCCCAGGTATTCGCGAGGGTGGACCAGGACAAGGCGCTCAAGCAGGGAGCCAGTCTCGCGGAAGTCTATCAGACTTTGCAGAGTTACCTGGGCGGCTATTTTGTCAATTACTTCAACCGCTTCGGACGCCAATGGCAGGTCTACGTGCAGGCAGAATCGGAATTCCGCGAAGACCCCAAAGCCCTCGATTCGTTTTACGTCCGCAACTTCTCCAACCAGATGGTGCCGTTGGGATCGCTCACGCAGTTGGAACCGTACACCGGCCCTGAATTTACGGCCCGCTACAATCTCTACCGATTTGCTCAGATTAACGGCGCCGCCGCGCCCGGATACAGCTCCAGGCAGGCGATGGCAGCATTGGAGGAGACTTTCAACCAAACCATGCCCCCGGAGATGGGGTTTGATTACATGGGGATGTCGTTCCAGGAAAGGCAGGCGGAACAAGGCGTTTCAGCCGGGGTCATTTTTGCGATCTCGCTCGTGTTTGTGTTCCTGATCCTGGCGGCGCTCTACGAAAGCTGGTCCCTGCCGTTGAGCGTCTTGTTGGGCGTGCCGATTGCCGTCGCGGGCGCGCTCGCCGCGCTGGCTGCACGGCAATTGGAAAACGATGTGTATGCGCAAATCGGCCTGATCCTGCTGATCGGGCTCTCGGCAAAGAACGCGATTTTGATCGTGGAATACGCCCGCAATGAATACGGGCACGGAAAGCCGCTCCTCGACGCCGCGCTGGAGGCGGCGCGCCTGCGGTTGCGCCCGATTTTGATGACCTCGTTCGCCTTCATCCTGGGATGTGTGCCGCTCTGGACGGCGACCGGCTCAGGGGCGGTGTCTCGGCAGATCATCGGGACGTGCGTGATCGGCGGGATGCTCGCAGCCAGCGTGATCGCGATTTTTTTGATCCCGGTGACGTTTTATATTGTGGAACGGTTGGCCGGCGCAAAACCGGATGCGCCTCAGAAGCTGTCTAAAAATTGAGCTTCTTATAACACCAACATGCAATCGCCGTAGCTGTAAAAGCGGTAGCCTTCGCGGATCGCCTCGGCATAGGCTTCGAGAACAAACTCCCGGCCCGCAAACGCCGATACGAGCATCAGGAGCGTCGATTTGGGCAAATGAAAATTAGTCAGGAGCGACCCGACGGATCGGAACTCATACCCGGGATAGATGAAAATATCGGTACTCCCCTCGCCCGCCGTGATGCGCCCCTCGTCCCGCGCCCGCGATTCGAGCACGCGCATGCTGGTCGTCCCCACCGCGATCACGCGCCGCGCCGCGGTAATGGCTGCCGCCGCCTCCGGTGAAATCGAGTAGCGTTCGCGGTGCATGACGTGGTCGGTAATGCATTCCGCCTGCACCGGTTTGAAAGTTCCCGCGCCGACGTGCAACGTCACAAAAGCGTGCGGAACCCGCGCCAGAATTTCGGGCGTGAAATGGAGCCCGGCGGTCGGGGCGGCCACGGCTCCCGGAGCATCGGCATAAACCGTCTGGTAACGCTGCTCGTCCTCCGGCTCGCATTCGCGCTCAAAATAAGGCGGCAACGGCATGTGGCCCACTTTTTCGAGATCCACGGGGGCGGCGAATTTCACCAATCGCTCGCCGGTTTCCAATACATCCATAACGGTGCCTTCAACGCCGCCGACCGCCACAGTACGGCCCACGCGCATCCGGCGGCCCGGCTTGACCATGCACTTCCAGGTGTTCTCCCCGGCAGCTTCCAAAAACAGGAGCTCTATTTTCCCGTCGTCGGAAAACACCCGCGCCGGGATGACCTGGGTATTATTCAGAACCACCAGGTCGCCCGCGCCAAGGAATTTTGGAAAATCACGGAACCCGCAATGCTCAATCCGGCGCTCGGCCCGGTGCAACACCAGCATCCGGGAATCGTCACGATGAGGCAACGGGTACCGGGCGATCTGCGCCTCTGGCAACGCAAAATCGTAATCGCTCGTAACGAGACTCATTCCTCAATTCCCCGCCGGAACCGGCTTGCTCTTTTGGCCCGTAACGCGGGTCAAACCACAACGGTTCGCGGCGGCAGTGACCAAAACGGCCACCCGCCGTTTGAGCCGGTAGGCGCGATGGGCGAGCCACAGCACGTAGACCAGATAGATTCCCCGCAGCAGATCGTGCCCGAGCCCGGTGGCGTGGACGTTGTAGAGGAGAATGGCCAAGGCGATGAAGTTCGAAAGCACCGTCGTCACCACCGGCTTGTATTTAAGCCGGACCCGCGTCAGGCACTTTGGCCCGCCGTGGTATTCGGTGACGGTCCCCAGAGCGATGCTCCAGAACTGATTGCCGTAAATCTGAACATCCCAGCTTTTCCACCCGGTGTCTGCGGAATAACGCCAGTCCTCGGTTTCCAGGAGGGCGAAGATTTCCTCCAACAGCTTTTCGCGGCCCACGCCGGTCTCGTTCCAGAAGTTGAGCTTGGAGATCGAACCGCGGAACCCGACGGTCTGGCCATCCTTGGGCAGCGCGATGACCGCCTGCGGCGTCTGTTTGTATTTGAGCCAGGTAAAATAGCGGGCGTAACCGCGCGACAGCGGCTGCACGAGCGCGAGAAACGCCACCAGCAAACGGGCGCGAATCGTGTCGTGCTTGGGCTCGATGCGAGCATGGATCATGTAGGAGAGCGCAACCGCCAGCGTTGCGCCAAACATGACGTAGGCCACCATCCCCAGCGAGCGGAACGGGAACGAGAGAAGCAGGATGCAAGTCGAAAGCACAACCCATTCAATACTGCTGACATAAGCCGCCACGTCGGATTGCGGCGTCGGGTAGATCGACTGGAAGAGCCCCTGGCCAAACACGCCGTGGTAAATGATCGGGCGGTTGAAAAGCCAGGTGAACCGCGGGGAGCCGTAGATTTGCCCCTTCCATTTAGCCGTCCCGGTGGGGCCAAAGAAAATGAGATGCTTGAACCGCAACATCGATTCCGCCTCGCCATAGCCGTCCTGCTGTTTCTTGAACGCGTCGAGCGTGAACCGGCGGTAATGCCACACGATCGCCGACGGGCTGAACGCGATCACGCCGCCATTGGTTTGCAAACGCCAGCAAAAATCGACGTCGTCCCCGGCCTTGCGATATTCGGTATCAAACCCGCCAACGCTCATGAAAGCCCAGCGGTGGAACGCCATGTTGCAGCCGGGGATATGCTCGGCCACGGTATCCGTCAAAAGCACATGGGACGGGCCGCCTGGCGCGGCGGCCACAGCAGCCTGCACCCAGTTGACGGCGGGCGGAGAGACATTCGGGCCGCCAACGCCCGCGTAATCGCCGCTCAAAAGCGTGCTGACGAGGTAAAAGAGCCAGTCGGGATCGGCCATGCAATCCGAGTCCGTATAAGCGATCACGTCCCCCTTGGAGGCGTATGCGCCGACGTTGCGCGCATAACTGAGCCCCATATTTTTCTGAACAATGTTCGTAAACTCAGGGAGCTTGCGGCCATCGGCGGCGGCTTGCACCACCCGCGCTTTTTCAAACGCCGCAACCAGTTCCTCGGTGTTGTCCTTGGACCCATCGTTAACCAGCACCACCTCGTAATTGGGGTAGTTGAGCAAGTCGAGCGATTCAAGGCACTCCTTGAGGGTATTGGCGCCATTGTAAGAGCAAACGATGATCGAGACCATCGGGTAGCTCTTCAATTTGACCCGTTCGGTCTGCGAGCCCGAGCCGCTCAATTTCGCTTTGAGAACATGGAACGATTTCTTCGGTTGCCGGTCGCGTGTGACGAGCCCGAACTCCCAATCCTCGATCTCGTGTCCGCCCGTAAACCATTCGTCGGTCCACGAAAAGAAAATCGTCCCGGCCGCGCCGCCCAAGACCACGCAATCGAAATGCCAGTCGAGCACCTCGGCCTGGGCATCCTCCCCCTTGCGCATCGTGTCCATGCCAAACTCGCCCATGATCAGCGGCTTGTCTTCAGCCAGGTTTTGGAGCCGCGCGAGGTAACGCTCGAAATCCGGCCTGCGTTCCAAATAGACATTGAACGTGTAGAAATCGACATTGGAAGGAAGCAAATACTCCGTCGGCGGGTAACTCGCGTAGGAATACATCGGCAGCGGGTCCACCGAGCGAGCCACGTTAATAAGATGTTCGACAAAATAAGTCACCCGTTTGGCACCCAACCAGCGCACCATCGTCGTCGGGATCTCGTTTCCAACCAAATAAGCGAAAATCGCCTCGTGCCCCTTGTTGCGGGCCACGGCGTCCCGGATCGTCTGGACGATCTGCTTGCGAATCTTGGGATTATTGAGGAACTCGACGTGTTCGGCCCAGGGAATCGAAATGATCGCCCGCATCCCGTGATCGCGGCAGACATCCAGGAACCACTTGGGCGGGACGTGGTAAATGCGGATGATATTCACCCCCATCTCGCGCATCAGCTCGAAATCCTGCGCGGCGCGTTCGGGAGAGGGGAGAAAATCGCCATCGTCATTCGGTCGGAACGGGCCGTAGGTGACGCCTTTGAGGAAGAATTTTTCGTCACCGGCGAAGAAAAACTTCGCACGGGGGCGCACGCGCTCCATTTTGTGGGCACTCGTTAAGCGAAAAGAAACCGGTAAATCATCCAAAGCCTGAGACATTGCGAAGGAATCTCTAAATGGGTTCAGGCTTCTTGGCAACATCGGCGTGAACTTTTGCCCCGCTGAAAGGCGCGTTTTTAGGAAATTTTAGCGAGAGCGGAAATTAAGTCCCTGGAAAAAGAGGGGATTTAGCGAAAAAACTGATTGCAGCCGAAGCGACATCCCGCTACTTTCTGCCCTCCCGACCCGCAAGGGTTACCAAAAGCAAAGGAGTCTTAGCTCAATCGGTTAGAGCGCCGCCCTGTCACGGCGGAGGTTGCGGGTTCGAGCCCCGTAGACTCCGCCACTCTAAAGCCTAGAGTGGCAAACACTTACGAGGAAAACAGCCCATCCTCGTCATGCAAAAAATCATGCAACGCTTTGACACCCCCGCGATGTCATATGCATCGCGTTCAGATCGTCGGCCATGGGGATGCCGAGGTGAAGATCTACCCCATTCGGCGCAAAGCCACCAAGTATCGCTTCTTCCAGATCGCTTGGTATGAACTGGGCGTGCGGCGCACCAAGACGCTCGCAGACCCGCTCAAAGCCAAGGCCTACGCGCAGCAAGTCCATGTCTCGCTGCTGAATCTGGGACGGGCCGTCGAGGTTACTCCACAGGATGTGCAGATGCTCCGGGATGCCGAGACCATCGCAGCCAAGTTCGGCGTCTCCCTCCCCTTCGCCATCCGGGAATGGGCCGACACCAAGGAAATGCTTCGCGGCACCCCGATGCTTGCTCAGGCGAAAGGACTGGCGGATGCGCTCCGGGACGTTTCTGCAATCAACGCGCAAACCGCCGCGAAAGAATATATTCGCATCAAAGAGCGAGCCCGACATTCCAAGCGCCACACTGAAACAGTGCGAGCCCTGCTGGACACCTTTGGCCGAAAATTCCCTGACCAGATGCTTCACGAGCTTACCGTCAAAGACCTGCAACGCTTCATCGACGGCATCAAAGGAGCCCCGCGCACGAAAAACAATTTCATGTCCTGCCTGAAGACCTTCTTCATCTGGGCGCAAAAGCAGTCCTACGTTCGGCAGGATCGTCAAACGGCAGCCAACGCCCTCAACAAAGAACGCGAGGCATATCTCAGTCCGGAAATTTTTACGCCGGAAGAAATGCGCAAAATCCTCACCCACTGCGAACCGGCAATGATCCCCTACATGACCATCGGCGCGTTCGCTGGACTGCGAAGCGCAGAAATCGCTCGGCTCGATTGGTCCGCCATCGACTTCGATTCCGGCTACATCAAAGTCTCGGGCGAGATCACAAAAACGCAACAGCGCCGCCTCGTCCCCATACTACCCAGCCTGCGAGCCTGGCTGTTTCCGCACAAGAAAGCTTCCGGCTCGGTGACATTCTTCACTTTCCGCAAAGGCATCCACCGCTGCACCAAAGCCGCAGGAATCGCGTGGAAAGCCAACGCCCTGCGCCACAGCTTCGGAAGCTACCGACTGGCAGAGGTGCAGGATGCTGCGAAGGTCAGCCTCGAAATGGGCAACTCCCCGGCCATGCTCTTCAAACATTACCGGGAACTGGTCACGCCCGAACAGGCCAAGCAGTGGTTCGAGATCATGCCGCTGTAGTGTCAGATACTCGTTGACCGGTTGACACCGCGCGTGGCGCATGGAAACCACAAATCAAGAACCGCAATTGCTAAAAAAGCGCGATGCCGCGCGTCTTCTTTCGATCTCACCTCGGACACTCGACGACTGGGTCGCCAAAGGGATCGTTCCGTATTTGGCCATCAGCCCCCGGCTACATCTCTTCGACATGGGGCAGGTCAGGGCCGCGCTTGCGGAAAAGTTTGGCGTTCGCACAAGGCGGGCGCAGGCTGCTGCTGGATAGTGCAGCGGGTGAAGCCGCGATCATTAGATGGAGCGGAGGCCAGGATACAAGCAAGTTGTTGTTTCATCGGATGCGATCTGATACACCGCATGCATGGCCGTTCCCGATTTTCAGACATGTATGCTCCCTCTTCTGCGCTTGGCCCAGGGGCGCGTAGATTCCCCCGTTTCGATCCGCGAAGCCGTCGAGAAACTCGCTGATCAATTTCAGCTTACCCCGGAAGACCGCGCTGAACTTCTCGACAGCGGCAAGCAGCGGCGGTTCGACAATCGGATCAACTGGGCGGGTTCGCATCTTCGCAAGGCTGGGCTTCTTGAATCCGCTGGGCGTGGCCTGTTTCGGATTACCGAACGAGGATTAGCTGTTCTGGCGCGCAAGCCGGAACGCGTAGACCTCCGGTTGCTCAATGAATTCCCGGAATTCCAAGAGTTTCGACAACGCAAAGAATCCACCCAAGATTGTATCGAAAAGTTGACCGAAACGGCGACGACCACACCGGAGGAAGCGCTGGAAGCTGCCTATAAGGAACTCCGGGCGGCATTGGCATCCGATATTCTTGAGAAACTGAAAGCATGCAGTCCTGGATTTTTCGAGCGGACGGTCGTGCAACTGCTGGTTCAAATGGGCTATGGCGGATCATTTGCTGACGCCGCCAAGGCCGTTGGAGGAAGCGGAGACGGCGGAATCGACGGGGTCATCAAACAGGATCGGCTGGGGCTCGACGCCGTTTACCTGCAAGCAAAGCGCTGGGGAGACAACACGGTAGGAAGACGCGAAATCCAACAATTTGCAGGAGCCCTGCAAGGTCAGAAGGCAAACAAGGGCGTTTTTATCACCACATCCACCTTTACCCGGGAAGCGGTGGAGTTTGCGCGTCACCTTAGCATCAAGATCGTCCTGATCGACGGCTACCAACTCTCCGAACTGATGATCGACTACGGGCTTGGTGTATCAGAAGCGGCTTCCTATTCAGTGAAGCGGATTGATTCGGATTATTTCGCGGAGGAATAACCTCAACCCGGGAAAGAAAGAACCCGCCACATTTGAGCGTGGCTTTTGGCCAGAGGCTTGGCGGGTATGCTGCGCCGATAGTGCGGCTTCCGCTCGAAAGTTTCAACACTTATGCTGCCACGTCGATATCTGAAACTCTGCCTGCCGCACTACGTTGCCAAACGTAATTGTAAATCCGGTCCGCAGCCTGGGCGGCTTCCTCGTCGGTATAGGGAGGTTGCGGCAGCGACTGGAGGACGTGGTCGAGAATAAATACCTTTACGTCGGCTTGAGTCTGTTCCTTGCTGATCCAGTCCTCAAAAGCTTTAAGATGCTCATTCACCGAGGCAAGCAAGCTCTTGCTCGCGTTTTTAATCCGTTCTCGATCCACCTTGCTGATCTCCCGCTTAAGCAGCAGATCGAACAGAGCAAGTTCGTTGTCGGTCAACCCCTCCTCAACCGCGCGCCGTTGCTCGGCGTCGAGGCTCTGCGCCAAAGCCAAGAGTCTTGCGAAGGTTTCCTCAATCGTCACTCGATCTTTCTCCCGGTTGTAGTCGGCGAGAATCTCCTGGTATTTTTTATAGAAGTCCATCCGAAGCGGATTGGTAGACATCATCTGTTGGAGCTTCTTTTCCACGACCTCGCGGATGTCCTCAAGGGCGGTGCGTTTGCGACGAACTTTCTTTTCAAATTCGTCGCGCAGCTTTTCGAAGTCGATCAGACTTAGATCGTAGGTCTTTCCTTGGGATTGGTCCGCGCCGGTGTCCATCCCCTGAATCGCCTGATTAACGATCCGGTGGAGTTCCTTAAGAACCTCGGTTACGTCTGCCGTATCGCGTTTTTCCTGAAGCTTTTTGTAGATCGCCTCAATGTTGTCATGCCGTTCGGCGTAGGCAAAAACCGAAGGTTCCATAAGCAGAGCCTTGAAACGCATGAATATCTGCCGAGAGATGATTTCAAATCGGCGTTTGGCATCCTCAGAGGTATACAGCGCCTCGACAGCATCCCGGAGACCCGTAATGCGGTCGAAGCCTTTGGCTCCAACCAGCAGGTTCGGCTCGAAGCCGAGGGAACGGAGATGTTTTTCGCCTTCTTCAATGGCGGCAACAAGTCCCGCGAGTAATTCTTCGATGGGCGCAACGATTTCCTCTCCCCCGGTTTCGTTATCGTCACCGAGAGCATACTGAGCAAGCGCCTCTCGGAGGCTTTTGAGCATCCCATTGTAATCCACGATGACCCCGCAATCTTTGTCGGGGTAAACGCGATTTGCCCGGGCGATGGCCTGCATCAGGCTGTGGGCTCTCATTGGCTTGTCGATATAAAGCGTAGAGAGACACTCCACATCGAATCCGGTTAACCACATGGCGCAAACAATCGCGACTCGGAAAGGGTGCTCGGGATTCTTGAAAGCCGTCTCAACATCCACCGTCTTGCCATCCCCTGCCTCGAAGCCGTTCTTGATGAGAGCGCGGTGTGGGCGGATATCGAACCCCCACTTGTTGAAATCTTTCACCTCGTTTTGGCTTTCGCTGATGATGATTTCTATCAGCGTGCCTTCCATCCATTCTGCGCGGGCTTGGAGGTACGCGGCATTCTTTTCGAGAGCCTCGCGTTCATCTCCTGTCGCTTGAGTCGCAGCGACGGCGGCACTTTCTGACTCGGCCCGCACGCAGGCAGCCTTGGCCTGCCAGCGCGGAATGATTCGCTGATGCATCCTGGCGCATGTCACCTTGTCGATGCAGACGAGCATGGATTTTCCCGACTCCCAACGGGTGGAACAATGCTCCACAAAATCAGCTGCTATGCGTTCCAGCCGGTCATCGGCAGTGATGATCTCGTAATCTTTCCCCAGCAATTTCTCCAGCAGGGCAATCTGATCAGGATCGAGTTCTGCCTCCTCAACCTTTTCGGCGATCCGGTCATTGAGGTCGATGGTCGTCAGTCCGAGCTTCTCTCCACGGTTTTCATAAACCAGCTTAACGGTAGCCCCGTCCTCTTCGGCGCGTTTGAAGTCGTAACGGGAAACGTAGCTGCCGAAAATGCGCCGAGTCAGTTCATCATGCTTAAAAAGCGGCGTTCCGGTAAAGCCGATGAACGAAGCGTTTGGCAAAGCGAGGCGCATATTCCGGGCCAGCTTTCCCGCTTGGGTGCGGTGCGCTTCATCGGAAATGACGATGATGTCGTCGCGCAAGCTGTAGGGTTGGTGCGGATTCACGTCCTGATTAAATTTATGAATCAAGCTGAAAATGAATCGATGATCTTCTTGGAGGAGTTCCTTGAGGCGCTTGCCGCTGTCCGCGCGGGGCGTCGTTTTCGGGTCAACTATCCCGCAACCGACAAAGGTCTTGTAAATCTGATCGTCCAAATCCTCCCGATCCGTCATCACAACGAACGTGAAGTTACCTCGCATCGTCCGCCGCACCTTCTCGGTGAAGAACAACATTGAGTATGACTTGCCACTTCCCTGCGTGTGCCAGAACACTCCAAGCCGTCCCAGATCCGGGTGAGCGCGCTTTACCAGCGCAAGCTCGCGCGGCTTCTCAGGGGCCTCGGCAGCCACGGCAAGCGCCGCATCCCCTTCGGGCTTTTCCGGGTAGTAGGTTACCAACCGGCGATCTGGCGGGAACTCCTTTTTCAGTTCCTCTTGATATTGCATCGACGCTACCGCCTTGTTGACCCCGAGCACCTGATGGTTGAGCGCCACGATCTTGCGGGTGCCACCCGACTTGCTGTCGTCAAAGAGAACAAAGTTTTCCAGCAGGTCGAGCAAACGGTCCTTCGCCAGCATGCCGTCCAAAAGGATTTCCGCCTCCAAGCCGCCCTTCTCCTTTTCGTCGTTGCGCTTCCATTCAGCAAACCGTTCCCAATCCGCCGTGATCGAGCCGTAGCGAGCACGGTCCCCATTACTCACCACCACGAACGCATTGTGGTGAAAGACGTGCGGCACAGTGTCGAAATAATCGGACAGGTTGCCGTCGTAAGCGGCACGGATATTGACGTACACGGCCTTCAACTCGATGAAAACCACCGGCAGCCCGTTCACGAAACAGACGATGTCGGCCCGACGGTTGTAGTGCGGGGAGCGGAGCCCCTGTATCTTTAGCTCCCGCACGGCCAGGAATCGGTTGTTCTCCGGGTTACGGAAATCAATGACCTTCGCACGCGCATTCCGCTGATTCTTTTTTTCGTCGCGAAAGCTCACCGGCACGCCGTCACGAATGAGGCGGTAGAATTCACGATTATGCTGCACGGTCGAGCGCGCAAAATCACTCTGGGTGAGCTTAATGACAACGGTCTCGACGACCGAGGCCGGTAAATCCGGGTTCAGCTTCTCTATGGCGCAGCGCAGGTCGCGCACGAGCACCACGTCCCGCTCGCTCAGACGCCCGAGCGTTCCGTCCGGCCCAAACGTCTCATCGTTCCAAGCGTAAACGCTGTCCCAGCCGAGCTTGTTCTGGAGATGCTCGGCAAAGGTCTTTTGGACTAGCCGATCTTCGGAGTTAAGGTTCGTGAACATCGGCTTGGCGATTCCTTGCCGTAATCGTTAATCCACCAAGGGCTGAAACTCCTCATCCGTCATCGGTTCGTAGTCCGGCCAATGTCCGCGCAGTTCCACCAGAATCCGCTGTTTCGATGGGGCTGGCATTGGGTTAACCCTCACCACCTGCGCTTCGTAATCTCCGGGCGATTGGACTATTGCGGCCACCAGATCGGAAACAAGATACCGAGGTGCCCAGCCGATCATGGAATAATCCTCTGTCTGGAGTTGCACCGCCGCCCGCGTCACAGGGTTCGTGAGTTCAAGGGCCACAAAGAGCTTCTCGCCAGCCGTCAACGCTTCTATCCGCTTTTGGGCGGGTTCGCTAACATGCCGCCATCCATGCAGAAAGAACCGGCACCGGAATGCGCCATCTTCCAGGCGTTCGATCTTTGGGAACACCTCGAAGCTATCAGTAGCGCGGAAGCCGCCATCGACCGAAAGGATTTCGATGGGGTCGGCCAACTCAGAGAGATCGAGTTGCTTTAAATAGCTCTGAAAATCAGGACGCCCTGGGGTTATTACGCGGTTTTTGAAAAGAGGAAAAAGCTCGTCAGCCTCGTAGTTCCGATGCAAATCCGGGAAGTCGATCAAAGCCGGGAAACCAGCCTGTTCGCGCGCACTGTCCGCCCCGTGGGTGTACCGGAACCGGTAGGGGTGGTGGTGCGGCTGATTGACGTCCAAGCGGCCCACGGGGAACCATCGCCGCGTCCGGACCTTGTCCTGCCACGCTAGAAAGAGGGTTTTGGTGCTCATATTGGGACTTCGCGCAACTGTCCTACACTATAGCACATAAAATCAAGAGCGAATTGACGCGCATGTGCGCTCATCCACTCCGGCGGCACGCGCTCCACGATGTCCCCCAGCAAAGCCAAATCCAGTTTATGGACCTTCTCAAGGGCTGGTCGGAAAATCTCCTTGTTGGCAACCGCCGCATACCGCACCAACGTCAAGGGACTTGCTCCGCGCCGATCATCCTCCTTCAGAAAAATGGCTCCAGGGGCCTTTTCGGCATACTTACCCACCCGGTGCTCTGCCAGAAGACGCTGTCTGGCTTCATCCAGCAGCTCACGGCCAAGGGATGAGGCGTGGTCAAAAGAAGGCGCGATAGAACCTTTCCACACCTCGCCGGACCGCTTTCGCAGTAACCCCCAGTTTTCATGGTGCCGGTCGGTATTGCCAACGATGGCATCCAAAACCAGATACTCAGCCATCCTTGTTTTCGCACGAACCGCACCATCTGGGGTAACGAAGGTTTTGTCTATCGCAAGCCAGATGTTTTCCAGGGTGTGCTTGGACTGGCGGAATTTTGTCTCCGGGTCGTATTCACTGACGGCACCGGCCATCACCTGGTTCCCGTGAACAAGCTCGCGGCCATCACGAGCAAATGATTCCGTGGTCGAGCCTTTGTCGCCTTGGAATTCGGCCAACTCCACTCGTGCGTGGTAAATCTTGAGGCAATGCGCCACCTCTGCGGCAATCTTTTCCGCCCAGTATTCCCCCGTGGTGGTTCGGGCGTATTTGAAAAGCCAGTCCGATTCTTCCTCGTGCTCCCCTTTTGACTCCCGGTACCAAAACTTATCTTTGCTTCCCATTGCTTCCGACTCCAGCACCCATTCTGGCTGGATGGAAATGATGGGATAAGGATCGGGATGCATGGGTGGGCTTTCGGGAAGTTTATTTTGATTGGAGAGCGGTGAGGAAAAAACGATTTACACTGCGATTTCTCCGCTCATCAGGCGCGGAGTTTATAGTTTCTCCTGACTATGTTTCTTGGTCGTTCCTTCTTCCAGTTTGAGTTTCTGGAACTGCTTCGGCCACGATACTGGTGGAGCAAGGCATTTTTTGTCAGCACGCGCATAGGCGCAGACCTTCCTCATGTGGTGCTTCGCACAAATATCTGGATTAGTGTGGCGGCATCCGAAGGTCTGCTTCTCCGTGTCTAGCGGATGCAGCGGTGCGTGGTAGGCGTTGACGTTTCGCATGACGATTTCAGACAGGTATCTCCCCGCTCATCAACTGTGGCAACAGCAGGTCGCGGGCGGCGCGGAGCTTTTGGTTTTGGTAGTGAAGATTCAGCAATTGGTCAAAGACTGGCTTCAGAGAATCGTTGAAAGACTCCAGCAGACGCGATGTGGGCATAACCATCGGATAGGAACGGATAATTTGCTGATTTATGTTATTTTGTGCCGCGCCCATCGAAAGTCCGACCAGTTTATCCTTGTTCTCGCGAAAAAAAAGGAACGCGTGAATAAAGCTATATTTTGGTTTTCTCGGGATAATTGCACAGCATGCCTGATTTGATGATGCAGGACTCGCTATAATTCCAATCTGACCGATTGTCGCTCCATACATTGCGACCAGCAAGGTTCGCTCCGGAAACAGTTTCGCAGCGGATTTCTTCAATGCGTCTTCTGTAATCTTCTCCTCCGTGTCGGCCACAAATCCGTTGAGTAGTTCACCTGTTTTTACCCAAAGAATTTCACCCGTGAAGAAATCAGGATTCGTCCTACTTGGAGTACCACCGGATGCGGTGTCGTAGAAATCAGATACGTTTCCACGTTCCCACCCATCCGGCACACCATTGATTATGTGGGTATGCTCGTGGCCGGGGAAGCGGAGGCGGACAAACCATTCCCGGTAAAGCAGCCGTGCTGATTCTTCCAGCAACGCCATCCGACGCCAGTTGTTCTCGATCAGATCATCGTAAGCGGAAAGAATCTCAGCAATGCTCTCTTGGATCTTTGTGTCTGGAACTCGGACTTTAACCTCATGAAGAACATTCCTATCGACGCCAGGTACCGCAGCTTTATCGCTCTGATACCCCCTCAAAACATTCTTCAAAAAGTAAGCTGCAAACTTTGGATGAGTGTCTTTAAAATCGACCACGTAAAGCGCCGTGTTAAGCGGCCAGTAGTCTTCATCAAGGTAGAATACCTCGCCGATGGTGCCATATCGGCCTGTAACTACACCAGGAGCCTTTGCTTTCGATTCGTTGTGGTGGCCGGTAATTCCCGATGACGAGACAACAGGGACATCACCGTCATGGCGCAAATCACTTGGCAAGTCGTGACCACGCTTCAGGGTGAAAAGATCGCCAAGCCTACAACTTCGCCACCTCATATCCCCATCTCCTCAAAGTTTTCCTGAATCTTCCCTGCCAGATCAACGGCCTCCTTGTTCAAATCCGCCAACTCGATGTGAATATCCCGTAGCGTCTGCTCAAAATCAAAATCTTCGTCCACATCCGGCGGGGCAACGCCGACGTAGCGTCCGGGCGTAAGACTCCAGTCGGCAGCCTCGATTTCCGCACGGGGGACGGCTTTGCAAAGGCCCGCGACGGCCTGAAACTCGGCATTGGGGAAGCGATCTTGGAGCCAGACGATCTGACGATGGAAATAGACAGCCTCTTTGAGTTGTTCGACGGCGGCTTTTCGCTCCTCTTCAAGCTGCTTGAGGCGTTTTGAAGCGGTGCGGCGGTCGTAAAATTTTGCGGCAGCGGTCTCGGTTGCCAGCCCGGCGGCGGCTTGGGCCAGAGTCTCGGCTAACTGCCCGGCCCGCGCGGCGAGCTTGTAGAGCGCGTCCACCTGTTTGACCAACCCCTTGATCTGTTCTGCCATCGAATCGAATGTTTTGCGATAGGCAAGCTGCGCGCCGCAGGTTGAGGGTATGAGCGCGGCGGTTTCCTTGTGGAAGCATTCCAGATCGCGTTTTAATACTTTCCGGTCGGACTTATACGCCGCAGCTGCCTCTTGCCACTCCGTGAGTGCTTCGGTGAGCGGCGTCTTTTCGGCGTCCGGGAGCAGGAGTTTTCCAGCAACCTGAGCGAATGCCTGCAATTGTTCCCGAGACTCATTGAGCGTCGTATCAAAGGCATCAAGGGCAACGGGAATCGCCGCGCACTCCTCGGAGATACTCCCAAAGTAGCTTTCCACCAACCCGAGGAACCGTTCGCGTTGGCCACGGTAAAGCCAGACGATGGCGGTCAGGTTTTTCAACTGCTCCGGCGAGAAGTCAAAAACCTTGCGCGTGACCTTCCGGTAAATATTGCGCGCATCAAGCATCAGCACCGTGTCCCGCTGCTCGGCTGGCTTGCCTTTATCAAAGAACCAGAGTTCGCACGGCACGGTGCGGGTGTAGAAGAAGTTCGAGCGGATGGAGATCATCACATCCACGTCGCCGGTTTCGACGATCCGGCGGCGCACTTCGGCTTCGCCGTGCCCGGCGCTGGAAGCTTGCGACGACATGACGAAGCCCGCGCGGCCCTTCGGCCCGAGGTAGCTGTGGAAGTAAGAAATCCAAAGATAGTTGCCGTTGGAGACTTTCTTGGCTTTGTTTACTCCGGGCAGGCCGAACGGCAACCGGGGGTCGTCTTTGATCTTCTCCGCATCCACCTGATCCACGTTGAAGGGAGGATTGGCCATGCCAAAGTCGCAATTTCCCCACAGCAGGCGTCCGTCGGGCAAACGGTGGACGTCGTCGTAAAACGTATTGGCCTCGCGAATGTCCCCTTCCAGCCCATGCACGGCGAGGTTCATCTTGGCGAGTCGGATGGTCGTGGCGGTTTTTTCCTGACCGTAAAAAGTCACCCGCTTCATGGTGTCCTGACCCTGATCCTCAATGAAATGGCTGGACTGGACAAACATCCCGCCGGAGCCGCAGGCGAGGTCGGTGACCACACCGTGGTCCGGCTCAATGACGTTGACGATGGTCTGCACGAGCGAGGGCGGCGTGAAAAACTCGCCGTTGTCCTGCGCTCCCTGCATGGCGAACTTCATGAGGAAGTATTCGTAAATGCGCCCGAAAACATCGCCGGACGCCGAGCGCAATGATTCGCGATTGAAGATTTTGAGCAGGTCTTCCAAGACCGAGCGCTCGAAGATGGAGAAGTCCCTAGGCAGAACGCCGCGTAACGGCTCGAAGGAATCCTCGATAGCCGTCATCGCATCAATGAGCGCCATCCCGAGATCGGTTTCCTTCGGCGTCGCCAGAATCTTTTCGTACCGGGCAGCCTCGGGCAAATACAGACAGCGCCGCTTCACATAGTCAGCGGCGATGGGCGTGCGCTTCGGCGTGCGCCCGGATTTCTGATCATACTCGATCTCGCGAGTTGCATCTTCAAAGCGGTTGGCGGCGTGGCGCAGGAAAATGACGCCGAGCACAGGCATGCAATACTCGGATGAGGTGAGCTTGGAATTGGCCCGGAGATTGTCCGCCGCCTCCCATAGGTCCTTTTCCAGTTTTTCAATATTTCCGAGTGATCCGTTGGTGGTCATGTTTACCTAAATGGTTGTTCTATCGTGTAGCACGGATTCGAACACCTTCCCTGACTTGGAGGTTCTGCGTAATCCAACCAGAGCGATTCATCATCTGCACAACTTCGTCGTAAACCGGGCGCTGCTTATCTGGATCGCGAATGGTTGCGATAAGGGCGACAGGTTGACTTCCAGGATTTGATGAGGGCTTTCTGGAGCTCATTTCAAGCGTGATACGCCAGGTGTCGCGCGAGTCAATCCGGGAAAAACATTTCCGGAAAACTTTGACGGGTGACCACTTGAAACCGTGTTCGATCTGGTTCTTCTCGAAAAGCTCGCTGTAATCCTTTGGATATGGAATGATCTTCCGACCGCTGTAGTCTTCAACTCCTTCGGCGTCGATCCAGCATGTGCCGAGCGAGGCATCGACGTTAACCTGGCTATAAGATGCACCGTCGAAAGGATCGACAGGGGGATCGTAAACAAGAGTGAGGATGATCTCGCCGAACGCCTTGTCATTCTTATGCAGGCAGGGGGGCACAGGGAAGTCCGCCTTGTGGAAATGCCGCTTCGAGTATGGGAGGTCAATGTCGAACACAAGGGTTGCCTCCCAAGGACGACAGCGCAGAATGTCCTCAACGGTTGGGGGTTTGCCAAATCCGCGATAGGGTAGATCCTGTGCGGTGATCTCTGGAGAATTTAGCACTGCCGAGTGAATCACAAAGGCTTTCAGAAGGTGCCGCGAGGGAGGTTCTTCCAATGCCGCCGCGAGTTGGGCTGCAGTCAGTGCGACCGAGGGTGCAGCAAAACTGGTTCCAATCGTCTCGGCTATGTTTCCCGACCCATCAATCGAAAGCACTCCCATCTGCGAGTATTGCAGATTTCGTGTCGAATTTCCTCCAAAATGCGTCACGTCCGGCTTCGGAACAAATGCCGCACCAGGCTCTTTTCGAGAAAACGGGGATGGTTCGCCGGGGGCAGCACAGGCGTTGTTTCGGGACAGGTGCGCAACAGAGCCTACGGTTAGGGCGCGCAGAGAGTCCGCCGGTGCGACAATCCGATCACTGTCGCTGAGGTCAGGTCGTCTCCACGGATGGAGCGGAGCGTTATTGAAATTCCCAGCGCTGTTTACGATCATCACTTTGAACTCGTCCTGAAGAGCATCCAGAGCGATTGCGAACTCCGAGAATCTATCATTCTGGCAAAGTCGTTTGGAGTTGATCGACATATTCCAAATCCGGGGCTCGGGATGGCGCTCGAAAGCGCTCCGAAGGAGATCAACAAGATCGTCCTCAGTCACGGAGCCGCTTGACGGAAGCGCCACGAAATCGACGATTTTTGCCCGGCCAGAAGGAAAACCATCGTGTCCGTGGTTGATTGCTCGACCATTGATAATCAAACCAGCTACCAGACTGCCATGGGTGTTGTCCTGGTCAATGCGGGGGACCTCGCTTTCGTCGCGAGCGACAACCCACGCTTGAAGACGGGCATTGTTCGGATCTGTGCCAGTGTCGATGATCCCGACCAGCGGATACTCGGTATCCACACTCGGAGAAGGGATGTCATCGGCAGACATCGGCTGAACGGGTGTCGATTGAGCGCTTACCGTGAACTGTTCAAACACATCAACACTCTGCGTTCCAACAAACGCGGCCAAATCAGAAATAATCGCCCCGTTTTCTGCGATCCCCCCGTCACCGGCGACATGAAAGCGGTATACACGAAGTTGCTGCCCATACCGAAGAGCGTCTGGAACCTCAACTCCAGCCTTTTGAGCCAATTTGCGCAGTTCCGTTAGGATGCGGTCATTCAGCTGCGGGTCCCTGTGATTAAAAAGGCGAAGTTTCAGGGTTGATAAGTGATGTTCTGAAAGAAATGCCTTCAAGTCAGAGGAAGTCCAGTTCCCAAGGGCGTCTTGAGCGGAAAACGGCTGTATCGAAAGTATTTTGGAAACATCGTTCTGCATCGTGAATGCCGTGCTTCTGCTAATCGTAGCCTCCAGGCGTTTAAGTGAGTCGGGACGAACGCTAATAAGCAACTGACCAAAATTTTCGGAACCGATGATGGGGCAAGTTCGGTCACTCAGCAATGCGTCGGGGCGATGACTCTTGGCAAGTGCTTCCTCTCGGAGAGTTATCCGGGCTACGGCTGGAAGATTTGACGCGGTAAAAATGCGATCAAAATGCGCATGAACCTTGGAAAGATCAGTGAGCAGTGCGTCTCGCGTCTGATCAAAAACGTCGGTAAAATCCTTTGGTGGGCCACCGCCCCCACGCGGGGGACGCAAATCTTCTTGGTGTGGTATTACAACCTTGATCGGCAGATGCTCTCTTGATTCAGGCATTATTCGCTCCTTGTTTTTAGCTTCCTTGAAATCGTTGCGGTTGAAGTGTTAAGCATTTCAGCCAATCGCTTGCCATTAAAAAATACAGGATTGAGCGCTTGAATGGCGCGTAAATCCTCCGGCGTCAAGTCGCCTGGAGAAACATCGCGTTTAATGCGGATTGCAATGAGCCGCCAGATCAAGCGCTCTTGGTCAATCGTCTTCTGCTTCCGAATCACGGCGTCTCGTATCGCATCCTGCGCCAGGGTTTTGATATCAGAACCCGTCACTGTTTCAGCAAGGACGGAAAGAGCGGAGAGATCAAGGTTGGTGGCGTAATCACCAAAAAACAACCTCATCATCTGATCGCGTTCATTTGGCCCCGGCGGACTTAGTGGAATCTTGAAAGTAAATCGTCTCCAAATTGCAGGATCGAGCAGGTGCTCGTGATTTGTAGCCGCAAGTAGAACTGTTTGCGGGTTCATATTATCAAGATTCTGCAAAAGGCTCACGACCACCCTTTTCAGTTCACCAAGCTCCTGCTGGTCATCACGCAGCTTGGCAAAGGCATCTAATTCATCCAGAAAAAGAATACAGCGCCTGGCAGATACGTGATCAAACAAGGTGCGGAGGTTTTTTGATGTGCTTCCAAGATAGGAAGAGATAAGCGTGTCCGCACGGGCGACAACCAGCGGCATATTCAACCGCCCGGCGATATATCGGGCGAGCTGCGTCTTTCCTGTCCCCGGAGGGCCATAAGTAATTAGCGATGGGGAACCGCCAACTCCATGAGCCTCCAATTCATCAGAATTCTTAACGAAGGAAATGAATTCTTCGACACGCCTCGATGTCCCCCCGTCAAGCACCACGGGAAACCCTGCCTCAGTTGGAATCTCTTCATCTGCGAGCGCGAGCCGTGACTCACCATCGACCGGAAGGCGGGGGCGTGAGCCGATTCCACTCGTTTGGACAGTCGATCCAGATGCATCCAACAGCTCCTTCAGGCGCAGGACATCTTTTTTATCCCCTTCCGCCTCTAATTTATCGATAAGCTGGTTCAGGTAGGCCGCGACCCTCACGGCGTCCTTGCGGAGGCCCCATTCGGCGATCTTTGTGATTTCTCTAATATGTTCCATTGATGGCGTTCTGAAATTTCAGCGGCAGATTGCGATATTTGAGCCCGTCCGTCAATGAAAACTTGAAATAATTTCACGAATCTTGCAATACTTGCGCCTCAAGCATGTTTTTCGTGAAATCCGAGCCACCTTTACTGCAACGTCAACGCGTGGGTTCATCCGACCCCGATTGCGCTGCCTTCGCAGCACCAAGTTTAGCGTGGTGCTGGGATCGAATTCAAGTAAAGGCTCTGATGTTGTCGGGGAGAATTATCGGTGAATTTTCACGCGATATCTCGTCGGCTCAGCAAAAACCGGTAGCCACATCCGAATGCGATGAATGTCAGGGATTGACCGAGCGCATGTCGCGCATAGAGGAAAAGCTCGATACTTTGCTCCGAATGCAACTCGGTGCTGGTGAGATGCCCGGGTGGTTCGCAAAAAGCGAAGGTCGCCTGCTGACCGCTGTTGCTGAGATGGCTGGATCATTCAGTCATATTTCAAGCACATGTAATTCGTTGCGCAAAAATGTTGAAGACATGGCAGATGGGGCTGACCGCTTTTTGGCAGGCATCAAGGCGAAATTAACAAAACCCGAGAGCGACCTCTTTTTCGAGATGATCGCCACGGTTCATGATGGCAGTAATCGAAAAATTCAGACCTATTCTGATATCGGGTCGAAACTGGGCGTGAGTAAGCAGGCTGTACAAAAGCGTTACAAAAAACTGTGCACCTCTCACCCCGCCATTGCCGAATACATCGGAGCAATTCGGACTCCGCAAAAGGCAGACAACTTTTCCGAACTATCTCCTACTGAGCGTCGGAAGCGCGGAGTCGATGAATCTTACAATTATGATGAGCGCTAGATTTGCGTGGGTTGACGGAGGTGGTTGACGGGGTTGACGAAGTTACATCGCTCGAAATGAGGTGGTTGCAAAAGCAGCCGCCTCTTTTTTTTGACAGGGCTGCAAATGCGTTGGGTCTGCTCGGCATTAAGCGGAACAGGCTCCATCCACCTGAAAGGAAATGAAATGAGCATTAACGCAACGCAACCAACCGACGATCAAAGTCCACGCTTCCAGCAACTACTGCAGTTGGCGACGGACGGACATGAGTCCGCTATCAGCGATCTTTGGCACGAATTCGCTTTCCAGTTTGAGTCCCAGCAACGCTGACAACCTTCCATCGCCTCCGGAGGTGGTCGCACCGGGGACGGCTCATCAATCAAGCGACCTCATTGAAAAAACATCTGTATCACCATTATGAAAATCACCAAGAAATCCCAATCGTTTGACCCCTGCCCTGAATACAGCGGCCAGGCTGTTGTTGTCGACGTCACTCCCCTGAAGAAAACCGAGACGGCCTACGGCCCAAAAGAAGTTTTCCGGGTTGTCTTTGAAACCAAGGCGCTCCGCCAAGACGGCTCGCCGTTTTGCGTCTGGAGCCGTGGGTTTACCCCGAGCTTGAATGAAAAAGCGGCGTTTTCCCAGTTCTTGAGAAAATGGTTCGGACGGGCTCTCACGGAAGCGGAAGCCTCCGAGTTCGACACGGAGAACCTGATTGGCAAGACCGCAGATATCACCGTGGTTCATGAACAGGGCCGCAACGGGGAAACCTACGCCAATATTGGCCTCATCCGCCCCGACCGCACTGGCAAACCGATGCAGGCCAGCGGGAAATACACCCGCGCCAAGGATCGTGAGGCCAATAAGGACGCGGAGTATCGGCGCGCCGATCAGGAGAACGCCTCTGGCACTGAGGACAATTGGCGGCACACGAAGGTCCACGTTGGGCGCAACAAGGGAATCGATCTTTGTGATCTTGACCGTGAAGCAGTCCAGGCGTTGATCGATAATTGGCTCCCTACCGCGAAGGCGAACCCGAAACCCCTGGCTGACGACCGCCGCCTCATCGCGGCACTGGAGCAGGCTGCCGCTGAACTTGCAGCGGAGGCCGACGATCAGATCCCGATGGGTAACCAGCCTTACTGAGGAGAACCGCACCATGATTCTCGTCAGACGTGAAAGCGCCAGTCACTGGTATTTGCAGGATCGCACCCCGTTCCACGAAGTAGTGCGGGCAGACGGTAACGGGATGCGCCCGGTCACCTTGCGGGACGCCCGCAAAGTCCGGGCATACCCGAGCGTGACCAATGTGTTGTCGGTCTTGGCGAAGCCCGGGCTTGATGCATGGAAACAAGAGCAGGCGATCCTTGCAGCGCTCACGCTCCCCCGCAGCGAGGGCGAAACGGAAGACGCCTTCGCCCGCCGGGTGGTAGGCGACATGGGCGAGCAAGTCAGTAAAGCCGCTGATTTGGGCAGCGCCATCCATGCGGCATGCGAGGTGTATGCGCAGTCGGCGGCACTTCCCGAGAGCCAGGATGTCGCCCGCCTGTTCCAGCCGGTACGGGAATGGTTCGACGCCGAGGTGGAGCGGATTGCGATGGTCGAAACCGTGGTGGCCCACCACGAATTCGGCTACGCGGGCACCGTGGACCTTGTTGCCAAGCTTCGCTGCACTGGAGATTGGGCCGTCGTGGATTTCAAGACGCAGCGCATCAAGGCCGATACCAAGGGGCAGCCCAAGCCCAACTTCTACGAGACGTGGCCGCTGCAATTGGAAGCCTACCGCCAAGCCATTCTGCACAGCGGACAGGGCAAACAGCCGCGTGACGTTGTTTCCCTAGTCATCAATTCGGAATCGCCCATGCCGGTGATCCCGAGGATCTGGCCGCGCGAGGAATACGACGGCTACTGGCAGGCGTTCCTCAACGCCCGGAACCTGTGGGTCTGGATCAAGGGGTATTGCCCCATCGAATTATGATCGACGACGGCACCACCTTTGAACGGCTGGTCGAGGCAGGCGACAATGTCTGCCTGACCGGCCCTGGCGGGACGGGCAAAAGTTTTCGCACCCGCAAGTTGATCGCCAGCGACCCGGACTGCTTCGCCGTGACCGCATCCACCGGAATCGCCGCGATCAATGTCGGCGGGCTGACGTTGCACCGCTGGAGCGGGATGATGCTTGGGCCACAGAACGGCGAGAGCGACGAGGAATGCCTCGCCCATCTGATGCATGACAAACGCTTCAGTGTCCGGGCCGGTTTCGACCGGATCAGAAACTGCCGGACGCTGGTGATCGACGAAGTCTCGATGCTCAACGGGCGCACCCTGGACTTTCTTGATTTCCTCTGCCGACGTCTCCGGGCCGAGAACCGGCCCTTCGGCGGCATCCAGATGATTGTCACGGGCGACTTCCTTCAACTGCCGCCTGTGAAAAAAGACCCGAGTGCCCCGTATGATTGGGCATTCCAATCCCGCGCATGGACCGAGGCGGATTTCAAGGTGGTTCACCTTACCAAGATTCACCGCCAAAATGACGTCCACTTTATTGGCGCGCTCTCGGATTTCCGTTTCGGGTGCGTGGAAGGCGCGAATGCGCGTTTGCTACGCGCTAGGGTCGCGCGGTTCCCGGACGCGAACCTCACCCGGCTTTTCACGCACAACGCCCAGGTGGACAAGTGGAACCACTATCGGCTCGACGCCATTGAAAGCGAGCCGCGCTTTTTCGATGCCGAACTCAACGGTCCCGAGGCCCAACAACAGTTCCTGATCGATAACCTGCTCACGCCGCAGCGACTGGAACTAAAACGCGGGGCACGAGTGATGTTCACGGTCAATAGCGCCGAGGGTGGCTACGTCAATGGACAGACCGGCACAGTGCTGGACTTTGGATGTGATTCCATTTCGGTGGAATCCGACTGCGGACGCGACCTCACCGTGGAACCGTTCACCTGGAGCTATGACTCCCGCGATCCCCGCAGCGCTACGTTCACCCAGTTTCCCCTGCGGCTTTCCTACGCGGTCACCATCCATAAAGCGCAGGGGTTGACGCTCGACTCAGCCTACATCGACGTGCGTGCCGCCCGCGAGCCGGGACAGGCTTACGTGGCTCTCTCGCGAGTGCGGGCGCTGGACGGTCTGCACCTGAAGGATTGGTTCGCGGGCGTGTTCGTGAGCCGCGCCGCAGTTGACTTCTACCGCATTGCATCATGAGCTTTTCAATTCCCGCTGACATCAATACATGGGATCGTCTCCGCACGGTCGAGTTCTACCACCGGGAGTTGGGCTGGGCTGTGCATGCCCTCTACTCTCCCCATAAAGGCCAGGATCATGAACGCGGGAAAAAACCGCTCGCCAAGGGCTGGCGCTCACATACCGCCGCTGAAATAACACCCGATTATCTCCACGAACATTTTGCCAACGGCTCCAGCCACAACATCGGCGTCGTTGTTCGCGGCCCGTTCGTTCATGTCGATCTCGATTCGAAGCCCGACCGGGGCGACTCCGTGAGGGCATGGCTGGCCTCGCAACCTCAGCTTTCCAGCGTTCCCCGCGAACGCACTGGGGGCGGCGCGCATCTGACTTTCATCTGCCGCGATCTGCCGCAGGTTGTCGCGCAATCCAAGAAAGCGATCACTGCCCAGATCAACGACGCCGTTTCCTGTGAGCTTTACACCGACGGCCTCAACCTCGTCGTCTCCCCTTCGGTTCACAAAAGCGGCACCCGCTATGAATGGGAGGTAACCGGCACTATTCCTGAGGTTCCGTGGGAGCAGATTCGCCAGTGGTTTGGGTTTGAGGAACCCGAAGCCCGCAAACGTGGACGGCCCTCAAAGGAAAAACCGTGGTGGGCGCGTTTCAAAGGTTCCCTGCATACTCTGGATGCCGTGGCGCTCTTTCGCGAGGCAGGGATGCTCGGCGATGCCATCGCCCCCGATGAAGGGAAATGGGCTGTGCGGTGCCCATGGGAACATGAGCACTCCGACGGCCAAGGAGGCAACGGGCGAAAATCCGACACGGTCATTTTCCAAGGGCAAGCAGCTGACTGCCCGCCCGGGTTCAAATGCCTGCATGCCCACTGCGCCGAACGGGAATTGAAGGATGTTCTCGTATTTTTTGATGAGCGCACGCCCGGCATCGTGGATCGGCATTGCCGCGAGATGCGCGTTTGGGAAGAGGGACAGGCAGCAAAGGACGGTCGCCCGCGGGTCATCCTGCCGGAAATGGGAAGGCCCGATTCCGAGTTCGCTGCTGAGATGGGCCAGCATCTTTCCCCCCGCGATATCTGGTTCAGTAAAGCAGACACAGTGGTATCCGTGGCTTTTCGGCGGTTCAGCGAGAAGATCAACTCTCTTTGCTTTCTTCCAGTCCAGCCGGTCGAAGCCTGTACTTCGGCGGAACAGTTCGTGGAAACCGGCGTGCTGCGCGAAGACAAAGCCACGGGCGATCTGGCGTTCGTCAAGCACACCATGACTCGAGAGTGTGCGTCCAAGCTGATCGCAGCCCCGCAGTTCCGCCGCACCCTTCCCGAGATTATCCGCATCTTGGATATTCCACTCCCCATTCGGCAGTCCGGCGGGCGGATCGTTTTCCCGGAGCCCGGCTACGATCCACGTTTCCGCAGTTACCTTGATCCCTCCGCGCCGGTGATTCGTCCGGTTCCATTCGAGCGCGCCGTGGAGTTGATTTCTGAAGTCCATGCCGATTTTGGCTGGAAGGACAATCAAAGCCTCGTTCATGCATTGGCCAGCATCATCACGCCATTTTGTCGTGGACTGATGGGGTGGGACGCCCGCTTTCCGCTCTGGCATTACAGCGGAAACCGGCCCCGCGCCGGGAAGGATTATCTCGCCGGGGTTCGCCAGATTTTATACGAGGGCCGCACCTGCGAGGACGCGCCATTGGAGCGCGAAAGCGAGGAAACGCGCAAACGTATCACGGCTGCACTCATGGCTGGACGGCGCTCCATGCACTTCGCCAACTGCCAGGGGCATATCCAGGATGCGGCGTTCATCGGAGCCATCACCAGCAAGACATTCGCTGCACGCAACCTCGGCAGCACCGAGGCGAAGGCGGATTTGGTTCTGCCCAATGAAATCGAGTTCAGCATTTCGGCCAACGTGGGCCTCACGTTCCGCGAGGATGTGGAGCCGCGCACGCGCCGAATCAGCCTGGTGTTTTTCGAGGAAAATCCCAACGGGCGCATTTTCTCCAAGCCCGATCTCCACGGCTGGGTGCTGGCGCATCGCTCCGAACTGCTCAGCGCCGTGGGCGCTCTGGTGAAACGCTGGATGGATGCGGGCTGCCCCGATGGCCCATCGCCTTTCAATACTGCGCCCGAATGGGGCCGGGTGGTCGGCGGCATCATGCACGCCTGCGGTTTGGGCGACCCGTGTCTCCCCCACATTGAGGATGGAGCCATCGGCGGCGATCTGCTCGAAAAAGCCATGAGGGCGCTCTATCGCCTCGGCTTTGAAAATTACCCGGATACCTGGGTGGAAAAGGGCGATCTATTCCGGCTGGTGGCGACCTCCGATGACGATGATCTGATGTTTTTTGGCTCCTTCGGCGATGAAACGGGGGCTCGTGAATCCAAAAAACGCATGGGCCGATTCATGGGGCAATACCGAGGCCGCGAATTGGCGGGCATCGTGATGGAAATCGACACCCGTGCGAAAGGCGAACGTCAGCGCGTGCGTTTCAGCAATTTCGATGCTTCAACACGGCATCCCAATCAAATCCTGTTCTCCATTTTTGGAAACAGTGGAAACAACGGAAACACCACAGGTTGTATGAAAGCTCCCGACGAAAAATTCGGAGAGAAAAATAAAAAAAGAGAAGAATTAAAAAGGGAGAGAATAGAGAGAGGGGGCAGTATTTCCACTGTTTCCGTTGTTTCCACAATCACTGACCGTTCGGTGTTCCCCGACATCGCGGAGGCGATTGAGTCGGCTGGCTCGGTCGCTCTCGATTTGGAGACGTTTGGGGCTCGCAAATCAGACGCGTTGAATCCCTGGCGGGGCGATATCCGGCTCCTCACGCTCAAAGTTGAAAATGCCGACACCTGGATCATTGATCTGCAAGCCACCGGCTACGATTTGGGGCCGTTATCAAAAGCCCTCGAATCCAGCGCCGTTATCGCCCACAACGCCAAGTTCGATCTGCTCTGGTTGGCGGTGAAATGTGGGTGCCACCCGAAACGCATTTTTTGCACGCTCACCGCCGCACGCCTTCTCAGCGCCGGGACAAAGCCGGGCAACAATCTCGATCAGTGCCTCCGACGCTACCTTGGCATCCTGCCTGCCTCCGACCACAGCACTTCCGATTGGGGTGGGATGCTGCTCACCCCCGACCAACTCGCCTACGCCGCACGGGATGTTCAACATCTCCATGCTCTGCAAGACAAGCTGAAGGATGAAGTTGCCGGTGCGAAGCTGGATGCGGTTTGTGAAATGGAGATGGCGCTCGTGCCAGTGGTGGTTGCGATGGAAGAAGCAGGTTTCGCGGTCGACGTCCAGAAACTCCAGGAACTCCGTGACGGCGCACGGGATACCGCCCGGCGCATGAGCGATCAGCTTCGGGATGTGCTGGGCAATCGGGGGATCAATCCCGCCAGCCCCGACCAGCTCAAAACAGCCCTCGCCCGAGCCGGTATCACCGTCCCCAACACGAACGAGGAAACGCTCAAAGCCGCCAACGACGGGCGCATCATTCCGGCTATTCTTGAATTCCGTGGCGCGGAAAAGAGCGCCCAGCAGGCCGAGACGCTTCTTGAGTGTGTGGAGATGGATGGTCGCATTCACGGTCGTTTCGAGCCGACCGGGACGGACACGGGCCGATTTGCCAGCAAGTCGCCCAATCTCCAGAACATCGGACGGGGTTCGCTCCGCGACTGCTTCGTGGCACCGGAGGGACACGCGCTGATTGTTGCGGACTACTCACAGATTGAATTGCGTGCTGCTGCCGCCATCGCTGAGGAAACAAAAATGATTGAGGCATACAACCGGAGCGCTGACTTGCACCGGCTGACGGCCTCCACTGTGCTTGGAAAAAATGTGGACGATGTGACCAAGGAGGATCGGCAGATGGCCAAGGCAGTAAACTTCGGATTGCTTTACGGGCAATCGGCCAAGGGACTGGTCCGCTACGCCGCCACTTCCTATGGTGTGACGATTTCAGAGGAAGATGCACAGTCGATTCGTTCTGCGTTCTTCCGATCCTACGGCCATCTGCGCCAGTGGCACGGTGAAAGCCATAATCAAGCGGAACGGGGCGTGAAGGAAATTCGCACGGCGCTCGGTCGCCGCCGGTTGATTCCGCCCGAGGCAACGGCGTGGGAGCGGTTCACGGCATTGGTGAATACGCCAGTCCAGGGTGGTTGCGCCGATGTGATGAAACGCGCGATCCTGCTGCTGGCCGAGAGATTGCCCCAAGGGGCGCGGATCGTCAGCACGGTTCACGATGAATTGATCTTGGAGGCACCGGAATCCGATGCGCCTGCTGCACTTGCGCTCGTTGAATCCGCGATGATTGAAGCCATGACCACACTCTTTCCAACGGTGCCGGTCGAGGTCGAAGCCAAGATTTGCAAACGATGGGGGGAGAAATAATGAACGATAACGACTACGCACGGCGGCAGGCCGAGAAGGATCGGGAATACCAACAATACTATCAAAGCCCGGAGTTTCTGCGGTATGTGGAAAGCCTTTCTCCAGAAGAACGACGTCGTTTGGAAACTGAGGGCCTGCTCAAGCCGATGATCGACCGTTCCGGCTCTACCCTTCGCGACGAGGACGCTTCGGAATCGAGCATGGCTTGCGAAAAACCGGATTTCGCCGCTGCCATCGACCATGAACCGCTCGCCCCGGCATTCCAACAATCAGCATCCGCTGCGGGTGACGTGCTCGCCTCGTTCTGCGCCAGGATTCGGGGACGTGCAAATCCCGCCCTCGTGTTCGATGCGGTCTGCTACGCCACCGGCGTGACTGACGTTGAAGGCGTGAGCGCCACGGAACTCGCCGCCCGCCACGGCATCACCAAGCAAGCTTTTTCAAAGATCGCCGTGGAGTGGTGCCAGACATTCGGGCTCCAGCCCTCGCGCTCCATGAAGTCCAAGACGGCCCGAAAAGTTTACCGCGAACGCGCCACGCGGGTTCATCAGCGGCGCAAATTGACAACCTCTCAACCCACATGAACGATCAACTCGAACTCAACTTCGCACCGCAAATCCGTGATGCCCACCAGGAAGCGATGAAACTTGCTGACGTGGCGAAGGAATACGCAACCCTAGCCGTGAGCAAAGCGGTGGAATGCGGTGGACTGCTTCTCCAACAGAAAACATCCCTCGGTAACGCAAGCTGGACAGAGTGGCTTCAGCAGCATCTCCCCGACATTCCGAACGAAGTGCTGGCCCGTTACATGCGTGCCGCAAAGCTCTCTTCGCTCGTTTCTCAGGCACCCACGGATGGTGCGGCTCCAGCATCCTTGCCCGAAGCGCCAAACAAGCAGGCGCTCATGGCGTTGGGCATCATTCCATCGCCGGAAATCAAACAGCCCAGCCTGCTCGATCCGCAGCGAGGGTGGGTGCGCTACGTGCGCTTCATCGACGGCTTCAGGAAATGGTTCAACAAACGCATTGAAGATGAACCGCTCAACACTTGGGACGAGCAGCCCCGGCGTCTGCTCAAGAATGAACTGCGCTGGATCGCAGAGCTTTACCAGCGGTTGTGATCCCCCCCAGACGGAGTTGACAGCAACACACCTATCAATATGAAAACACAAGATCACATCATCCATTTCTTCGCGGCCATCGGCTTTGTTATCAGCTGCATGCTCGCGGGCGCTTTCCTTGGCAAACTCGTCTGGTGGACTTTTCATTGAGCGCACACGCGCCAACGTGGCACGAATGCGGGCGATTCTGCTCGCGGCGTGGTTGAGTTGCCATCCACCCAAGAAAAAGGAATCTTTTAATGTAAGTCCTTGAACTTGGGGTCGTTGCGTCCAGTGGTCAATTTGTGTGAGGACTTATTTTCCTAGCTTCCCACATTTTGCAACCTCGCCAACAGGGTAAACGAGGGTTTCCCATGTGGGAAGTTTCCCACTTTTTGGGTTAATCAAATCGTGTGCCTGATGCGCCTATCGGGCCGCAGATAAAGTCAGATAGATAAGTGGATGTAATTCGGAGAAAGAGCGAATACAGCGTCAATGAAAACGCAATCGACCACCACCGCGAAAGCACCACGCAAGAGCAGCAAAGACCAGGCTCGCGATGCATTTCTCCACAACGTCGGCAGCGCCCGCGAATTGCTGACGCTGATCCGCCGCCACGTTGAAGACCACATGGGCGTCGATCCCGACGAACTCCACTGGGGCCACGTTGGGGATGCAGGACAGCTGGTAGAGATGCTCAAGGAAGCGGCTCGCGGGTGCAACCTGATCAACGAGGAGGAATAAGCGATGAAGATCGAAAAGAGTATCCCAGTTCCCCGCCAATGGGCCATGGGCCTGACGACAGCCATGAGTCGCCTCGAAGTGGGGGATTCACTCCATTTCGATGGGCCGCTCTCATCGCCGCATGTGATTGCGGATCGTTTAGGCATTACGGTCGTTTGTAGGACTGAGAAAAATGGCTGCCGGGTCTGGCGTGTTGCCGGGGAAACCGCCCGGGCTTTAGCTCAGCTCCCGCGCCGGGGAAGTATGAATGCCGCAATCAAAAGAATCGCCCGGGAAATTCTCGATTTGGAAACGCTCAAAACCCGAAAGATGGACAGTCTTGATTTCCACGAGCTGGCGGTCTGGCAAATCCGCAAGGCGCTCGAGGCCGCTTACAACGCAGGGCGCGAGTCACTGAACCAGTAAGAAAACAAAAACTATGAAAAAAGCATCAACCACCCTCAATGAGAACTATGCGAGATTCCGCGCCAATCCGAACCGCATCGAAGGCGCAATCCAAAACACAGCGGTTGCCCGCGCGGGCGCAGCCTTTAGTTGGAGCGCGATGCAAGCGGTTCCTGCCGTCGAGATCGCCTTCAACAATGAACCGCTCGGCACCACGCGCTATTTGATGGTGGTCGACATGGAAGCGGCAAAGGCATTGCGGAACCACCTGAACGAAATTCTCGGATCGAAATAAACCCAAACCACCAAACAACATGAACATCAAAATCTTATCCAACGCCACCACGGCATCCATCAAAAACGCGCACCCGGTTCCACGGGGAGCAACGCATTTCTGTTTCACGGAAGGGCGTCGCAACCCGGTTGTTGACAAGATCGAGAACCTCGACACCCTCGCGGGCTGCTCGGGGAGGCTTGAATATGGCAAAGTTGAATTCGAGGGCCGGGGGCGGCACGCCAAGATCAAAGCATTCACCGTATTTTCCACAGCTAGCACCCGCGCACCGCGAGCAACGCCAGAGCCGCCCGCACCAGAAGCGCCGATGGTTCTTGCAGCCAGTCGGCCCAAGGGAACCAAGCTCAACAGGATCATGGGATTTTCGGCCTGTGCGGTGGCCAAGGCGCTCGGCAAAGCCGGAGTGAAGCACGATGAAGCCGCTAGCATCTTCCTGGCCCACGGGATCACGATGCCAAAGGCCAGCCTCTCGGTTCAGCTTGGGTTTGGCCGGAACCCTGCCGCATGGGAACGCCACGGCAAACCCGCTGAATTGACCGATTCACAGATCGCGGAACTGCGAGCGGGAGCCGTAGCGTGAAACTCTCGCCCCCAGCAACAGGCTGCGCTCGCCCAAGCGCTCCATGCCCTGGAAGGCTCAAATGAACACTGGGAGGACGCGAAGTGCTACCCCAAAAGGCTGGCGGTCTGGATCAATTAGCGACCGCCGCGAAATAGAATCTCTGAATGAAACTCATCAAGTGCATTTTGACCCAACATTGCCGCTTTCCGCAGTTGTTCATTTTCACACCACACATTCGCGACTTTTCGCAAAATGTGGTCCGCTTGTTTAGTTAGCACTATTAGATTAGGGACATCGGCCTTCTTGATTGAGTCACCATGAAGAAATGCTGACCGTATCGAATATAGTTTCTTTACAAGATTGTATATTGACTTTCGACTGGATGGATTATCTCCAAGCATGAATGCCACCCGTTCAGAAACGCGATGAGTCAGCTCCGAACTTCCAGTCGAGAAAATACTCTCCAAGGCTGAACAAGTCAAAGCTATCCTCATCGCTGGATCAGGCGTCCTCCTTGTATAAGACAAGAAAGCAGCAAATCTACTTCCCAAATCCACGGTCGGGATTGACGGGGTCTTCTCTCCGCCTAACGCATGCGCACTTTCAGGTAAAATATAATCCTCCGATACCCCTTTGGAAAAAAATCGGAATAAGCATTTCGCACCTTCAAGATGTGCCCGCGAAACTTTCGTGGAAGTTCTTTCCGTGCTTATCCGCTTGACGAACACAACCACAACATATTGTGGTCTCCCTAAAATGGTGCGTCCACCTTATCGGGCACCCAGTCTCCTGAGTAAAGTTCGGCATACGTGGGTGCTCTGACCGAACTCGCAATGCCAAGCAA
>CAIZLD010000040.1 GCA_903933715.1 uncultured Spartobacteria bacterium
CCCGATCCTGGCAATCTCCTTAATCCTGAGAATCCTGTTAAAAACTGCAAGATTTCGAGTTTCAATCAGCGGGCCTCATTGCCTACTGGAATTGGTATAAATAGCCTTTTTCATTTTGCGATTTTTGCGCGTTTTTGCGGCTATATCTTTTTCGCCTCGTGCCGATAGAGCATCCCGGCGACGGCAAAAATCAGCAGATCGCGCCCGAACGCAATCCAGGTGCTGTATACCGAGGGAGTGCTGGAACCAAAACAGCCGCAATCGACCGAAATCCCCCGGATCATGGCGGCCCCGAGGGCCAGCAAAAAAACCGCGGCTAATCCGGTCAACCCCAACAGTGCCGGGCGGCGTTGAAAACCGCTTACGATGCATATCCCGGCCAGAATCTCGAAAGGGGGCAATCCAAGCGCCACCCACGGGATCAAACCACGGGGCAGCAAGGCAAACGAGGCGATGCTGTCGCTAAAATCCACCGGCGAAACGATTTTGGCCACCCCGGCATAAACAAAAATGCCCGCCAGAATCCAGCGCGACGTGCAAACAAAAACGGGAGATTTGATCCTCATGGCTCTACTTTCTCCTCCGGCAAATGCGCTTGGGTCCAATCACTCCAGCCGCCTTTGAACACAAAAACGCTGGGGTAGGCCAGGCGGATGAGCGCCTCGGCAACCATCCGGCTGTCGTCGCAATCCGAATCGGAACAATAGACGACGATCCGCCGCGTCCGATCGCGCTCCAACTCCGCCCTCAACGCGCCGTAGCGAGCCTCAAAATCTTCCCGGGGAAGGCTGATCGCGCCCGGAACGTGTCCCTCTTGATAAAACACCTCGGGGCGGGCATCGAGCACCCGGGCTTCCTTACCTTCCACCATCTTCCGGAACATTTTTAAGTCGATAGGAACCACCGCTGCCGGAGACGCCCCCTTTCGCGGCAGATACGGTTCGACCGCTTGAGCCAGCCGCTCCGCCTTCGGCAAATAATGCATCGGCAGCGGTTGAGCCCGCCACGCGTTGAGAGCCAGCCCGCAACAAATCCCGACAATTGCCAGGGCAGCCAATACCAGCCCATCTCGGGCCAGGATCGGAATTTGGGAGAGTCTCATCGAATTAGAAATTCGTTGGCGGCGCCCCGTTTGGTCCCGCAAAATCGCGATTTCCGGGTTTCTTTGCCGCCCGCAACTGTCCGCATCCGGCGGCAACGTCGATCCCCCGGCGTTGTCGCAACGTGCAAGGGAACCCGGCCGCTTGTAAAATCGATTTGAAGGTTTGGGCAGCCCGTTCGGAACCGGTCTGGCCGCAATAACCTTCGGTGGGATTGAGCGGAATCAGATTGATGTGCGCGTCGATCCCGGTCAGCAATGCCGCGAGTTGATGCGCCACGGCGGGGGTGTCGTTGGTTCCGGCAATGAGCGTCCATCCAAAGAAAATGCGGCGGCCGGTGATTTTCCCATAGGCCCGGCAAGCGGCAATGAGCTCATCGAGCGGCCATCGGCGGCTGGCCGGGACAATGGCCGCGCGCTCGGCATCGGTTGCGGCATGGAGGCTCACTGCCAGGTTGTAAGGGCGGCCCTCCCGGGCCATTCGCAAAATGCCGGGAACGACTCCGACCGTGCTCACCGAAACATGGCTCGGGGCCAGGTTGATCCCGCGCCGTTCGGTGATGATTTCGAGGGCGTCCATCACCGCGTCGTAATTGTGAAGCGGCTCGCCCATGCCCATTAGCACGAGATTCCGCAGCCCGGGCTCGCCTCCGTCCCGCAAGGCACGCTCGCAATGCAGCACCTGGGCGACGATTTCGCCGGGCCGCAGGTGGCGCACAAACCCCATCTGCCCGGTAGCGCAAAAGGTGCATCCCATCGCGCAACCCGCCTGGGTGCTCACACAGGCGGTCGAACGCCCCGGGTAGCCCATAATGACGGTCTCCACGGTTTCGCCATCTCGCAGCCGCAGCAGAAACTTGCGGGTCTGGCCATCACTGCTTTTCAAATCCGATACAACCTCCGGCTGGTCCAGACCCCAGCCGCCGGAGTCCCCGAGCCCCTCGTCAACAAATTGGCGTAACGGCATCAGAAAATCCGCCCGCTGCGTCAGCTCCGTCTCCATCTCCCGGTAAAGTGAACGCCAGAGCGCCCGGGCATGGATCGGCTTTACGCCCGAAGCGGCCAGTTCGCGTTCCATGGCGGAAAACGTCAGGTCGTGCAGGGAACGGGGCATTGGATGTTCTTGGGACACTGACTCCAACTTCCAACGAAACGCGCCTTTCTGCGAAACAAAAATGCGGGACAGCTCCTGGCTTTTCACCTAAAGATCCCCGGTGCCGGAACCGCCTCCCTCGTTTTCGGCACCGTATTGCCCTCGACATGACTGGCATCTTCCATATAAATTCTGGCACTTCATGAATGACTTCGCCCTCTACCTCCCGGATGGCGACACCGCTACCCTTTGGGGCGCTGCCGTCACGGCTTGTGGATTGATCCACGCCGCCCCGGGATCTGCCTACCCGCCGCAACCGGGCCAGCATCCCGGCGATCACCTCTTTGGGCTCCGCAAGGGGCGGCGAATTCTCGAAAGTTACCAGATTATCTACATCTCTTCGGGGTGCGGACGCTTCGAATCGGCAGTTACGGGCGAGGTGGAGATCGGTAACGGCTCGGCGTTCCTGCTTTTTCCGAACGTCTGGCATCGCTACGCTCCCCACCCCCAAACCGGCTGGACCGAGCATTTTATCGAGATGACCGGCCCCACCCTGGACCGGTTGAAAAAGCAAGGGGTGCTGCGCCCCCAAAATGCGGTGTTCACGCCAGGCGAAAGCCCGCAACTCATTGAAGCGTTTGGGGATCTCGGTCGGCTGGCGCTCGAAGGCCGCTCCGGCAACCGCATTCAAATGGCAATGCTCGGCATGTATCTTCTGGCGCAAGTGATCTACTCCAACCACGAGCCAGGCGCGACGCAGGAAGAGAGGGCCGTGCGGCATGCCGAAGCCCGGCTGCGGGAGGAGCTGGGAGAGCGCCTCAAAATGAAGGCATTGGCGCTGGAATTTGGGGTTCCCTACGATCGGTTCCGGCGGCGTTTCAAAGCCCTCACTGGGCTCGCCCCCAAGCAATACCATCGCAAGCTCCAAATGCGCCGGGCCCAAGAAAGACTGCTTTATACGGAACATTCGCTGGGGGAAATCGCGGAAGAACTCGGGTTCGACTCGGCGTTCCACTTCTCCGCCGCCTTCAAAGAGCACTCGGGCCAAGCCCCCTCCCACTGGCGCAATGCCAAACGGGAATCCGCCCGGCACGACCCCGGCGCATCTTCCCGGCATGATTGACCTCCGTCATAAACATGGCACGATACCGGCATGAAAGTCCCCCTTCATATCGTCAAAGCGCGCCGCGAACGACTGGCGGCGATGATCGCCGAGCACGGCTACATGCCGGTCGGGGAGCTTTGCCGCCGCCTTGAAGTTTCCGAAGCCACCGCGCGCCGCGATCTGGCCGCCCTCGCCAACGAAAAGAAAATCAAGCGCACCTACGGCGGGGCGGTTTCGGAATTCGACAACCGTTATCCCTCCTTTAGCGAACGCCGGGACCGGGACCGCGAAGCCAAGTCGCTCATTGCCCAGACCGCCCTATCGTTCATCACCCCGGGGCTGACCTGCTTTCTCGATAACGGAACCACCACTTACGCCATCGCCGAAGCGTTCCGGGCGCATCCCGTAACCCCCATTACGATTGTGACTTCCAATATTCCGGTCGGCGAAATGCTTGCTTCGATTCCGGGAGTGCAAGTTTTTCTCCTCGCCGGGCAACTGCTGGCCCGGCAATCGGCTCTGTTGGGAAAAACCGCGTTGAAGAGCCTCCATTTCTGGCATTTTGATATTGCGTTTCTTTCCGCCGAATCAATGACTTCCGAGGGGTTGTGGAATTCCCAACCGGCAATTATTGAGCAACAACAGGCCGTGGTTGCCCGAAGCAATCGCAGTCTTTTTTGCCTTAACGCAGACAAAATCAACCGCGAAGCCTCCCATTTCCTCCTGCCATGGAGCCAGATCGACTCCCTGCTTACCGAGGCTTCGTATGAAAGTTTGCTCCGATCCGGAATTCCACTTGCTCCGCAACAATACGGCGCGATTGTCCCCGAAAACTAAACCGCAACGTGCCGAATAAAGAACAGGGGAAAATCTCAGAGACCGTGAAAAACTCGGGGGTGCCGGGCTTTAGCCGGCATTCTCCTTTGCCACCAGCTTCGTTCCTGTTTAGCCCGAAGGAGAGAAAAAGCTTGTACATAGAGGGATGAGGTGAAAAAGTAGGGTATTGAATTCGCTTGTCCCATTAAGCCGTGAGCAAGTAACCCTGCTTGTAAAGGAAGCGCCGGAAGCGGTGGTC
>CAIZLD010000041.1 GCA_903933715.1 uncultured Spartobacteria bacterium
AGCGCAAGCGCAGGTCCAGAATTTGAGCGGCGACCAAAGCGGGCTTCAGCAAAAGCTCGCCGAACTGGCCAAGACGCACGAAGCCGCTTCACAAGAGAGCGCGCAGCTTGCAAGCGAGTTGGCCGAAGCGCAAAAATCACTCGCTGCGGCTACCAAGGAGCGGGAGACGGAGCAAAGCGCGAGCCGCAGCGAACTGGAAAAACTCAGCGCGGAATTGGCGCAAGCGCAGGCGCAGGTCCAGAATTTGAGCGGCGACCAAAGCGGGCTTCAGCAAAAGCTCGCCGAACTGGCCAAGACGCACGAAGCCGCTTCACAAGAGAGCGCGCGGCTTGCAAACGAGTTGGATAAAGCGCAAAAAACGGTTGCAACGCTGGCCAAAGAGCGCGACGGCCTCGGTCTTAAAAACGAACTGTTATCCGGGCAACTGGAGCAATCCGATCAAGTCGCGAAAGCCGCCGCCGCGCAAATTGAAGAATTGACGCAAGCGGTGAACGCAGCCCGACAAAGCGGGGACGAGAGCGGCCGCAAATTGCAGGAAGCGCAGGAACGGATTGAAAAGCTTACCGGTGACCAGAGAAGTCTCCAACAAAGGCTCGATGACCTGACCCAAGCTCATGAAGCCGCTTTACAGGAAGCTGTGCGTCTTGCTGATGAACTCAGTAAATCGCAGGAACGTCTCGATGCACTGATCCGGGAACGAGATGAAGCCGGGCGTCAGAAAACGGAACTTGCCAGCGCGCTCGAAGAAAGCCGCAGCGCAATCGGGGCGCTTGAAACCCGGCTTGCCTCTGCCTTTGCAGAGCACGAATCGGTTCTCCTCAAAGCGGGAGAGACGCAGAGCGAAAACGAAACCCTGCGCCAGCAACTTGCCGATTCCGAAAGCGCCTCCTCCGAGTGGGCCGCCAAGTTTGCGGACGAAAGCCGCCGGTCCGCCTCGCTGGCAGCCTCTCAGACGGAATTAAAATCCGTTCGCGAGCAACTTTCTGTCGCGCAAAACCAGATTGCCGCCATTCTGCGGGAACGCAACGCCTTGCAAATCTCTTCCGCCGAGGCCGCCATTCAGTTGAACGAGGCACAGCAACGAATCGAAGCGTTAATGACGGAACGGTTGCAGATGCCCAACGTGCCCGCTCCGGTTATCCCCCCTATGCGCGTTCAGGAACCGGCACCCGCTCCAGCCCCGGCGATCCAGCGAGCGGCCGTTGCCGTTGCGGAAGCGCCTGCCGCCGCCACCGCCGCGCCGCAGGAGCTTCCCAAACCTTCCCTGACCCTTCTGCGGGAGACTCCTCCTCCACCGCCTGCCGAGCCGGAGCCCGGCACCTCGTCGCTGATCGAGATCAACCAGCCGAAGATCCTCAAGCCCACGCCCTCGCCGCTCCGGATGCCCCGGCTCGAAAACTCGACGACGATCAAATTTGAGGTCGATAGCCAGCTTCTCAAGCAGATCATTGAATCGGCCCCCGAGGCGCTCAACGGCATGCGCCGTTGCCTGCACTCGTTCATCAAGAACCAGAGCGAGACGAGCCTCTTGACCGAGCTCATCGGCTCGCTTCACACGTTGACCGAGCAAACCGGCCGGGCGCGGCTGACCACCGTCCACACGATGTCGTTCGCGCTGGAAGCGTTGATTAACGATTTGCTGAAAATCCCGGGCCAGATCAACCCGTCCACCTTGCGCACCGTCAGCCAATCAATCGATTTTTTGGTCACCCTGTTGGAAGAGAAAAACCTGGCGCGCACCAAAGACCCGTATCTGGCCAATATTTTCGCCGTGGACGACGACTCCGACACCCGCAAAACCATCCGGGCCGCCATCGAACTGGTGAACCTGAAGGTCACGTGCGCCGAAGATCCGAAAACGACCCTTGCGATCCTGGGCGAGCAGAAATTCGACCTGATCTTCATCGACGTCGGGTTGCCGGAGATGAACGGGTTCGAGCTTTGCGTCCGGCTGCGGAAAATCCCCGAGTATAAGAAGACCCCCATTGTGTTCATCACCGGGGCGGTTACCGTTCAGAACCGGGTGCAATCGAGCTTGAGCGGCGGCAACGATTTCATAGCCAAACCGTTCAATCTGCTTGAACTCGGCGTCAAGGCTTTGACCTGGATCTTCAAAGGCCAGCTCGAAATCCTGTAAGATCAAGCCGCAAAAAGGGCACGAAACTTACAAACAAAGGCGTTTCATGTTTCTCTTCCTGCTCTTGCGCCTTCCTGCGGCGGACAGCGCTCGGATCAAGGAGTTTTAAGCAACTCCCGATTTTTCCACAAATATCCGACGCCCGAATAAAGCGTCAGCCCCAGCGCGATGCCAATGAGCGGCGCACCCAGCCGCGATTGCACTTGATCCAAAAAAGCCGCGCTCAAGCCGATGCCGTCAAACTCACGGGCGGCCATGACGGTCAAAAAGAAAATGACCGTGGCGATTTGCCAGCCGGTCTTGTGTTTGCCCAGCGCTTCGGACGGAAGGACGATCCCCTTGGAGGCCGCCAGCAGTCGCAGCCCGGTGATTAAAAACTCCCGGCTGATGATGACCACCACGGCCCAGGCCGGAATGCACGGCGGCGGAACCAGGCAGATGAATGCACCGGCAATCATGATTTTGTCCACCAGCGGGTCCATCAGTTTCCCGAAATCGGTGACCATGTTGTATTTGCGCGCGATGTGGCCGTCGGCGTAATCGGTGATGCTCCCGACGATGAAGAGCAGCAGCGCCAGTGTGTGCCCAAATCGCCATTCCATGCTCAGGCTGGCGACAAAACCGAGCGTGAGGAAGAAGCGGGCAACGGTCAGGCGGTTGGGCAGGTTCATCGGTTGGCGTGGAAGAGTTTGCCCGAGACTACCGGTGCGTTGCTTAAGGTCAATTCCCGATCATGACGAGAGCGCGTCCTGGATGGCTTGTTCGAGATGGGTCAGGTCAAACGGCTTGGAAATCGAACCGCAGAAACCGTAATCCCGGCAGCGGCTCATGATCGGGTCCATGCCGTAGCCGCTCGAAACGATCGCCCGGGCTCCGGGATCGATTTTTTTAAGCTCGTGGATCGCTTCCCTGCCGCCCATGCCGCCGGGAATGGTGAGGTCCATCATGACCACGTCAAACGGGTTGCCTTCTTTTTGCGCTTCCTCGTAAAGGCGCAGCATGGTTTGGGCATCGAAGGTTTGGACGACGGTGTAGCCCAATGGGGTGAGGGTGCAATCGACCAATTCGCAGATCACCTCTTCGTCGTCGAGCACCAGGATTTTGCCCCGCCGGTTGACCGTGCTGGCCGGACGCACCAGTTCCGGTTCGATTTCTTTGTCCGAGGCGGGCAGGTAAATATAAAAGGAGGCTCCTTCTCCCGCGGGCGATTTGACGCTCAACAACCCTTGGTGATTGCGGACGATCGTGTAGGAGGTGGCCAGTCCCAGCCCGTTTCCCTTGGGCTTGGTGGTGAAATACGGATCGAAAATCTTCTTTTGGATATCCTCCGGGATGCCCGGGCCTTCGTCCCGCACGGTAATGCGCACATACCGCCCCGGATGGAGCGTGGGGGGGGTGTTTTCTTCGTCAACCAGGAGGTTTTCAGCCTCAACGAAAAGCGTGCCGCCGTTGGCCATTGCTTGCACGGCATTAATGGCCAGGTTGCCCATGACTTGGCTGATTTGCCCGGCGTCAATGTCGGCGGGCCAGAGGTCTTCCGGCAAAGTGAAGCATGGGCGGGTGGTGGTGCCGCTCAAAGAGAAGCCGACCGTTTCCAGCAAAAGCTGGCGGACCGAGGCGGTTTTTTTGACCGGTGCGCCTCCCTTGGCAAAGGTGAGGAGCTGGCGGGCGAGGTCTTCGGCCCGGAGCGCGGCGTTTTTGGATGCTTCGATCCGGTCGCGGACGCGTCCCTGGGCCTCAAGCAGGGAGAGGGAGAGATTGCCGATGACGGCGGTGAGCAGGTTATTGAAGTCGTGGGCGATGCCGCCCGCCGCCAGGCCGATCGATTCGAGACGTTCCGCTTTTTGGCGTTCTTCCTCGATGAGTTGCCGTTCGGTAACGTCACGCAAAACCAGCACGGTGCCGAGTTTGAGCCCTTTGCGGGTGCAGATCGGGGCGGCGGTCGCTTCGACCGTGCGCCGTGCGCCGTCTTGCGAAACCACCATCATCAACGGGTCCACGGAACCGACTCTTTCGGTCAGGGTCGAGACATCCTGGGGGTGATCCCCGTGCAGCGAGATGAGCCGCAGCACTTCACTCAGGGGGCGGTCGGCTGCTTCCGGCTGCGTCCAGCCGGTGAGATGCTCGGCGACCGGGTTGAGCATCACGATATGGCCATCGTTGTCGGTTGTGATGCACCCTTCCCGGATGGAGCGCAAAGTGACCGTGAGCAGTTCCTGCTCGGCGGCGATGTCCTCTTCATAACGGAGGCGTTCCCGCGCGGCGGTGTCGCGGATCACCGTCATATCCCCGGCGAGCCGGTTTTTCTCAGAGGCAAGCCCCTCGACTTCCTGTTTGCGTTCGATCTCGGCGGCGGCGCGGGCCGCAAAGATTTGGAGGGTCTGGCGGACGGTGCCGATCTGGGTGGCCGGGCTGCAACTGATAACGCCGATCAACCCCACGACCCGCTCCCGGTGGTCAATAAGCGGCGTTGCGATGAGCGCTTCGGCCTCCAGGCTTTGGAGCAGGCTGTCTCCGGGGTACTGTTCCCGGACCCGTTGCGGGATGGCGGTGAAACCGGCCCCGAGCGCCGCGGCAAAAGCGCTGCCTTCCAAGCGGTAGTTGTTTTTGCTCCGCAACCGCCCGTGTTCCGCCATCGTCAGCGAGCAGACGCCGGTTTGCGAGTCGGTGTCGGTTTCGAGGATGAAAGCGTAATCGTTCTGGAGCGCGACCGAGAGTTGCTGGGTGAGGTTGCGCACGTATTCCACGCCGGTTGCGGAGGAGACGCTCAGGGAAATATGATGGACGGTCTCGTCGGAGTAGCGCCGCTCGGAGGCGTCGTGAATGAGGACGATGAAATGGCGCGCCCCGTCGTATTGCGCTTCGGAGACGGCGATCTCCACCGGGAACCGGACGGAGTTCTGGCGTTCGGCAAACGCCATGAAATTCTCGCGCCCCATCGCGGCGACGTCCAAAAGAAAATGACGCTGCGGGATGAGCTTGGATATTTTTGCCCCGAGCAGTTGGGTGCGGTTGAAGCCGAAAATGGCTTCGGTGGACGGGTTGAACGATTCGATGTTTCCCTGGCTGTCAACCATCAGGATCGCGTCCGGGCAGGCCTCAATGACAAACCGGGAACGGGCTTCGGCTTGCTCGATGGAGTGAAGGTATTCGCCATAAATGCGCAAGGTGTTGCTGAGGCAAAAAAACAGCCCCGCGATGCTGGCGGCTCCCGTGAGCAGGTAAAGGAGCAGTTTGATGACGGCCCAGGCGTTTAAGCCCGGCATGCCGGGGTCAAAGTAAGCGTGGTGAAGGGCCAGCCCCAGCAAAAAAGACAGCCACGCGACGGCTCCGGCGATTCCCCCCACGTATTTGAGGAGCTCCAGCCGCAGCCCTCCTTTTTCAGCAAGCCAGGAGCGTAGACGATCGAGAAAGCCGGGAATCGGGAGAGCGGGGGTCATTGCGGTTTGAAGGGGAAAAGGGGAAGCGGCGCAGCTAGAATTTTAAAAACGAACGCACGGGAAGATGCTGGAGGGCGTTTCGTCCGGCCAGAAATTCGAGCTCAATAAGAAATTGCGCTTCCGCGAGTACGCCTCCCATTTTGGCGATCAGGCATGCCGCCGCCGCGGCGGTGCCGCCGGTCGCCAGGAGGTCGTCGATAAGGGCGACGCGTTCCCCCGGCACAATCGCATCGACATGCATTTCGACCACCGATTGACCGTATTCGAGGGTGTAGGCGGCCGATTGCGTCTGGAAAGGCAGTTTTCCCGCCTTGCGGACCGGCACAAAACCGACCCCCAGTTCGTAAGCCACCGCGGCTCCAAAAAGAAACCCCCGGGCATCAATGCCGACGATTTTATCGATTTGCAACCCCGCATTGGCTTCCACAAAGCAGTCCACCGCCAGCCTGAAAAGCCGTCCGCTGGCCAGAATCGGAGTGATATCCTTAAAAAGGATTCCCGGCGCGGGAAAGTCCTTCACATCACGAACAGCAGCGCTCAGAACAGAGAGGGAGTCAGTCATGGATAGACTAACATAACGCGCCGATTTCTCCGATACCAGCCTGAAAAACAAAATAGTACCCTGAAAAAATTGCCTCAAAAATGGGTAAAAACCAAAGAATCGTTTGCGATTCAAGTCAACCTTGAGTATTGGAAGAGCTGCCCTCCTAAACTTTTATCTTATGTTAAAACGATCCCATGCCTGCATCGCGTTGATCTTTTGCACTTCGGCAGCTTTTGCCCAGGAGATTTCAACCTCTTCCGCCAGTACCGTGGCGAGCCCTGTGCTGACGCCGACTTCCACCTTGGAAATCCCCGCCGTCGATTCGCTGGGAACCCCCGCTTTGACCGGGAGTTCGGCGACATCCACTTCCCTGGATACCGCAGAAGCCGAGGAAGGGTTCCTGCTGCCCGGCGGCTATGGATTTTCTCCATTGAACTTTACGCCGGGACAAGGGTTGTTTGATCGCCAGCCGCTTTCATTTTCCACGACCGTCCAGCACGGCTACGATGATAATATTTACAGTTCCTCAGGCAAAAAAGGGGAAACTCAACCGATCAAAGGGAGCCAGTTCACAGCCGTGTCGGAGGGAGTGGATCTCCTGATCGCCCAATCACGGGTGGGACTTTCCCTCCAGGCCAATGCAGGCGCCCAGTATTATTATGATCGCGCTGGGGATCAGTTGACCCCGATCGGCGGCCTCAGCCTTCTGTTCGCCTACAAATTGACGCCCCGCGCCCAGTTTTCATCGGTGATCAACGGCACCTACACCACCCAGCCGAGCCTTTCGGTCCTCAACGGTTTGGTCCAGTCCAATGGCAAAGGTTATTTAACCATCAACGGCAAGTTCGACCTGCTCTATCTGTGGACCCGGCGGATTTCCACCGACACGACTTACACGATTGTAAACACGACTTACTCCGGTTCCACCACTTCGTCCAGCGATGCTTTGACCCAGACGATAGGGCAATCGGTGCGTTATCTTTTTAACCCGATCTTTACCGGGGTCGCCGAACTGCGCGCATCCCAGGCGAGTTATGGAAATTCGATCTTTGATTCCAAAAGCTACTACCTGCTGCTTGGCCCGGACGTGATGTTGAGCCGGCGCTTGTCCGGATCGCTGCGGGCGGGCGGGATGATGACGGAATACGACAACTCGGCCCTCTCCAATGACTCCTCTCCTTATGTCGAAGCTTCCGCGGATTATATTTTGAGCCGCCTTTCTTCGGTCTCGTTCAGTGGCCGCTACGGCCTCAACGGCGGCAATTCAAGCAGCCAATCCAGCGGCAAAGAGACCCGCCTCGGAATCGGCTACAACCAGACATTTACCCCCAAGCTTAGGGGCTCAATCGCCGCAAATTACAGCCATCAAGCCAATTCGTCAGAGAAAAATACCGTTTCGGCCGGTGGGCAGGATTCCGCCAACCTCACCGTGGGAGCCCAGTATTTGCTTTCCCAAAAGCTCACGCTTTTCGCCAATTATACCCATTTCGAGGTATTTAATACGGCGAACCCGCTCTCGGAAAATTCACGCAACACGTATTACGTGGGAGCAACCTACAATTATTGATCGGCTGGTTTTTTCCGGGGATGAGCCACTCGCATCCGCATGCGATGGTGTAATCCCGGTTCCCTTCCCCCTTTTTTAGCCTCCCCTTTTCCATATGAACGACACCAGTGAAGTAAAATTGCATTTTCTCGATTATTGGCGCGTCATCCGGGTCCGCTGGGCCATCTTGGTGATCGCCTTTGCGCTGGTCATGGTGAGCGCGGGGGTTACCTGCTTCTTCCTCCCCCGGCAGTATTATTCCCGGGTCAAAATGGAGGTGAAGTCGGACAACAACGCCATCAAGGTTTTCTCCAACGAAACCGCCTTCCAGACCGTCCGCGATCCGAATCTCCAGCCCACACAGTTTCAGGTTCTCCAGAGCAAGGAAATCCTTTATCCGGTCATCGACAACCTCAAGCTGGTGGACACTTGGAGCGCGCAGGAGGGGACTCCGTTGCCGAAGGAGGAAGTCTACTTCATGCTGGTGCGGCGGATGGAACTCAATCCGGTGCGCAACACCGATATGATCGAAATCGGCGTCTACTCCACCGACCGGACCGAAGCCTCCAACATCGCCAACATGATCGCGGTGGTTTACCAAAAAGTGCGCCGCGACGACCAGATGCAGATCCGCGATTCGGGCCTGGCCCAATTGAGGGAGGAAGTGCTCAACCAGCGCAAATCGGTCGAGGCGGCCCAGCAGGAGATGCAGAAGATCCGTGACCGGGAGAAGATCGTCGATCCGAACCCGGAGACGCTCGATTCTCCCGATTTCGCCCGGCAAGTCGTTGCCGATGATGAGTCGCAATATAACCTTGCGAAAATCAAGCACGCTGAATTGATTTCCCGTTTTGAGCAGACCGCCAAACTCAAACCGGAGGAGTTGATGACCGCCCTCACTTCCCTTGAGATCGCCGATCCGACGATCAACAAAGTGCTCCCGCTTTTCCAGGATTCCTGCTCCGAGGAGGCCCGCATGCTCAACAGTGGCCTCGGTGAAAACCATCCGAAGGTGAAGGCTTTGCGCGCGCAGAAAGAAGTTTTTGCCCGGCAATTGATGGAAGGGATCGCCGCGGTTCGCAACGCCTTGAGCATCAAGATCAAAGTCAGCGAGGCCAACATGGCCGCGCTCGAAGACAAACTCCAGGGGACCAAGGTTAAATTTAACCAGGCCACCGGCCAGAGCCAGGAATACATCAACGTCAAAAACCGCTACATCAACGCCAAAAAGGTTTTGGAAATCGCCGAGAACCGCCTCTCGACCGAAAGCCTGCAATTGAAGATGTCGGTCATCACGGCCAAAATTTGGGAAAAAGCCGAGCCTTCCATCTATCCGGCCAAGCCGAAGGTATGGATGTTCATGGCCCTGGCCGTGGCGCTCGGGTTGTTCGTCGGCATTGCGCTTGCGTTCTTTATCGAATACCTCGACACCAGCGTCAAAACGCTTGACGACGTCGAGCGTTTCCTGAAAGCCCCCGTTCTTGCCGTCATTCCCAAGGGGATCACTTCCCTGCTCAAACTTGAGGGGGATGCGCCGGATGCCGAAGCGTACCGGATCTTGCGCACCAACATGGAATTCAACTGCAAGAATCCCAATGCCAAAACGATCACCCTGGTTTCCGGCGGTCCCGGCGAGGGCAAATCGACGACGCTCAATAATCTGGCCGTCACCTGCGCCAAGGGCGGCTACAACGTGCTCATCGTGGACGCGGACTTGCGCCGCCCCTCCCAGCATACGTTTTTTGAAGTCGACAACACCGTGGGGCTTTCGGATGTGTTGAGCGGCAGAGTGAGATTCCAGGATGCCATCCAAAAGACAGGGGTCGCCCGCCTCTCGTTCATGCCCAGCGGCGAGGTGCCCGACGACGCGGTTGGCATCCTCAATTCCCAGAGCATGATCGATTTGATTGCTTCCATCCGCAATCATTACGACCTGATTTTCTTTGATTCCCCGCCGATCCTGGGCGTCAGCGACGCCTCCATCCTGGCCAGCGAGGTTGATCTCGCCATCATGGTCGTGCAATACCGCCGGTTCCCGCGGGCCATGCTCCAACGGGTCAAGAACGCCGTCGATAATGTCGGCGGGCATTTGTTGGGCGTCGTCCTGAACAACGTCGAGACCAAGCACGATTCCGGTTACCAATATTACACTCAGTATTACGACTACTACACGCCCGACGCGAAACGCAAAAAGGCCAACTCAGCCAAGGCGGTAAAGACCGGCGCGCTTGCCGAAGCCAAAACCCCTGCCAAACCCGGAGATTACTAAGATGAAACGTTTCTTCCAGACCCTTGCCCTGCTCCTGATCGCCACGGGGTTGCTGTTGCCCAGGACCAGTTTCGCCCAGGCGGTATTGCGCGTCGGAGATACGGTCGATATCCGGTTGGGGGGAGTCCCCGCCGAGGAAATCGCCGCCCTGTCGGCCACCCAAACCATCGACGACAGCGGCATGGTCAATATCCCGTACCTTGGAAAAATCAAAATTTCCGGGCTCGATAGCGACAAGGCGCAGCAGCTCATTGAAGAACGGCTGATCTCCGGGAAAATCTATACCCGCCCGACCATCACCATCAGTGTCCAGACCAACACCCGGTTTGTCAACGTCACCGGCGAGGTCAAGGGGAGCGGGCGGATTCTCTACACGGCGGACCTGACGGTCATGTCTGCCATTGCCGGGGCAAGCGGGTTCAACGATTTTGCGGATCGCAAACACGTCAAACTCACCCGCAATGGCAAGGTGGAAGTGCTCGACACTCGCAAATTCGCCATCGATCCTTCGCTGGATGTCAAAGTGCTTCCCGGCGACCAGATCTTTGTGCCTCAGAGCATCTGGTAAAATCCGGCAACCGGATTTTTTTCGAACGGCGGCAGAGACTCCTCTGCCGCCGTTTTATTTTCGGCGCGGGGGAGGGGCTGGCAACCGAGGACTAGGGTATGCCAATTCGGGGGCAGCCCCCGTGGACGCTTTGCGTTTAATTTAGGAACATGAGTGCCAACCTAGAGCCGCAGACGGCCGTGCGATCCCCGAAAGCATCAACCCTTGACGCCAACGAAGCCGTGGCTTCGGTCGCCTATCGGCTGAGCGAAACCATTGCCATTTACCCGATCACCCCTTCTTCGCCGATGGCAGAGTCGTGCGACGAATGGTCGGCCAAGAACCGCAAAAACTTGTGGGGAAGCATCCCGAGCCTGGTGGAAATGCAGTCTGAAGCGGGTGTCGCCGGGGCAGTCCATGGCATGCTCAATTCCGGAGCGCTCACCACCACGTTCACCGCATCGCAGGGGCTTCTCTTGATGATCCCCAACATGTACAAGATCGCGGGGGAACTGCTGCCTTTCTGTTTCCACGTCACCGCCCGCGCGCTGGCCACCCACGCCCTCTCCATTTTTGGCGACCACTCCGACGTCATGGCCTGCCGCCAGACCGGGTTTGTCATGATCGCCTCCAACTCCGTCCAGGAAGCGCAAGACATGGCGTGCATCTCCCATGCCGCAACTTTCGAGACCCGCGTCCCGTTCATGCATTTCTTCGACGGGTTCCGCACCTCGCATGAGGTCGCCAAATTCCACCCGCTCGAAGACGACGTCCTTCGCGGCATGATTGACGAGGAAACGATCCGCGCCTTCCGTTCCCGCGGCCTCTCTCCCGACCATCCGACCATTCGCGGCACCGCGCAAAACCCGGACGTTTACTTCCAGGCCCGCGAAGCCTGCAACCCGTTCTACAACGCCGTTCCTAAAGCAGTGCAGGGGGCGATGGATCGCTTCGCCGCCCTTACCGGCCGCCAATACCATCTCTTTGATTATTCCGGTCATCCCGAAGCCGACCGCATCATTGTCGCCATCGGTTCCGGCGCCGAAACCGCCGAGGAGACCGCCCACTGGCTCAACGAGCAGGGCCAAAAAGTCGGCGTCGTCAAAGTCCGCCTTTATCGTCCTTTCAATGTCGAAGCGTTCATCGCGTCGATCCCCGCAAGCGTCAAGAGCATCGCCGTCCTCGACCGCACCAAGGAACCCGGAAGCCTCGGCGAACCGCTTTACCTCGACGTTGTCGCCGCTTTGGCCGAAGCCCGCTCCAGCGGCTTGAGCCAGTTTGCCTGCGAGCCGGTCGTCATCGGCGGCCGCTATGGGCTCGGCTCCAAAGAGTTTGATCCGTCCATGGCCAAGGCGGTCTTCGACGAGCTGCTCGCCGAGCGTCCCAAGAACCATTTCACCATCGGCATCAACGACGACCTCACCGGCACCTCGCTCGCTTACGATCCGCAGTTCGATCTCGAACCGTCCGACGTCGTGCGCGCCGTGTTCTTCGGCCTCGGGGCCGACGGCACCGTGGGAGCCAACAAGAACTCGATCAAAATCATCGGCGAGGAAACCGCCAATTTCGCGCAAGGCTATTTCGTCTACGATTCGAAAAAATCGGGCGCAATGACCATCTCGCATTTGCGCTTCGGGCCGCGCCCGATTGCCGCCCATTACCTGATCAAGCGGGCCAACTTCGTCGCCTGCCACCAGGCCACGTTCATCGAGAAATTTGACGTCCTCGGCTACGCCGCACCGAAAGGCGTTTTCCTGCTCAACACCCCGTTCGGCGCGGACGTCATCTGGGAACACCTGCCGCGCGAAGTGCAAAAGCAGATCGTTGAAAAGGAACTCAAATTTTACGTGATCGACGCCGCTTCGGTCTCCCGCGCCGCCGGTGCCGGTGGCCGCACCAACACGATCATGCAGACCTGCTTCTTCGCCATCTCCGGCGTATTGCCCCGGGACGAGGCGATTGAGCAGATCAAGAAAGCCATTAAGAAAACCTACGGACGCAAGGGCGACGATGTCGTGGCGAAGAACTTCGCTGCCGTTGACCAGGCGCTCGCCGGGCTTCATGAGGTAGCCGTTCCGGCGAACAACCTATGCGGTCACGCAATGGCTCCAACCGTTCCCGAGGGAGCGCCCGACTTCGTTAAACAAGTCACCGCCACCATCCTCGAAGGGAAAGGGGACGACCTCCCGACCAGCGCGTTTCTCGCCGATGGCACCTGGCCCGTGGGCACCACTCAATGGGAAAAACGGAACATCGCCGACAAACTTCCCGTTTGGGATTCAAGCATCTGTATCCAGTGCAACAAATGCGCGTTTGTCTGCCCGCACGCCGCCATCCGCTCCAAGCATTACTCGACCGAACTCCTCGCCAACGCCCCGGAAGGGTTCCAGTCCGTCCCGATGCGCGCCCAGGCAGGGCAAAGCTTCACCATCCAGGTCGCCCCGGAAGATTGCACCGGCTGCACCCTTTGCGCCAGCGTCTGCCCGGCCAAGTCCAAGACCGACCCGAGCCACAAGGCGCTTACGATGACCGATATCCCCGAGCGTTCCAAGCAAGCGGCCCAGTACGCTTACTTCCTCGACCTGCCTTACCCGGACCGCACCCTCCTCAAGCCGGACGTAAAGAGCAGCCAGTTTGCCCAGCCGCTCTTTGAGTATTCCGGCGCTTGCACCGGTTGCGGCGAGACCCCGTATATCAAGTTGCTCACCCAGATGTTCGGCGACCGCCTTGTCGTGGCCAACGCCACCGGGTGCTCCTCCATCTACGGCGGCAACCTGCCCACCACCCCTTACACCACCGACGCCAATGGACGCGGTCCGGCATGGTCCAACTCGCTCTTTGAAGACAACGCCGAGTATGGCCTCGGGTTCCGGTTCGCCATCGACAAGCAAAGCGCGATCGCTCAGGAAATCCTGACCGGGCTTGCCCCGCAAGTCGGCGAAACGCTTGCGGGCGAACTGCTGGCCAACGTCAACGCCCGGGACGAGGCCACGCTCGCCGCCCAACGTCAGCGCGTCGTTGTGTTGCGTGAGAAACTCGCCTCGATGGACAGCCTCGCCGCCCGTCGCCTCGCCGATGTCGCCGATTACCTCGTGCGCAAGAGCACCTGGATTCTCGGCGGTGACGGATGGGCCTACGACATCGGTTACGGCGGTGTGGACCATGTCCTCTCCACCGGGGCGAACATCAACATTCTCGTCCTCGACACCGAGGTTTACTCCAATACCGGCGGCCAGATGTCCAAATCGACCCCGTTCGGAGCCACCGCGAAATTCGCGATGGCCGGCAAAGCCCGTCCCAAGAAAGATCTCAGTCTCATGGCGATGAGCTACGGCAACATTTACGTCGCCCGCGTCGCCTTCGGCGCGAAAGACGCCCAGACCGTCAAAGTCTTTGAGGAAGCGGAGAGCTTCGACGGGCCATCGCTCATCATCGCCTACAGCCATTGCATTGCGCACGGATACAACCTCAAGAGCGGGCTTGAACAGCAAAAGCTGGCCGTGGAATCCGGCACTTGGCCGCTGTTCCGGTTCGACCCGCGTCGCGCCGAACAAGGTCTCGCGCCGCTGCAAATCGACAACGCGCCGCCCAAGGTGCGCGTGGCCGACTACCTGCGCAACGAATTGCGTTTCCGCACCAAACCGGAAAACCTCGCCGCCTTCGAGGCTGCCGCGCAGGAGCAAGTCAACCAGCGCGTCGCCCTTTACCAAAAACTCGCCGGGATCGGCGGCACCGAAGAATCCAAGTAAACCCTTAACGAATCAGCACCATGAATCTCGAAACCAACTACTTGGGTCTCCGACTTAAAAACCCGCTCATGCCGGGTGCATCGCCGCTCGTGGACGATCTCGGAATGGTCCGCCGCCTGGAAGACGCCGGAGCCGCCGCCATCGTCATGCACTCCCTTTTTGAGGAGCAGATCGAGCTGGAACGGGCCGCGCGGGAGCGGGACGTCGATTCGTATACGGAGAGTTTTGCCGAAGCGATCACTTACCTGCCGACCGAGGACGACTTCAATGAAACCAGCGATCAATACTTGCAATTGATCGGAAAAATCAAAGCGGCCGTGAGTGTGCCGGTAATTGCCTCGCTCAACGGAATCACCTCCGGCGGCTGGGTCGGCCACGCCAAGTTGATTGAGCAAGTCGGCGCCGACGCTCTCGAACTCAACTACTACGATCTCCCGTCCAACCCGCAAAAAAGCGGAGCCGAAGTGGAGCAACGGGCGCTGGATCTGGTCGCCGCTATCCGCAAGGAAGTCAGCATCCCGATTGCCGTCAAGCTCTCCCCGTTCTTCTCGTCGCTCCCCCATTTCGTGAGCCGCCTCACGGAGGCCGGGGCCAACGGGGTCGTCCTTTTCAACCGGTTTTACCAGCCGGACATCAACATCGATGATCTCGATGTGGACCCGGTGCTGGAGCTTTCCACCCCATCGGAGCTGCGCCTGCGGCTTCGCTGGCTGGCGATCCTGAGCGCTCAGATCGAAACTTCCTATGCGGCTACCGGCGGCATCCACCGGGCCGAGGACGCCATTCGCGCCATCATGGCGGGAGCCCATTCCGTCCAGTTGGTTTCCACCCTGCTCACCAAAGGCCCGGAACGTCTCGGAGTCATTCTGGCCGACATGGTGCAGTGGCTCGAAGAGCATGAATACGAGTCGATCGCGCAGATGCGTGGCACGATGAACCTCAAGCACAGCCCGGACGCGACCGCCTTTGAGCGCGCCAATTACCTGCGCATTCTGAAGAGCTGGACCCCCTCGCTGTAACCCGAGCGCGGTTAAAAAAAACAACGAAGCGCGTCTGCCTTAAAGGGTGGGCGCGCTTTTTTTGTGCGGAATCTCCCAGTGCCTTGCGTGAGGACGCCTCTCTTCTTATCGGCCAAGGCGGATCGCCAAGGTGGATCGCGACCTCCGGGCGCGATCGGGAGTGCGCCCGCCATTGCCCATTCCGCGCCCATCCCAGATCGCCCGCGGAGCGGTCGATCCATCCATTTCTCCGTGCCTTCGTCTGAAAATCAGAACCCCTCTTCTCGTCGGGCGAGGTCGAATCCTATTGCGTTTTTTGCGGCTATTTCAAAGCCCGTTTTAATCCGCCAGCTTGCGGTAGAGCGTGGCCATGCTGATGCCGAGCATCTTGGCGGCGCGATCGCGGGAACCGCCGTTGAAGGCGATCGTCTCTTCAATAAATCGGCGCTCGATCGACTCCACAAAAGTTCCCAGCGGTTGCCCGATCGGGAGCTGCCCGGTGATTTCCGCGCAAGGGGCAGGGCCGTGCTGGACCACTTGGGACGGCAGATCGGCCACCCGGATCGTCGATTCTTCACACAAAGCGCAAGCCCGCTCCACGGCGTTCTCAAGTTCCCGGACGTTACCAGGCCAATGATAGGTGGAGAGCGCGGCCATCGCGTCCGGGTCGATCCGGGCAGGGGCGGTGCTGTTTTGGACGGCGATTTTCTGGATGAAATATTGCGTTAAAAGCGGAACGTCATCGAGCCGTTCGCGCAACGGCGGCATCTCAACCGGAATCACAGCGAGCCGGTAATAAAGGTCTTCGCGGAAGCCGCCGGTCGATATTTTCTCATGCAACGACTCGTTGGAAGCGGCCAGAACGCGCACGCTGATCGGGATCGTCTTGGTGTCGCCCACGCGCCGGATCTGCCGCTCCTGGAGCACCCGAAGCAGCTTGGTCTGGAGCGGTTGCGCCATGGAGTTGATCTCGTCCAAAAAGATGGTGCCGTGATGGGCTTCCTCGAAGAGCCCCATCTTGTCCTGCACGGCTCCGGTGAACGCCCCTTTTTTGTGGCCAAAGAGTTCGCTCTCCAAAAGATTCTCGGGAAGCGCCGAGCAGTTAATGGCGACAAACGGGTGATGCTGGCGGCGGCTGTTGAAATGAAGAGCCCGGGCCACCAACTCCTTGCCGGTGCCGCTCTCTCCTTGGATCAAAATGGTGCTGTCGGTGTCGGCGACCTTGGCGATCAGCTCGTAGACCTTCTGCATCTTGGCGCTCGCGCCGACGATGTTTTCAAATTTGTAGCGCTCCTTGAGTTCCTGCTTGAGGTAAACGTTCTCCCGGACAGCGCACTGGAAATCGAGCGCGCGCTGGATGGTGAGCTGCAGTTCGTCGATTTTAAAAGGCTTGGTGACGTAATCGTACGCCCCCAGTTTCATCGCTTCCACGGCGGTCTCCACCGAGGCGTAACCGGTGACCATGATGACGGCCGGGAGCGGGGTCAAATCGCGACAGGCTTTCAGCACGTCGAAGCCGCCGAGGTTTTCCATCTTGATATCGGCGATGACTACTTGGGGCATGCATCCGGGCAACGCTTCGATGGCCCGGGCCGGGGAGCTGAACGGAAAAACCTGGTGGTCTAATTCTTTGCAAAGAGTGGAAATGACGTCCACCATCGCGGGTTCGTCGTCGATGATTAAAATACGAGCCATGGAATGATTAAATTATCCTAAAAAGGCGCGGCAGGGAAGGTGGTTTATTTCGGCAACCCCCTAAAGGAGGTCGTCAAAGTTTCTCAATTCTCAAGGTTGAGAGCACCATCGCGACATTTGGCGCTCCGTCAACACCTCAAAACAAGTCAGGGCAAAAAAGTTGAGCCCCGGAGAAGGGGCTGCAAACGGCGCACATCTTAAAATCTGCGCCCATCTGCGCAATCTGCGGATAAAACTGTTTGACTGGGCGGCTCAGTCGAAGCGCGGCCCGTCGGGGAGATGTGCGAGGCCGTAGGTGAGCAACGCTTTGCTGTCCATCCAGATGCCCGGCTTGTCGGAGTGCATCACGACCGAGATGACCTCCCGGTGATTGCGGAGCGCGGAGGAGACAAGGACTTGTTGCGCCGGGACGGTGTAGCCGGTCTTGAGCCCCGTGCAGCCCTCGAATTTCCAAGGCGGGCACCAGAGCAATTTATTGTGGTTCTGGAGCTGCACGACCGCCCCTTGCGGCGTGACCCAGGCGTAGGAGATCGTCCCCACGATTTTGCGGAAAAACGGCTGCTGCATGGCGGACCGGGCGATCAAAGCGAGGTCGTGCGGCGTGGTGTAATGCTCCGGGTTATGCAGCCCGTGCGGATTGGCAAAGTGGCTTTGCGTGGCTCCGAGGCTAGCGGCCCGCTGGGTCATTTTTTCGGCAAACGCCTCGATGCTCCCGGCGTTGTCGCGGGCGAGCGCCTGGGCGACGTCGTTCGCGCTTTTGAGCATCAGCGCGTAGAGCAATTCGCGGCGGGTAAACTGGTCCCCCGGTTTGAACCCGATCGCGCTCGGTTCCACATGCGTGTCTTCCGGGGCGATCACCACGATGCGGTCGAGATCGCCCGCTTCAATGACGAGGAGCGCGGTCAGGATTTTGGTGGAGCTGGCCGGGTAAAACCGGTCGTAGGCGTTTTTTTCGTAGAGCGGATCGCCCGTCAATGTGTCAATCACCGTGGCCCCGTGAGCGGCGAGGGCCAGTCCGCCGGAAGCGTCGGGAATCGCAATGCCGGGAGGCATTTCGGCGACGACGGCTTCCCGTTTTGCCGGACGGGGTTTGGCCTTCTTTGAACCCGGTTCCTTTTTGGCAATCGCCTGGGGAGTGCCGAGCATCAGCGCCGCCAGGAAGATCGCCCCGACCCTCAAACTATATTTCCGTCCAGCATCATCCATTCGATTGGGCTCCGGTTATTGAGGATTGCGTCGTAGGCCCGGGGAGCGTCTCCGGCAAACGGGAGGGCAATCAGGTCGGCGTGGGCTCCGGGGCGGAGTTCCCCGAGTTCGCCGACTTTCCCCAACGCTTTTGCCGGATGCGTGGTGACCATTCTTAACAAGGTTTCGGAAGTCAGCCACGGAGCGGCTTGTTGGGCGGCCTGCATTTCGGAAAAGAGGCTCAAGCTGTCGTTGCTCGCCAGGCTGTCGGTCCCCAGGCTGATCCCCACGCCGAGCGTTTCGAGCCGTTTCCACGCAAAAGGCCGATGCTTGAAATAGGCGTGGCTTTGCGGGCAGTGGACGAGGTGCCAATCGCCGGGGGTGGCGGCGATGAGGGCGAAATCCGGCTCCTCCAATTCGTTGGCATGGGCGAGCAGCCAGCCGGGGCCGATCAGGCCGCCCTCGACGGCATTGGCAAACGAGGAGCGTTGGCCGCAATCGTTCATGGGCCGCCCGAGCTTGCTTAAAAACTCGAAGAGATCTCCCTCCCGTCGCGCAAACATCGCTTCTTCCTCGGCGGACTCGGCGATGTGAGTCGTCAGCGGCATCCCGAAGCGGCTCCCGCAAGCGTTGCAGAGGCGGAACAGCTCCGCCGAAGCAGTGTAGGGAGCATGCGGGTTAAGCCCAAACCCGCCCAGCCAATCCGGGCGGCTTTCAAAAAACGAGAGGGCTCCTTGCATCAACGCTTCGCTGGTCACGCGGCTGCGCAGGTCGATCAATTCGAGAAACCACCAGGTGCGGATCGGCGGGGGCGGGAGCTTCGGGAGCAGTTCGGGGAACGCTTCGAGGTTGCAAACCGTCGTGGTCCCCCAGCGGCGCAACTCCTCAAAGCCGAGGGCGATCGCCTGGAGATAATCGTCGTCGGTCATCTGCCGTTTGAGTGCGTTGATGCGGCTGATCCATCCCGTGAACGATGCGGGCGGATTGATGGAATGGCGCATCGTCGTGTAGTCGAGGTGGCAATGGGCGTTGATGAGCCCGGGCATGAGGATTTGCTCCCCCAGATCGACGACCTCGCCGCTGGATTGCCTTGCGACCGTTTCAAACGGGCCGACCGCCGTGATCCGGCCGCCGTGAACCGCCACTGCGCCGTCCCGCAAGGGCGGGCCATTCAAGGTGACAACGGTTTGGGCGCGGAGAATCATCGGTCTTCAACCTTGGACACGAAACCGGCAAGATGCCCGACTTTTTTTTAAAATCCAACCTCGTTTCTACCTCGTTCCCAAGTTGCACTTGGGAACGTCTATCTTCAGGTGGGTTCTTCGGGCAGGCTTATTTCCGTCCCCGCCAGAGATCGCGCTAGGGCAAATGCATCAGAACCCGGAGGGTTTACAGCGAATAGCCGGTGGTTGAGCAGAGCGATACCACCGGAACAGGGCGTCAACTGCGCCTCACCCCGCAAGGGGTGGCAGAGGCCATCGTTTGCTGCCACCCCGTTGGGGTGAATTTCGGGATCGACTTCAAACCGGTGGTGTCGCTGACGCTCAACCACCGGCTATTTGCTATGAACCCGTTGGGTTCACGAGTGACT
>CAIZLD010000042.1 GCA_903933715.1 uncultured Spartobacteria bacterium
CCCATGGTCGCGCGCAAGCGTGAACTTCCGCTCCGGGCTACGCCCTCCGCTCCAGTTCACGCTTTCCAAATCAACCCAAACCAGTAAAACACACCCCTCAGACTCTCATTCAATTCTGTCCAGTACCAGGGGCCCGATCAGATTCAGCCTAAGCCATGCCGACCGGGAGGGGGGAGCGATGGCCTCAAGGAGGCACGGGTGAGCCCGTTCATTGTGTAAAATCCCTCGGAATCCCGAGATGGAATGAAATCTTTAGGGCTTAAAAAAATTGAGCCCCCCGCGACCGAATGGCCGCGAAGGGCTCATGTTCCCCCCAGAACATCTTTAAAATTGATAAGTCAAAACTACCGTTTTTACAAAGCGTTGCAAGAAAAAAGATCGGCTTCGGTTCCAAAAACCGGTTAGTGGGCTCCTGAACCAAATAGCACGGCGGGGATTGTTTTGAAAAGAATCTTAAAATCCAGCCAGATCGACCAGTTGTCAATATAGCGCAAATCAAGCTCCACCCATTCTTCAAAACTTTGGACTTTGCTGCGTCCGCTGATCTGCCAAAGGCAGGTCAGGCCCGGTTTGACGCTCAAACGCCGACGCTGGGCGTCGTTTTCGAAATTCTCCACCTCATAAAGCGGCAGGGGACGGGGGCCGACCAGGCTCATGTCCCCGGCCAGGATGTTGATGAGCTGGGGCAGCTCGTCCACGCTCGTCTTGCGTATCCACCGGCCAAACGGGGTGATCCGGGGATCATCGCCGACTTTGAATACCGGGCCTTGCATTTCGTTGAGGGCCGCCAGCTCCGCGCGGCGCATTTCCGCATCGGTGCTCATGCTGCGGAACTTGTACATCGTGAAGGGGCGCCCGTTTTTGCCGCTTCGCTGTTGCCGGAAGATCACCGGGCCCGGCATGGTCAGTTTAATGCCGAGAAAAGCCATTAGGAAAAGGGGCGAGGCCAGGATGATGAGGGTGAGAGCCCCCACCCGGTCAATGACTCCCTTGACCAGCAGCGCCCAGGAAAGGGCGGGCGTCGTGCGGAAGACCAGCATCGGCGTGGAGCCTAGAACATCGAAACTAGGCTGCGCGATGGAGGTTTTGATGAAATCGGCCACCATCCAGGCTTCCACCCCTTCGGTTTCGCAGGCGGCAATGGCTTGCTGGAGGCGGTTCATGTTGGAGTTCGCGCCAGCCAGGATCACCCGGTTCACCGAATGCCGGTGCATCACCTCGACCAGTTCGGAAATCGGGCGACTTTCGATATCGACTTCTCCCACGATATCCATCTCGATTAACTGGAGCGGATTGAGCTTTTGGCGGAGCGCCTTGACGTCTCCCGGGCATCCTGCCAGCAAAACCGGCTCCCGGCCCGCGCCGGTGCGAGCCCGCGAGCGGAAATAACCGATGGTCATCCGTTCCCGGGCGATCAGCAACAACGCGGCCAGGAAAGCAAATAACATGGCCACCCCCCGGCTCGGGGGCGTCAGGTGAAAGAACAACACGCAGCCGCTTAAAATCAGAGCCAGCCAAAAACCGGCGGCGGCCATTTGCCTCAAGGAGGAGCCGACCCCCTTTTGGAGCGGGTGCCCGTAAAATCCCTGAAGTTCCAGGAGAATGGGCCCAAAGGGGAGCACGATGATAACCATCCATTGGCTGTGAGAAAACGGGCCGATATCAATCAGCGGCAGCCATCGCGAACAGACGGCTCGGAGCAGGTAAGCGGCGAATAAGCCAATGCAAAGCAGGATCCCGTCAACAATCTGAAAGAGCTGGGAATTAAATTCTTGTTTTCGCCCGGTCATCGTTGTGGGAAAGTATCAGTAATACGCCTCATAAATCCATCATGTTTTTTTCCAAGCAAGTTCTTTCCTTGATTCCCGGCGCTGTGGTCGGAACCGTTTGGAGTGCCTCATCATTGGCCTTGGGTCTCAAGTTGCGCAACGGGGCTCTGGATTTTCTGGAATTGCGCGTAGATGCTTTCGCTGCCGAGGGGGTCGATTTGGACCGCCTGGAACAACAGGTGGCCCGGTTAAAAATCCCGCTCATTGTCACAGTTCGGCATCCTCTCGAAGGTGGGGCCGGGGCTCTTAAAATTGCGGAACGCCGCGCGCTTTTTGCCCGCTTTTTACCGTATGCAAGCCTCGTGGATCTGGAGTTGCGCTCCGTGGAAGCTCTCCGGGAACTGATGGCCCAGGCTCATGCGCAAAAGGTCGGTGTGATTTTGTCACATCATGATTTCCTGAAAACGCCGTCCCTGGCCCGGCTTCGGGAGTTGCGGCGCAAGGCCACCTTCGCGGGGGCTTCCGTGTTCAAGTTGGCTTGCACGGCTCAGACGGCGCGGGATCTGGCGGTGCTGGTTGATTTCATTTCCAACGCCCGCCCTGCTTCCCCGGCCCTTGCGGTGATGGGAATGGGGGAATTTGGAAAAATCTCCCGGCTGACGCTCGGCCGGGCCGGGTCGGTCCTGAATTACGGTTATCTGGACCAGGCGCAAGTGCCCGGGCAATGGCCCGCGCAGCTTCTTAAGGAACGGCTCGCGGAATTGGCGTAATCTTTATTCCGCCACGAGATCGTAATCTTGCGTGGCACCAATTTTGACCGTGGCGAACTGGCCCACCGGCAGTTCGCGCGGGAGAAGCACCCGGCAATCGACGTCCGGGGCGTCCGCGGAAGTGCGGCCCACCAACGGTTGCTCGACCAGCACCCGCACGGTTTGGCCGACGAACAGCTCCGCCACTTCCCGGGCAATGCGCTGTTGCAGTTTCATCGCTTTGCGGAACCGGGCTTTTTTGGTGACGGTGAGAACCTGGTTCGGAAGCTTGGCGGCCAGCGAACCTTCCTCCTGGGAGTAGGTGAAGATGCCCAGCCGCTCGAAGCGGGTCGCCTCAATAAAATCCAGGAGCGCCTGGAAATGGGCCTCGGTTTCGCCGGGGAACCCGACGATGAACGTGGTGCGGATGGCGATGCCGGGAATGCCGGCCCGGATGCGCGCGATGAGATTCTCGATATGCTCGCGGGAGGTCTCCCGCTTCATCGCCTTGAGCATCTCCGGGTGGATATGCTGGAGGGGAATATCAATGTAGCGCGCCACTTTGTCGTTCCGGGCAATCGCGGCGATCAACTCGTCGCTCCAATGGGCCGGATGGGTGTAGAGGAGCCGAATCCAGAAGTCGCCCTTGATCTTTTGCAGTTCGTCGAGGAGAGCGGCAATCGTCGGGCCGCGCGAGGAATCGACCGGCTGGTTGGCTTTGGGGCGGGCTTCCCACCGGTCCATGCCAAAATAAGTCGTATCCTGGCTGATCAAATTGATCTCGCGCACTCCCTGGGCGACGAGAGATTTCACTTCGGCAACGACACTTTCAATCGTGCGGCTGCGGTGGCGTCCGCGCATTGCCGGGATGACGCAGAATGAGCACGGGTGGTTGCACCCCTCGGCGATTTTGACATAGGCGGAATGGGCCGGGGTGAGCCGGAAGCGCGGGGTGTCGTAGTCGGGAATGTAAACCGGCTTGCGCGTGACCAGGTCGAGCGGTTCCCAAGCCTCGTCCGCGCCGACTTCAGCGAGGACGCGCTCGATCACCGAGGCTGCATCGGCAATCTGGTCGATGCCGATGAAGGCGTCCACCTCCGGCATTTCGGTGGCGAGTTCCTTTGAAAAGCGTTGGGCCATGCACCCGGCGACGATCACCTTCTGGCTTGCCTTGCTGCGCCGCATCCCCCGGTGCTGGTGGGCCTCAAGGATCGCGCCGATCGACTCCTCCTTGGCCGAATCGATAAAGGAGCAGGTATTTACGATGATCACATCGGCCTCGTCCGCATTGGAAGTGATTTCCATCCCCCGCGCCAGGATGCCGCCCAGCATCACTTCGGCGTCGGACAGGTTCTTGGCGCAGCCCAGGCTGATCAGGCCGACTTTGACCGGGCTGGCGGGTTGGAATGGCTTGCGAGGCGATTTTTGAGTTGAGTGATCCACAGGGGGGCTACTTTGCCATAGGTTGATCGTTTCACAAACCAGGAAAATCATACGGGGGCGAAATCGGGCACCAGAGCGGAAGGAGCGTGGATCACCGGCGGACCACCCCGCAAGGTGGAGCCCGCGAACACGCTTGTCATGGGGAGTGTGATTTTATCTAATGCTGTTTTGCAGCCATGACAAAATTCTCCCGCGCCATACTGACCCAGCTTGCCGGGTTATCGTTACTCGGGTTGGCGATCGTGGCGTTAGCCCGGGTGTTGCCGCTGGTCGAGTGGATCAACGAGCTTCAAGCCCGTATCCTGGCGATGCAGGTCTGGGGGGCGGTGTTGTACCCGCTGCTTTTTGCCGCCTGCAATATCCTCCTTTTGCCGGGAGGGGTCGTGGCAATGGGGGGCGGGCTTTTCTTTGGACTTTGGTGGGGGAGCTTTCTGGTACTCTTGGGAAACCTGCTCGCCGCCGCCGTGGCGTTCACGATCAGCCGCACTCTCGGCCGGAGCTGGCTGGAGCACAAATTTCAAGGCAGCCGTCGCTGGCGCGCCCTCGATGCAGCCATCGCGGAACAAGGCTGGAAAATCATCTTTTTGAGCCAGCTTCACCCCCTTTTTCCCACGAGCCTGCTCAACTATCTCTATGGCGTCACCAGCATCCGGTTTTGGCCGTGCATGCTATGGATTGGCCTGGGGCAGCTTCCCGGGTTGTTTTTGTACGCCTATTTGGGCACCCTCGCCCAATTGGGCATCAAGCTCGTTGAAGGAAAAACCCACCCCGTTCTGGCCGAGTATGGCGTCTGGTTTGGCGGCCTGTTGCTGGCCATCGCGATTACCACGGCGTTGGGCCGGATCGCGCTCCGGCTGCTGGCCCGGGTTGAAAAAGAAGAAGCGGAGGATCACGCGGAAATTTCCACAAAGTCTGCGCTTTGACATCGCCCGGCCCGGTGATAGCATGGTTCGAAATGAGACGAGCGCCTTAAAAACGAGCGTCCGCGTCCCTCTCCAGGAACGTTCATCCCCCCCATGTCACCCCCTTCCACCCTTCAGCCGTCCATTTATTTGGATTACGGAACCGACGCCGTCACCGCCGAGGATGCTGCATGCGAAATCTGCGAGCGCGGCATGCGTTTTAACTCCCATTGGCAATTCGAAATCGGCTCGGTTTTGCAGATCGCTTTTGCGTTTGAAAACGATCCCCGGCGGCGGATCGAGGCGGAGGGGCTTGTCATCGAATGCTGCCGCACGGGAGAACGGGAATACCTTTCCACGCTCGCTTTTGTGGATATTTCCAAGGAATTGCGCGATTCGCTTGGGCAGGTTTCCCGACGGCTGCATTTCCGGCCCATCGGGAGTTAGTGCCCAGTATTGGCTGGCCCTGGCTCTTGCAATCCCAGGTTACGCGAGGTGTATCCGCCCGCTTTATCCTACCCGATTTGCCAGGCAGTCCGGTTGCCGAGCATTTTCCGAGTCAAAAGCAACACGGCAAATCCCGCCGAAGCCAGACCCCACATGGAAGGTTCCGGCACCGCGATGATTTCGAGCATGTTGATGTTGCTGCTGTCCAAGGCCGAAACCGAGTCAGTCGGGAACAGAACGATATTGCCCATATCGAAAAATGGGTCGGTAGGGGCGAAATTTGAACTACTGTCCGGCACGGTGGAATTAGTGGCTGGCAGATCAAGAGCGAGTGCGACTTTGTCGAAGGCCGGGTCGGTCTCTGTAGAAGAGGTGGACGAAGCCTCAATCAAACTGGAGGAACTGGAAGTTGTCGTGGAGCCTCCGAGAGTCAAATCGCCTGTAAATGTCTGGTCCTGAATTGGTTCTGACGAGCTGGCCGTTAGAGAACCGCTGACGACCAACGAGATATCACAGCCCGAATCGATGGGGGAAGGGATGCTTGTCCACTCGGAAACGACTGCTTGGGCGGGCTGAAAACCCCAAACAAGAAACATTCCGGCCAACAGAAATAACAGCCTGCCACGAAGCGGCGCACTGTTTCCCGGGGCTTTATCCCGAAATATTAGGTTATTTAAAAGGTTTTTCATCCAACTTCACGATAGCTGGGTGGAGGCCATCGGCCCCAAATGTAAGAAATTGGGTAGGCTGAAGTCAACCAATTTTAAATAGATCCGCTCAATGCAGTAATCGTTGCCTGAAAAAGCGCACCTGCAACCGCCAAAAAGAGCCACCGGGATGCGACCCCGGGCGGGCGCGGTTCGCTGGGATGAAGTGCATCCGCTACTTTGTATCGCCAATATCGGCCCCGTCACCCCCGGGCCGCTGCTTAAACGTGCCTGGGCCAGCGCGGCGCGGGCGTTTGCGGTCGGCGTGAAATCGCCGCGCAAAAGGCGCAGGGCGTCCCGCTCCTCCTCGATTTCCGCCTGAGTGCGAAAACCAAGCCGCCGCAAGATCGGCACTGGAGGAGCCCAGCCATGGAGCGCTTGCAGCAGAAGGAACCCGGCCACCAGGCCGGACCAGGAATACCAGCGCCGGTCAACGGAACTCCCCAGGGCGAGCCCCAGCAAAATTTGTCCCGCCGCGCCGGTCTGGATCGCCCGTTCGATGTCCCATTCGCGGTCGAGTTCGTCCAAACGCCGCGCAAGGGTTTCGCGATCCGAGCCGCAAAACCGCTCCACGTTCTTCTGCGTCTCCTTTAGAATTCGCTCGTTGACTTTCCGGGATGTATGTTGCGAAACCCGGCTCGTCGTTTTCGGTAAAGTGATGGCTGCCATTATTTAAACCTCCTCCCCTGTTTTCGGAAATGGAGCGGCAGCCAAGCGCAAGAAATCTCCCCCCAGAACGTGTTGGGCTGAATCGACATTCAAAAGCCGCCGCAACCCGGAGGGTTGCCAGCGAATAGCCGGTGGTTGAGCGTTAGCGACACCACCGGATGAGGTGTTTGAAAGAATTCACCCCAAAGGGGTGCAGAGACGATCGTCTCGTTTTCTGCCACCCCTTGGGGGTGAGGCGCGGTTTTACATTGAACCGGTGGTGTCGCTAACGCTCAACCACCGGCTATGGGCTTCAAACCCTTTGGGTTTGGCTCCGATCTGAATGTCGATTCAGCCTAAATCTTGTGTTTAATCCCGCGAATCGATTCGGAAAGCTTCCTTAACCCGAGTTCCAGCCGCGTTTTGATCGTGCCCAGCGGCGTTTGGGTTTCCAGGGCGATCTCGCGCTGGCTCATCCCTTTGAAGAACGCCATTTCGATCGCCTGCCGCTGGAACGGGGGCAGGACTTCGATTTTGGCCTTTAGGAAGGCCCGCATGTCCTCGAGGTGAATATCATTTTCGATCCGGTTATGCACCCACGATTCCGGCTGGCGGTCGGTCGTCACCTCAAACCGGTCCTTGGCCCGGCAATAAGCCTGACGTTTGCGGAGCCGGTCGATGGCGCGCCGCCGCGTCAAAGTGACAATCCACCCGAGCGGTTTGCCCTTATCCGACGAATAGTTCTTGGCCTGGTGCCAAACCTGCAAAAACACTTCCTGCAACAGATCGTCGGCTTCGGCTTCATCATGGACCACCCGGATGGTCAGCGCCTTGAGGATCGAAGCATACCGGTCGTAGAGGGTCGAGAGGGCGGCAGCATTGCCTTGGGCGATCGCTTGCATGAGGGCTTCGTCGCTGATGGCTCCTTGCTCGACGGCCGGAGCAGGGAGGGGGAGGGCGGACTCGTTTTCAGCAAGCACATCGTCGAGAGTTTCGACTTCAGAAAAATCATGAATAGTCTCTAGCATTGAAGGTCCTTTCGGTTGACCCCAAGCGTAGAGACCCCCTTCAACTCGCACAATCGGAGCCCCCCTGTTGACCTGCGGGGGTGGAAGATGAGAACCCGTTACGTGTTGACCCGGTACAAAAAAAGCCTGTGAATAAGTTGTGAACTCCCTGTGTTTTCTCTGGGGAAAACCCCGGCAAAAAGGAGTAATTTCGAGCTAGTCCAATGTCGAAAATCGGATCATTTTGGGTCCAGCACTTCATGTCCATCTCTCCATCCAGCTCTTCTGGGAAAAATAAATCGCCGCAGGTTTCCGCCGGTTTGGATCACCTTGAGACCCGCCTGAGCGACTTGGGATGGCTGCCGTCCCCAAGAGTTCGTTCCCTGAACCGTTTTGGGCTGAATACGTTGGAGGATTTGCTCACCCATTTTCCCCGCCGGTATGAGGATCGGCGCGAGTTTGACCGCTTCCCGCGCGACGAAACCGAAAAACCGGTTTGCATCTGCGGCAATGTCATTAAAACCGCCTCCAAGCGGTTCCAGGGGTGGCGCTTTCTCTTTGAGGTGACGCTCCAGGAGACCGCCGCCGACGGCTCGGCCAATGTATTGAGCGGCCAGATCGTCTGCCGTTGGTACAACGTCCATTTCGTCAAAAAAATGATCGCCGAGGGGCAGCGGCTCGTCGTTTACGGACGGCCCCGGCGGCGCGGCCGGACGCTGGTGATCGAGCATCCGGAGTTTGAGGTGGTCGAGCCGGATGCCGAAGCCTCGATTCATTTGCGCCGGATTACGCCAATCCATCCCGCCACCGAGGGGATCACCGCCCGGATGCTGCGCGGCTGGATACACCGCCTGCTGGCCGATCTCCCGGACCTCCCCAGCCCGCTGCCGCCCGGTCTCGCCGGGGTTCCGTATGCCGAGGCGTTGCGGGCGATCCATTTCCCGGAAAACTGGGAGGAGCTTCACCGGGCCCGGCGCGATCTCGTGCTGGCGGAGTTTTTTCAAATGCAGCTTTTCGTGGTTGCAAAACGGGCCGAGGTCGTCCTGCGTCCCGGGTTGTCCCATTGCGGGCCGGGTCGGCTGGTCGAGGCGTTCCAGCGGCAGTTGCCGTTCCCGCTCACCGGAGCGCAAGCCCGCGCCATCGGCGAGATTCGGGCCGATCTCGCCGCCCCCCGGCCGATGAACCGGATTTTGCACGGCGATGTCGGCTCCGGCAAAACGGTGGTCGCGCTTTCCGCCATGTTGCTGGCCGTGGAGGCCGGGTTCCAGGCGGCGATCATGGCTCCCACGCAGATTCTCGCCGAGCAGCATTATCTCCATTTCAAACACTGGCTGGAGCCGCTGGGCATCCGCGTGGCGTTGCGCACCGGCTCGCGCAAGGAAGAAAGCGCTCTACCGCTTTTTGACGAGCAGGCATGGAATACGGCCGTGCGCGAAGGGGACCACGCCCGTCGCGCCGAACTGCTCAAACGCAGCGGCGGCGATGAACCGCAAATCGTCGTCGGCACCCACGCTTTGCTTTATGAGGGGGTTTCCCTCCCCCGGCTCGGCCTGGCTGTGATCGACGAGCAACACAAATTTGGCGTCCTCCAGCGGGCGGCGCTCACGCGGCATGCTTCCGTCCCCGACGTGCTGGTCATGACCGCCACGCCGATCCCGCGCACGCTCACGATGACGCTCTTTGGCGATCTCGATGTCTCCACGCTCGACGAGTTGCCCGCCAACCGGGGCAAAATCATCACCGCCGCGCGGGACGCCTCCAAGCTCCCGGACGCCATCGAGTTTATCAAAAAATACCTCGCCCAAGGGCGGCAGGCATACGTCGTTTACCCGCTCATTGATGAGTCGGCCAAAATGGAAGCCAAAGCTGCCGCCGCCGAGTTTGAGAAATGGCAGGCGGTGCTGTCTCCGCACCGGTGCGAACTCCTGCACGGCCGGATCGCCCCGGAGGAGAAAGACGCCATCATGGAACGGTTCCGGCGCAATGAGAGCCAGGTGCTCATCGCAACCACCGTGATCGAAGTTGGCATCGACGTCCCCAATGCCACCCTCATGCTCATCGAAAATGCGGAGCGGTTCGGGCTCGCCCAGCTTCACCAGCTCCGGGGGCGCGTGGGGCGTGGCAGTCACAAATCGTATTGCATCTTGATCCACGCCGCCGATACCCCTGAAGGCTTGGAGAAAATGAAAACGCTCGAAGCCACTTCCAATGGATTTGAGATCGCCGAGGCCGACCTGCGATTGCGGGGGCCGGGCGATCTGCTGGGCACCGATCAAAGCGGCCTGCCGCCATTGAAAATCGGCGACGTTCTGGCCGACACCGAATTGATGCAGCTCGCCCGCACCACGGCCCAGCAACTCTTTGCCGCCGATCCCGAGCTGGCTTGGCCCGAGAACCTGCGCTTCCGCAAAAGCCTCGCCGAAAAGCGCAAACTCGCGCTCGCGCATGTGAGTTAGAGCTTGTTCACAAATTCGTTCCCAAGCCCCTGTATTTTTAATTTCTCGCAAAGGCGCAAAGAAGGAAGAGGCTTGTCTTTCCTTTGCGTCTTTGCGAGAAACAAATTCCTTCCCCTTGTTCCCAAGTCAAACTTGGGAACGCACCTTCTTGCGAAGTTGCTTCGCAATCGAGCCATCACAACGCAGCCCAGCGTTTACGGCCCTTCGATTTGTTAAATCCCTGAAATTTTTCAAATCTCTCGCAATTTGCAAAAAGGTGGATCGCGATCTCCGAGCGCGATCGAGAGTGCGCCAGCCATTTGTAGCTGAAACCTATCAGGTGGTTTGAGAAAGATTGAATCACGCCGAAATAGCGTGAAATAGCCTTTAGATCAAGGGCTTACGCAAGTTTGAATCGCTCGCGGTCGGTTTGAGAACTTTTTGGGGCGAAACCCCGGAGTTGTCAAAGGTTTGAGAAGACTTTAAAAGCCTGACTGAATCGCGCGGACCTTTCTGCAAGGGTTTTGCATCCGCAAATAAATCGGGCTGCAAGGCGGGTGCAGGTGCCTTGCGGCGGCCCCCTTTGCTTGCCCCAAGAATCCGCAGGGCTTCCGCTAGGATCGGCACGGTCTGATCAGCGCCAGAATGAATCTCCGCGCCTTTCACGCGGGGCTGGAGGCCACGCATGATGTCGTCCCGGGTGCGCTTGCCGACATTATAGTAATCCTCGCCGTGGTGCTTCATGTGCTCCTGGACGGCATGTAGTAAATAGCGGCCAACCGAGTCGGCGGGTAACATCCTTTGATCGGTCGCGGATCTGGCGCTTGGTAAGGGTGCAGGAAATGTGGCGCATGGGGTTAGTCGAGGTTGATGTCTTGGTGGTCCCCGAACGCCAAAAAGAAGGCGCAGAGGGCGATCAGGCTTGTGCCTCGCGGCCTTCGAGGGCGAAGTTGGGGTCGCTCAGAGGGTGGGGCACTCCGGCGCGCTGGGTGGAAAGCTCGCAGATCATGGCTAGTGGCGTTGGGATTGCTTGGCGGCAATGACCTCATTAAGGAGGTCGAGGTGGAGCGCCATTTCGTCGCGCAGATGGTAGGATTGACGGCATGATCTCCGAGCTTGCTTCCGCCGTTTCTGCCGCCGCCAGTGTCGCAAAACTTGCGCATGGCGCTTTGAAGCTCGCCAAACAAGCCGGCCTCCAGCAGGTGTTGCTCGATTTCAACACTCAGGTCATTGAGCTTCAGGGAAAAATCATGGCGGCAAGTGCCAAGTATGAAGAGCTGGCCAAGATTAAAGACGAGGCAGTAAAGAAGCTGGTAGCTTACGAAAACTGGAATAAGAAGGCCGCGCGCTATCTGCTTACAGAGCTTGCTCCGGGAATCTTGGTTTACGCGCAAAAGCCGGATGTAAAAAACACCGAGCCGCCGCATTATCTTTGCCCCTATTGCTTTGAGAAGCTCAAGCGCTCGATACTCCAGCGCCCCAGCGCGGACAGCACGAATTACGTGTGCCATGAATGCAAGTTTCAGGCACATCCAAGCGCCACGCCTCCCCATTTACACCGCATTTTCAAACTTTTCTCTGTTTTCTCTCCTGAGTTTTTCTTGATTTAGAGGAACTTACAAAACTCGAATCCCTTTCGGTTCGGACTTTCCCTTTACGGGGAATCGTTCTCCCCGCTTTTTCGATATCTCTCACCACCCATGGGTGGTGCAGCAGGCAGGGAACCGACAGGAACGATTTGCACGATAATGCTGCGTGGAACTGCCCCTTCCCTCCTCGCCCCATGAATAGATTCAGGCAACTCAAACCGGCTCTCAGCGCAGGCATTGCGCTGTTATCCGCCCTTCTCGCGCAACCGCGGCTTGCAGTAGCCCAAGTCCCCCGCAGCACCAAAATGGAACCGAAGTTTGTGCCGACCGGGAAATCCGTTTTGAGCGGTGATCTGGGCATCGATTTTGTCTCACAATACATCTCGGCGGGGATCGTTGCCGAGAATCAGGGGGTGATAGCCCAACCCTATCTCAATCTTTATCTCAGGCTTTATAAGGGAGAAGGGTGGATCAACTTGATCACCCTAAACCTCGGCTTCGGGGCGAGCCTTCACTCCAAGCACACCGGGGCGCCCCCCCACAGCCGATACCCGGCCTATTTTGAACAAGATCTTCTGCCTGGGTTTTCCGTGGTGTTTGCCAAGAACTTTACCCTCAAGACGACCTATGGCTGGTTGCTCAGCCCAAGCGGCGCATTCCAGACGCCTACGGTATTAAAACTGCGCCTGGACTACAACGATGCGGATCTTCTCGGTCGCTTCGCCCTTCACCCCCATGTGCTGTTCCTTAGGGAGTTGGAGAATAAAATAAGCAATGGCAGAGACCAAGGGAATTACTATGAAGCGGTGCTCTCCCCCTCTCTCCCTCCCTTGGGGCCAATTCGCATCACCTTTCCGCTGACCGCCGGTTTTGGCTCGCACAATTTCTATGCAAAAAACCAAGGCTTTGGATTTTTCTCCGCCGGGGCAAACGCTCTGGTGGCGCTATCCTTCATTCCCCGGAAATACGGTTCCTGGGTGTTAAAAATGGGAACGACACGCTATTACCTCAACAAAACGCTCGCAGCCCCCACGGTCATCCGCGCAAGGGGGCACTATGAGACGGTCTTCAACGGCGGCATCGGCGTGGAGTTTTAACCTGAGAGCGAAGCGGTTCGGGGCGATCTGACGGCATCGGACGCTTTTAGTTGCGGCGTTGCGGCGGCGTTTGCTTAACGCTAGGGTTGAGCAGATATTGCCGTATGGAAAATCTTGCTGGTTACGCGGTTACAGCATCGATTTGCAAGGGGGGAGATTTTGCAGTTTACCGGGCTATAAAAAAGGGGGATTTCACAGGCAGGGAGGTGCTCGTCAAAGTTCCTGCCTCCAAGCTCCCGGGCCCCTCAGACATCCGGCAACTTGAGCACGAATACCAAACCGCCCATGATTTGGACCCGGCGCTTATCGTGAAACCGATCGGGCTGGAGCGGAATAATGGGGGGCTGATTCTGGTTATGGAGGATGGGGGCGCCACCAAAACGCTTGAGGATTGTTTGGCAGGCCCGATGCCTGTGGGGGTTTTTCTTAAAATTGCCATCCGTACAGCCGCAGCCCTCGTTGAGATTCACCGGCACGGTCTCATTCACAAAGATGTCAAGCCAGCGAATCTGCTCGTGGATGCCGACAGCAACGTATGGCTTACCGGGTTCGGGATTGCTTCCCGGATTGCGAGCGAGCGCCAGATGCCTGAGGCGCCGGAAACCATCGCCGGGACGCTTGCCTACATGGCTCCCGAGCAGACCGGCCGCATGAACCGCTCGATTGATTCCCGCTGCGACCTTTACGCCCTCGGTGTCACCTTTTATGAGATGCTTGCCGGAGCCCCCCCCTTCACCGCCGCCGATCCGATGGAGTGGGTTCACTGCCATATTGCGCGGCAGCCGACGCCACTCGCGCAGCGTGCCATTGTGCCCGGCCCTCTTTCTGACATCATCATGAAGCTTCTCGCGAAGCCCGCCGAGGAGCGCTATCAAACGGCTCTGGGTCTTGAGGCCGATCTCCGGCGATGCCTGGCGGATTGGGAGTTGCGCGGGCGCATCGCCCCGTTCCCGATTGGCGCGCACGATGCGTCGGACCGGTTGGTGATCTCAGAAAAGCTTTACGGACGGGAACGCGACATATGCGTCCTGCTCGCTGCCTTCAACCGGGTTGTTGCGCACGGCGCCTCGGAGTTCGTGCTCGTGTCGGGCTATTCGGGCATCGGCAAATCCGCTGTCGTGAACGAGCTGCACAAGGCGCTGGTCTCGCCACGCGGCCTTTTTGCCTCAGGGAAGTGCGACCAATACAAGCGGGATATTCCCTATGCCACCCTGGCCCAGGCATTTCAGACTTTGGTGCGTATTATCCTGGGCAAAAGTGAAGCGGAGGTGAATTCGTGGCGGGACGCCCTTCGGGAGGCGCTGGGCCCGAACGGCGGACTCATCGTCAATCTCGCCCCCGAGATGGAACTTATCATCGGCAAACAGCCTCCTGTGCCGGAGCTCGCGCTGAAGGATGCGCTGTATCGTTTCCAGGGGGTGTTACGGCGGCTCATTGGAGTGTTTGCCCGGCCCGAGCACCCGCTCGCGCTCTTCCTCGACGACCTGCAGTGGATCGACACCTCCAGCCTCACGCTCCTTGAGGACCTCGTCACCGACCCCGAGACGCGCCACCTGCTGCTCCTGGGGGCCTATCGCGACAATGAGGTGAGCCCGACCCATCCCTTGAGCTTAAGTCTGGACCGCATTCACAAAGCCGGAGCTTCGCTCAAAGAGATCGTCCTGGCGCCCCTTGACCTGGATGATGTGGGGCATCTTGTCGCCGACAGCTTGCATGCAGATGTTATTCAAAGCGCGCCCCTGGCCAGGTTGGTTTATGCGAAAACCGGCGGCAATCCGTTCTTTTGCATCCAGTTTCTCAAAGATCTCCACAAGGAAGGCTTGCTGCGTTTCGACCAGGACGTGGCACGCTGGACCTGGGATCTCGCAGAGATTGCAGCCAAAGGCTACACCGACAATGTGGTCGAGTTCATGGCGGGCAAATTGAAGCAACTGCCGACGGCAACCCTGCACGTCCTGCAACGATTTGCCTGCGCCGGGAATGAGATCGATCTGGGGACTTTGGCGGCGATTTGCGAGGAGCCGCCGGAGCAAATCGAAGCTGATCTCAGAGAGGCGCTCGATCAAGGGCTGTTGCTTTGGAAGGGCAAGGTCATCGAGTTTTTCCATGACCGCGTCCAACAAGCCGCCTATTCGTTGATGTTGCCACAGGAGCGGGGCAGGCTCCACCTGAAGATTGGCCGCTTGCTATTGGCGCGACGGTCTGCGGAGATTGTGCCGGAGCATGTATTCGAGATCGTCAGCCATTACAACTTCGACCTGAATCTGATCGACACTCCCGGCGAGCGGAGGCAGGTGGCGGCTTTGAACCTCCTGGCGGGACGCAAAGCCAAGGCTGTCACAGCCTATGCGTCAGCCCTGGCGTATCTGAACTGCGGCAAGGTTCTGCTGGGGCCGGAGAGTTGGGGGAGCGACTACGGCGTAGCGTTCGGCTTGAATGTCGAGGCTGCTGAATGCGAATTGCTGCAAGGCAAGCCCCGGGAAGCGCACCAGCTTTTCCTTGAGCTTCTGGCCCGGGAAGAAGTTTCCCGGCTCGATCGCGCCCGGATTCATCGCGACATGATCGAAGTCCACACCCTCCAAGGCAGGATGCTGGAGGCGGTTGGGGAGTGCCAGAAATGCCTTGCGCTCTTTGGCTTGGAGCTGCCTGCCGCTCCGAGCCGGGAGCAGATTCAGGAGGAATTTAACAAAATCTGGCAACTCCTGGGCGAGCGTCAGATCGAGGATCTGCTGGAGCTCCCCCGCCTGGCCGATGCCGAGGTGGAAGCCACAATGAACGCGATGGCGGTGACCGTGCCGGCGGCGGTCTTCACCTCCGAGGCATTCTCAAACCTGTTGCTCTGCCGGATGGTGTGCCAAAGCATCCGCCACGGCAACGGCGAGGCATCGCTGGTCGGCTACGTCTATTTTGGAATGATTGCGGGAGCAACTTTTGGCAACTACCAGGCCGGTTACCGCTTCGGCAAGCTCGCCTACGATCTGACGGATCGCGGCTTTCTGGTTTGGAAAAGCCGTGTCCTGGTGATCTTTGGCAATGTCATCAACTTCTGGACGCAGCACATGCGAAGCAACATCCCCTATCTTCATGCCGCCTTCACCGCGGGTCTCGAATTGGGCGACATTGCCTGCGCCTGCTACAGCTGCAACCACCTGATCACCGCGATGCTCGCCGTGGGCCTTCCCCTAAACGAGGTCTTGGAGGAATTGCAAAAACGCTTGGCCTTCGTCCGAAAGGCCCACTACGACGATGTTGCCGATCTCCTCGCGAGTCAGCAGCGCTTCATCCTGAACATGCAGGGGCGAACGATCTCGTTTTCGAGCTTCAGCGATGCCGACTTCGATGAGGATGCCTTCGAGGAGAAAATCTCCAGGAGTCAAATGACCCTTCTCCCGTTCTGGTACGACGTGCTCAAGCTCCAGGCCCGCTTCCTTTCCGGCGACTTGGAGCAAGCGCTCGTTACCGGAAAAAGGGCCGAGACGCGCCTTTGGAGTTCACCCAACCATATTGAGGTCACGCAATTCCACTTTTTCTACGGACTCACGCTCGCCGCCGCTCATGACAGGGCGCCCGAGGGGCAGCGTGAGGAATTGAGGAAGACCCTCGAAGCCTATTGCGCCAAGTTACACGACTGGGCGTCCAACTGCCCGGAGAACTTCCAGCACAAGCATGATCTGCTCGCTGCTGAATACGCGCGCATCACCCACCGGCTGCCCGTTGCAGAGGAACTCTACAAAAGCGCCATCCTGCTGGCCCGCGAAACCGGATTCATCCAGAACGAGGGCATCGCAAATGAACTGGCCGCAAGGTTTTACATGGAGGGGGGAATTGAAATCATCGGCCACGCCTGTCTCCAGGAGGCTCGAAACTGTTACGCGCGTTGGGGGGCGGAAGGCAAGGTGCGCCAACTCGAAGCGCGCGATCCATGGCTGGCGGAGGCCCGTTCGCTGGATGTAGCCGGGACCATCGCGGCGCCTCTAGAGCAGTTGGATTTACTGGCGGTGGTCAAGCAGCAGCACGCCATCTCCGGAGAGATTCTCCCGGAGCGGCTCGCAGAGACCTTGCTACGGATTGTATTGGAGAGTGCCGGAGCCCAAAAAGCGTACCTTTTTGTGGCCCCCGACGCTGAACTGCTGGCGGTGGTCCGGCCCGGCCTGGGAGAGTTGTCAGTGGAATTCACTCGCGCCTCGTTGTCGGGCGCTCCCTGCGTGGCTGGCTCGATTCTCAATTACGTGAAGCGCTCCCGGGAAACGGTGATCCTGGGAGATGCGAGCTCCGACGCGGGCATTTTTTCCACCGACGAATATCTGCAGCGCGCCAAGCCCAAGTCGGTGTTCTGCATGCCGATCAGCCGGGGGGCAAAGCTCCTCGGGGTGCTTTATCTGGAAAACAACCTGGCTGCCGACGCCTTCACGCCCGCCCGCCGCTCGATGCTCGAAATGATCGGCTCCCAGGCGGCGATCTCCCTGGAAACCGCCACGATCTATTCGGACCTGCAACGCTCGGAAGGCGACTTGCAAAGCCAAACCCGCATCCTGCGATCCATCCTCGATAGCATGGGCGACGGCGTGGTGGTCGTCAACGAACGCGGCGAATTCTTGCTCTTTAACGCGGCAGCCGAGAAAATACTCGGCGTCGGCGCCAATTCGGGTGGGCTCGAGTCTTGGGCTAAACAGTCCGGGTTCTATTTGCCCGATCAGGTGACCCCGTATCCGGCCATGGAGCTGCCTCTGGCGAAAGCCATCCGGAAAGGGGAGTGGGTGCGTGAAGCGGAAATATTTGTGCGCCATTCCAAACGCCCTCAAGGGCTTTGGCTCAGCGTGTCCGCATCACCACTTCGTTCAGAAAATGGCCCCATCTACGGGGGCGTGGCGGTGTTAACGGACATCACGGCGCGCAAGGAATTCGAACAGAATCTGCGCGTTGCAAAAGAGGCGGCGGAAGCGGCCAACCTCACAAAGGATCAATTTCTGGCTATGCTTTCCCACGAACTGAGAACCCCGCTTACGCCCATTCTTGGCGGCATCAACGCCTTGGAGGGGGAGGCCCCAGCAGAGTCGCGAGACACTCTGGAGATGATGCGGCGCAATCTCATCCTGGAAACGCGCCTCATCGACGACTTGCTGGACATCAATGGCATTGCAAAAGGGAAACTTCAGTTCCAATTGAAGCCGATGGATGCCCACCAAGCCATCCTAGGGGCCATGGAAACATGCCGTCAGCAGCTTTCCAACCACCAGGTCACGCTTGCCCTGGACGCCAGCGAACATTTCGTCAACGGAGACTCAAACCGCATGGAGCAGATTGTGCGCAACCTCTTGCTCAACGCCGTGCGATTTACGCCCTCCGGTGGAGCGATCGAGCTTCGCACAACCAACCCCACCGCAGGCACTTTTCAATTTTCCTGCCGCGACAATGGCCAAGGGATTGAAAAAAACGATTTGACGCGCATATTTAACCCTTTTGAGCAAGCCGGACGCTCCGTCAAACAGGGCTACGGGGGACTGGGATTGGGACTCGCCATCTCAAAGGCGATCGTGGAAGCCCTCGGCGGAACCATCGCCGCCCACAGCCCCGGTCGGAACGCGGGAACTACGTTTGAAATAACACTCGATGCTCTTCCGGTTGCCGTTGCGCAGCCGAGCCCTGGCAGCAAACCGAAGCCCACCTCCACAACTCTTCCCCCTCGTTCTCCAACCAGCGCCCAGGCGCCGCTCCATATCCTGCTTGTCGAAGACCACGTGGACACGCGCGAAACGCTCGCGCGCCTGCTCCACCGATACGGCTACCAAGTGGATACGGCCCAAGACGCAAAAACCGCTCACGAAAAAGCCGCGCGCAACCAATTTGACATGTTCATTAGCGACATTGGATTGCCAGACGGCAGCGGCTACGATTTGATCCAGACGTTACTCAGGCACCAACCCATCCCATCCATCTCTCTCAGCGGCTTTGGCATGGAGTCTGACTTCCAGAAGAGCCGTGCAGCCGGCTTTTCGGAACACTTGGTAAAGCCGCTCGACTTCAAACTGCTCAAGGAAACTATCGAACGACTGCGGGCTGCGTGACTGAGGCGGACCCCATCTTCTAGCCAGAAGCTGTTAAAAATAAGCTATGGCGGAGGGGGGTAGGGTGAGAGTCAGCTAAGAGTAAAGTCGGAGTTCGGCGCGCTTCTTTGCGCCTTCTCTTCGCGTGGAATCCTCTTCTTTGCGTCCTTTGCGCTTTGCGTTTCTTTGCGCGAAACTATTACGTTGCGGCTGCCACTGCTTCCGGCTTGCCGCCCACGATCTCCCAGGCCCGATCCAGCGAGGCGTCGATGTCGGCGCAGATGTTCTCCAGCTCCCCATGCACAACCCCCGTCGAACCAATGTTGAAGGGTTTTCGGAGAACGGTTTGTGTTAAATAGGGCGGTTTTTTGAAGCGATTTATTTTCATCGCGACACGCCTTCGCTCTCGTAACCCATTCTTGCAAGGATACTTCCGAGAATTCTTCTCACCTGGAGTCCGTTTCTATTTTCGAGAATCTCAATTCAGGGTGGGCATACCCCATCATTCTGCAATCGGGCCATGAATCCGGAATTATTGGGTTCTCTTCTGACCCGTGGGTTAACGCCCCGCATGTCGTAAAAAGCCTCAAATCTGCTTTCGAATGAATCCCAAAGATCGTTATCGGGAGGCGGTTGCGGCGGAGCGGAATGCACCTGCTTTTGAGCGGGGTGCAAATATGTTGCTCCACTCCCGCGTTCCCTCTGTAAATCCGTTTTTTCGAGGGTGGTGATTTTCCTATCGGAAAATGCGCAAATTGGCCATCTTCTTCGCCCCATTTTTCCATGTCTTTCGCCCGCCAGAATCCGCTCCTCGTTTTCCTGATCCACATGACCCAAAGCATCATGTTGCGCCAGATTGCCTACCTCAAAGCTGAGAACGCCGTCCTGCGTTCCCGGTGTCCCAAAAACGTCCAGACGACCCCGGCAGAAAGGTCGTTACTGATCCGCCTCGGAAAACCGCTGGGAAACGCGATCCAGGAATTGCTTTCGCTGGTTCATTACAAGACGTTCCAGCGATGGGTGCGAGATGAAGCAAAACCGCTCAGCGAAAAGGCAAAGCGCCCGCCGGGTCGCCCGCCAATCCCGCAAAACATAGAGGAGCTGATCTTGCGGTTGGCTAAAGAAACGAGCTGGGGATACGCGAGAATTCAGGGCGAACTCAAAAAGCTCGGGATCACCGTCGCTGCCAACACGATCAAGAAGATCATGATCAAGAACGGCTTTCACCCGAGCCCAAACCGCACGAAGGGTGATTGGGATGTTTTCATCAAACGCCATATCGACACGTTATGGGCTACCGATTTCTTCACGAAGGACGTCTGGACCGCCTTTGGGAAGGTGACCTATTACGTTTTGTTCTTTATCCACGTGGGGACCCGGCGGGTGAAGATCGGAGGCATGACAGTTCAGCCGAATGGGCCATGGGTAGAACAGCAGGCTCGGAATTTCGCTTACGAACTGGCTGAGCGCGGCGAGCAGGCCACCTACCTGATTAAGGATGGCGACACCAAGTTTACAGAGAAATTCGACGAGGTTTTCAAAAGCGAAGGAATCAAGGTAAAGAGGATTCCCTACCGTTCGCCTAACCTAAACGCTTTCGCAGAGAGGTATGTTCAGAGCGTAAAGCAGGAGTGCCTTGACCAGTTCATCGTGTTCGGCGAGAGCCATTTGGAATATCTGCTCCGAGAATACGAGGACTACTACAACACCGTCCGGCCGCACCAGGGGATTGAAAACCGGACCATCGGAATAGTCGTAGTGCCGCCGCTGGATTCGAGTCCACCGGATGCTTCGGAGATCGAGTGCGAGTCCCGTTTGGGCGGGCTTTTGCGGCATTACTACCGACGGGCAGCTTGATCGGGGGGCTCCGGCGGGACCGCACGAATCAAGCCCAGAAAATGACGTCGTGTTTGGTGAAAGCGCCGTTCGTCGCGCCTATTGCACTTACGATTTGACGGACCGTGGCTTGTATCTAGCAAGGCTGGCAATCCGGACGAACGGGGACATCTACCCTGCCATCCATGGCGTTTGTGGCCGTCCTGAATCCTCATATGGTGCCTATGTCTATGAAAGACTAAAAATTCCAATCTCGTATACCGGAACGATCATCATGGGAACGAGGGCAATCACGAGAATTGCCCAGGCTCTCGGGTTACCTGATCCGCCTTCCTATACAATAGTTTTCCAAGTCGAGTTGCAAAAAGGTCGCCCCAAATCCGCAAAGGAGATCGAAGAAGTGGAGAATCCTCCATGGTGCATATTTTATTAAGATTTCTATGAGAAACACAGACCTCTCCCGTGTAATTTTCCCCGTGGAAATGCGGCCCTTGCAATATCGAGATGGATCGGGCCGTCCGGTTCATCTCAACTCCCATCAAGTCGTAATCGACAGGAACATGGATGCCCCTCTTGGCGTGGTCGGTTCGAGCTACCAACTGATCCCAAACGAAGAAGCGCTCAAGTTTGCCCGGGACTGCGCCAGCCAGCTTTTTGAAACGAATCCGTCCGATCTGGAAGTGTTCAATATTATTACCCCCCATCGCCGATGGTTTTGCCACATCGACCTCGTGCATCGGGGTTACGAGGTCAACATTCTGAAAAACGAGGTTTACCTGCCATTCGTCCGGGTTACCAACAGCTACAACGCCACGCGGGCGTTGCGGTTTGACGTGGGTTACTGCCGGAAGCTCTGCCTCAACGGGGTAATCTTCGAGAAGCACTCTATCGAATTCAATTTCCCCCACTCTTCCCGTGGAATGTCCAACCGAGTCGATTTTCAGATCGCCAAGGGGAAACTTCAGGCGCTGAGGACCGAGTTCGAGTCTGACGTAGAGCGGCTCCACTCATTCCAGTTCCCACAGTGCAGCGCTGTGCCGTTGGTTTTTCGCGCACTCCAGCTTCCCGTGCCAAAATCACCGGAGGATTGGGAAAAGCGAAAGAATGACTTCTACCTCCCACTCAAAGAACGGGTGGAAGAGTTGGCGGACCGCTACGTTGGGACCATGGGGCAAAATGCCTACGCTGTCCTGAACGCCGGGACAGAATTCGCCACGAATCCCCCAGAAAAGCCAAATGTGCGTCGCCAGCACCACGCGATGCAAAGCCGGATGGGGCAATGGGCACACGAATTCAGTGAGGCAGTGGGCGAGCCGAATTTCAACCTCCCTGCCTACATCGGCGATTACGGGGCAGTTTCGGGGTGGGTGTAACCTGAAATTTTAAAGGTTGAGTGTTGCTTCTCCCTGGGAAACGGTGCGTAATGGTGCGTCATGAAGCCACGCCCCCTCAGATCACGCCAGCCTGTCCCTGGTGAATCGGTTGAGCGTCTCTCAATCAGCATCTCCGCAGAGGACAAGGCCGGGCTCGAACGGATCGGCATCGTTCGCCAACTCCAATGCTCGCTGCCGGGCCCGCTCTGAAAGGCCACCCTCTGCGAGCGCCTGAATCCGCCATGCGATGCGCTTGCGCAGGAAATCCTTGTGGCGGGAACGATTCTCTTCGCCGAAGAGAATCCGGTGTTTTTCCCGCAATTCATCCACAGTCATCCGCTCCAGCGCGGACAGTTCCTTTTTCAGCAGAGCGTTCATTGGTCGGTCTCCTTCTGTTCAGGGTTCACCTTTTCCATCTCGGGCAGTGGCGGGATGGCGGAACCGTCGAGGCGGAAGCGGAGATATGCGCGGGCGAAGACACGGGCGATTTCGTCGAGACGCTCTTCGGGCGTCATGGTCGGGGATTGAGATTCTGGCATGGTGATCAGCGAGTTGTGCGTCCCATGCCGACCTGAGCCATACTCCGGGCCAGACATCCAGTCGCTTGTTGCGGGAGCTTCTCCATCGTGAAGAGGGTCCCTATACAATTGTCCGTCACGCTGGTTCGGAGGGTTCCATTGTTTTTTGCCCCCAAGGAGAATTTTTGCGTTAACCAGCGAGGTTTATTAAAAAAGAGAGCGAGAGAATTTCTCTCGGTTCTCTCGCGGGAGGCAACGCGATGAGCTCGATTGGGCGTGCTGACAGATACAAAACGGCTTGAACAGAGAAAGGGGAGGCCGTGCCCCGAAAAACAGAAAACCCGCAACGACAAAGGGTTGCGGGCAGTTTGGAAATCAGATAGGAAACGGGGTGCAGTTAACCCCGCACTGTGCAGTTTCGAGCCAGAGAAAACTGGCTCGAGCGGGAGGATTCGAACCTCCGACCAATCGGTTAACAGCCGATCGCTCTACCACTGAGCTACGCTCGATTCACTGCTAATGGGAGGCGTATTACTATGCGCAATTTCGCCTTTTGCAAGCGTTTTTTGATGGTTCCAAATTTTCTGAATCCACTCCCCCTCCCTTCTATACTCGATTTCTAAAAAAATTGCGCGTTCGCGTTGACAAATCTCTCTTTTAAAGACATGGTTCACGCCCCTGATTTTAATGCATCCTTAGCTCAATTGGTAGAGCACGTGACTCTTAATCACTAGGTTCTGGGTTCGAGTCCCAGAGGGTGCACCATATGTCTCAACCGGTTATTCGAAAATTAGCCCGGATCCCTCTATATCGTCAAATAGCGCAAAAGGTGCTGGATTATGAAACCAGGCAGGAAGATTGCTCGGGTCTTGCTCACCTTTTCCGAACCCTGCATGGGTGAATACAGGGGCCGGCAGCAATTCGGAAACTTGTATTTCCTCGACTCTCTTGTGGAATCCATTACGTTGGCACCAAGGTGGTGAACCACAAATATGGCATGCGCTTTCCTGAAAAACCGTAAGATTTTCCGACTTTCGGATTCGCCGGGCAACAGGGAAGACGCATTTCCCATCCTGTTTCATTTGATAAGATGATGTAGGTGAACCCAATTCGAGAACCCATTTGTGCTTATGACCAGCAAGGAACGCACCCACAAAAAAGAGCGCTATGATCAGCAAGATTCGGAACTGAAACTGAGCGCATGGATGGACTCGATGCCAGACTTCCTTTGCTTTAAAGACGGGGAGGGCCGATGGCTTGAGGCCAATGCGTTCGCCCTGAAGGTGTTCCAGTTGGAGAATCTCGATTTCAAGGGTAAAAAGAACACGGAACTGGTATCCCCTGGCCATCTCTTCCATGAAGCCCTCAAGGAGTGCGATATCTCCGACGCAGCAGCCTGGCAAGACGGCGCAGGTTGGAGAGGAGAGGAAATCGTACCGCAGCCGGACGGGCGGATGTTTGTTTTTGACGTGATAAAAATGCCCAGCTTCCATCCCGACGGCAGCCGCAAGGCACTGGCAGTTGTGGGGCGCGATATCACCGAGCGCAAACGGGTGGAGCAGATGCTTGCCCGTGAGCGGATCATTCTCTACAACCTCCAAAAGAACATACCGAATTTCGTGTATATCAAGGATCGGGAGGGTCGCTTTTTATGGATCAACGAAGCGAAAATCCGGCATTTAGGCTTCCGCGATGCGGAAGAAGTGAACGGCAAAACAGACTTCGATTTTTTTGCTCCTGAGCACGCCAAAGCCTCTTACGCCGACGAACAGCAGATTATCGCCACAGGCGTGCCGATTTTGGGCAAGGAGGAAAAGGAAGTCTGGTCTGACGGTCACGTAACCTGGGTTTCCACCTCCAAGGCGCCGCTGACGGATGCCGCGGGGAATATTGAGGGGATTATGGGTATTTCCTGCGATATCACTCAGCAAAAGGAGACCGAAGTTGCCTTGGAAGAGAGTGAAAAAAAAGCCCGCCATCTCAACGAACTTTTGCGGGCCATGTATGACATCCAGCACCTGATCCGGAATGAAAGTGATGAGGGGAAACTCTTCGAGGGAGTTTGCAATGTTCTCGTGGAGACGCGGGGTTACCTGGCGGCGTGGATCGGCGTGCCACAGCCCGATTCCAAGCTGGTTCGCCCCGTGGCGCAAGCGGGCCAGGCACAACGGATTTTGCGAGAAGCGCCGATCCCCTGGGACGATACACCCAACGGGCTGGGGCCGTGCGGAACGGCGGTTCGAGAGTGGGCTCCCTGCATCATTAATGATATCGACACAGATCCACGATTTGACCTTTGGAGGGACAGAGCGCTTGCAGCCGGGTGCGGCTCCATTGCATCGTTCCCCATCCTCACCGAAAAGCGCCTTTGGGGCGTCATCACCATCAAGGCGGCCCAGCCCTCCGCATTTAGTGAAGAGGAAATCGATCTGCTCGCCGATTTGGCGAATGAAGTCGGACAGGCCGTGGAAAACATTCACAACCGCATCCATAGCGAGCGTTTGGAAGAGGCCTATCGTCAGGAACAGAAAATGGCGGCCATTGGCCAGTTGGCTGGCGGCGTGGCCCACGACTTTAATAATATTTTAGGAGCCAGCATGCTGCAGATTGGCCTCCTGATGGAACGCCCGGACCTGACGCCGGAGCTACGAAAAGGATTGGAAGAACTGGAGCAAGGAGCTTTCCGCGCATCGAATTTGACGCGGCAGCTTTTAATGTTCAGCCGCGAGCAGGGAGTGCAAATGAAGACTCTGGACATGAAAGTTGTCGTAGACGCCGTCAAGGGGATGGTTTCGAGACTTCTTGGCGAAACCGTCCTGATGAAGGTGGAAACCGATATGGAACCCATGTGGGTCAAAGGGGACCACGGGATGATCGAGCAAGTCATTGTCAACCTGTGCGTCAACGCCCGGGACGCCATGCCGGATGGCGGCAAGCTTACGATCCGGGTGGAAAAAGTTGAAATAGAAGCGGGAAACGACCCCGTCCACCTCAATATCCATCCGGGAAAGTTCGTCTGTTTATCCGTGATCGACACAGGAACAGGGATTGCTCCTGAAAATATCAAACACATTTTCGAGCCGTTCTTCACCACGAAGGAAGTCGGCGAAGGCACGGGGTTGGGATTGGCCACCATTCACGGAATCATTCAGCGGCACGGCGGCTGGGTCGAAGTCGAAAGCAAGGTGGGCGCGGGAACCGTATTCCGTGTTCATCTCCCCGCCTTTGCCGAGGAGCAGGCAACGGCCGCCGAACGCAAGATTAACCGCCCTCCGAGGGGCAGGGAGACGATTCTTCTCGTCGAGGATGACAAAGTATTATTGCGTTCGGTCATCGGCGGCCTCCAACTTTTGGGCTACCGTGTTATCGAAGCAGTTGATGGAGTGGACGCGTTGCTCAAATGGCAGGAGCACGGCGAGGAAATTGATTTAATACTGACCGATATGGTGATGCCTGGAGGGATAAGCGGGCTGGAATTGGCCCAACAAATCCAGAACGCGAAGCCGGGCTTCAAAATCATCATTTCCAGCGGCTATAGCGATGCCTTGATCAACTTCAACCCGGAGTTGTGTTCAGGGATCACGCTGCTCCCAAAACCTTACGGCATCCCCGGATTGGCCAGAACCATCAGGCAATGCCTTGACTCGGGTGACATGCCGAATCCGGTCCAAATCCCGCATCATTGAGAACTAAGCTGAATCGACATTCAGATCGAGCCAAGCCCAAAGGGTTTGAGGCCCATAGCCGGTGGTTGAGCGGAGCGACACCACCGGATGAGGTGTTGGAAAGAATTCACCCCAAAGGGGTGGCAGAGACGATCGCCTCGTTTTCTGCCACCCCTTTAGGGTGAGACGTGGTTTTGCATTGAAACCGGTGGTGTCGCTCCGCTCAACCACCGGCTATGGGCTTCAAACCCTTTGGGTTTGGCTCGATCTGAATGTCGATTCAGCTTAAACCGTCGATAGAAATAGCGGCAAAAAGGCCCATCCTTTTTCCGGTGGGTCATTCTACTCGAATTTGAGCGGGGCGGGGGCGTCAAGCTGGCCGCTCGAGGGATCTTCCTCGGGAGCCACGTCCAAGGGGCGCGCAGGCACCGCCTGGATGACGCGCGGCTCTTGCGAATCGCCGCTCGGGGCCGGGGTCGGCGTGGGGGTCGAATTGACTTTCGGGTCGCGAACGACCGTCGGATCGACCGGCTCGGCGGGGGCAACCGTGGTGTTGGTGACGGCATTGAACGGATCGTCCCCTTTCACGGTGGCCGATTTTACATGCACCGGCTGGAATTTATTCAAATCGAGGGCCAGTTCCGCTCTCGGAATATCGGCCTCCGGGGCGATTTCCCGCACGAAACTTTTCACGCCGCTGTGCAGCTCACACGCGACTTTGGGGGCTTGCAGCGCGGTCCCCCATTCATAACAAACCGTGGAATGCTCGACCGGATCGCCCCCGTCCGGGTTGGGGCGGCTCTCGACGCATTTGGGCGTGGCAAGCTGGCCGCTTTGCGAGCAAATTTCAAATTTCTGCAACCCGGAGGGGCGGGGCAGTTCGCGGGCCGGGAAAGAGGCGAACGTGGCGTTCATGAAATCGACCCAGATCGGGAGGGCGATGTCGTTGGAGAATGCGCCGGGATAAATCGTCTGCGGGCTGTCGAACCCGGCCCAAACGCCGCAGGTAACGGCGCTCGAGTAGCCGACAAACCAGACGTCGGTGAAGTTGTAAGCGGTGCCGGTCTTGCCGCCGAGCGGGTTTTTCTTCAACCCATACCGGTTAAACGCTTTTTCGGCGGGGCCGCGCTCCAGCGACTCGGCCAGGGCGCTGTGAACTTCGTAAGCGGTATTGGGGGAGATGACGCTCACCCGGCGCGGAGTCGGCTGCCGGTAAATGACGACGCCGTCTTTTTGCTCCACCTGCATCACAATGAACGGTTTTGTGGGGCGTTCGCCTTGATTGGGAAATAAAGTGTAGGCAAGCGTCAGGTCTTCGAGCGTCACCTCGCTGCTGCCGAGATGGGTGGCCGGGAAGCGTCTCAATTCGCTATCGATCCCGGCTTTTTTGGCGAGCGCAAGCACCGGTTCAATCCCGGTGGCGAGACCGAGCCGGACGGTGGCGGCGTTTTTGCTTTTGACCAGCGCGTTGTGGGCGGTGATCGGGCCTTCGTATTGATTGTCGGCGGACTCCGGCCCCCACTCGCCGAGAATCCCGGTCATCCCGCCAATCATGACGAGGCGGTTATCGATGGCGCTGTCCTGATAAACGCTGCCGGGGAAGATCCCTTTCTCAAACGCCGCCGCGTAGACGATCGGGAGGAAGCCGGTCCCGGCGGGCCGGTTGGAGAACATGGCGCGGTTGTATTGATTATGGGAAAAATCGCGGCCGCCGACCAGCGCCAGAACCCCCCCGGTGGTGTTGTCGAGCGCGTAAAGCGCCCCCTGGAGGTAAGTGGGCGGGGGAAGGGGATCGTTGTCGGGCCGTTTGCGCCGGGCCTTATAGAGGGCGTCGTATTGGGTATAAGTCGGGTGGTTGTAGCCGCTCCGCAGTTCGATCTCTTCGAGCCGCGCGTTAAGGGCATCTTCGGCTTTTTTCTGGAGCTTGGCGTCGAGGGTGGTGTGAATGCGGAAGCCGTCGCCGTAGACGCTTTCGTCCTCCCCAAGCAACCCGGCGACCTGCTGGCGGACAAATTCCACGGCGTAAGACTCACTATAAATCGACCCTTTCGTTTTAACCGCGAGATTTTCGGCCAAGGCAGCCTCGTAAATTTTATCGCTGATCTGGCCGAGTTCGTGCATCCGGCCCAGGACGAAGTCGCGGGATTCCAGGCACGCTTTGCGGTTGCGCCAGGGGGAGAGCTTGTTGGGGCTGCGCAACATCCCGGCCAGCGTGGCGCACTCGGACAACGTCAACTGCTTGGCCGGCTTGCCAAAGTAACCGCGCGCGGCGGCTTCGACCCCGTAAAAGCCGGAGCCGAAATAGACCCGGTTCAAATAGGCTTCGAGGATCTGGACTTTGGAGTAATTCTGCTCGATCCGGAGCGCCACGAACGCTTCGAGCAGCTTGCGCTGGAGGCTGCGGTCGCTGCTGGGGAGCACGTCGGGATAGCTATTGCGGGCGAGCTGCTGGGTGACGGTGGAAGCCCCCTGGCGAATCCGCCCCGCCTGCCAGTTCTTGATCGAGGCCCGCGCCATGCCGATGAAATCGACGCCGTGATGCTGGTAAAAACGGTTATCTTCGGCGGCGACGAGGGCTTGCGCCATGTCAAAGGGCATCTCTTTAATGGAGATGGTGTCCCGGTTTTGAATGTAAATTTTCCCGAGCTGCTGGCCGTTGCGGTCGTAGACGATGCTCGCCGACTCCATATCCTGAAGCTTTTTGAGATCAATGGTGGATGCCTTCGACCCGTATTCCGCCTGGAGATAGAACAGCCCTCCCCCGACCGCGAGCGCCCCCAAGAAGGCAAGCGTCACCAGCATGAGAAACCATGCGCGGAGATAAAACGGCTTTTTAGGAGGTGCCCACATTCTCCTCATTAGAACATCGGACGGGAGGAAGTTCCATGAAAAGCTGTCGCGGAATCGCCGCGGGCAGGTGGATCGGCCGCTCCGAGGACGATTGGGACGGGGCTCCGATTTGAAATGGCTGGCTTGCTCCCATCTCGCCCGGAGGTCGCGATCCACCTGCGCGTCAACCTGCGCGTCAACCTGCGCGCGTCAACTTGCTGGTGGATCGGCCGCTCCGAGGACGATTTCCAAAACAACTCGAGCGCAAGCGAGCAAGATTCCTACTTCACCCCGGTTGCCAGCACGGTTTGGAAATGCGGGCTTTCCGGCTCCCGGTCCACCACGGCGATGTCGATTTCGCGGAACCCGGCCTCGCGCAACATCGCTTCGAGTTGCACCTCGCTAAACCCAAGCCAAAGATCGGCATACAGGTCGCGGGCGCTTTCGAACTGGTGCAAGAGCAGGTCCAGGATGGCGACCCGGCCTCCCGGCTTGAGGATACGGTGGGCGGCGGTGATGGCCCGCGCCGGATTGCCCGCGTGGTGCAACGCCTGGCTCAAAAGCGCGAGATCGACCGAGTCGGCGTCAATGGGCGGGTCTTCGATGTCGCCCAGGCGATATTCGAGATTATGAAACCCGTGTTCGCGGGCAAGGTTGGAGCCGAATTCCACCATTTTTTCCGAGTTGTCCACTGCAATCACTGTCCGGGCCCGGCGCGCCATCAGTTGCGAGAGCGTCCCTTCCCCCGCGCCGAGATCGGCGACCGTAATCGGCCCCATTAACGCCAGCAACATCTGGGCAAACCCTTTCCAGGACCGTCCCGGGCAGTAGCTGCGCCCGAACGTCCCGGCCAGCTTATTGAAATATTGGCGCGCCTTGTCCTGGCGTTTGTGGCGGATCAAGTTGAGAGCCGCCCGGTCGTGGGCCGCTTCGGGAAGTTCGTCGGCGCTGGCTTTGATGATCGCCTCAAACGGGTCGCTCGGATGATCGGCTGCTCCGTAATAAATATTCTTCCCGGCCCGCCGATCGCATACCAGCTTGGCCGCCTTAAGCTGAGCGAGATGGCTGGAAATGCGGCTCTGCCCCATTCCCAGGATTTCCTGGATTTCCGCCACTGAAAGTTCTTCCGCCCTCAAGAGCAGCAGCAGGCGCAACCGGGTGGGATCGGCCAGGAGCTTCAGCGATTTAACAATGGCAGCCATGGATTTATGAACTTATCAGGCTAACTTGATTGGTCAATGTTCCATCAGAGGGATTGGGCTCGCTTTTAGATTGACTTTGCGCTGTTTTCGAGAGATAAATCAACGCATCACGATTGGTCAATACTTCCCCGGGAGTCGGGCCAGACGCGCTTGCGGCTTAACGTCAACCTCCATTCACCATGCCTAGAAGCTATATCTTTTCCTCCGAGTCCGTTGGCGAAGGCCACCCGGACAAAGTTTGCGACACGATCTCCGATGCGGTCCTCGACGCCTGCCTGGCGCAAGATCCCAAGAGCCGCGTGGCTTGCGAGACCTACGCCAAGAGCAACATCGTCGTGGTGGGCGGAGAGATCACCACCCGCGCCGAGGTTCATTACGACGCCATCGTGCGCAACGCCATTCGTGAAATCGGCTACGTCAATGACGACGACGTGTTCCATGCCGACAAAATCTTTTTGATGAACATCATCACCTCGCAAAGCCCGGACATCGCGCAAGGGGTGGATGAGTGCGAAGCCGATGGCAAGGGCCACGCCGAGCAGGGGGCGGGGGACCAGGGGCTCATGTTCGGGTATGCCTGCAACGAGACGACCGAGTTGATGCCCGCGCCGATCATGTTTGCCCACCGGCTGGGCCGCGAAGTCACCCGGCTGCGCAAGGCGAAAGCGGTCGATTGGCTCCGGCCCGATGCAAAAAGCCAGGTCTCCGTCCGCTATGAAGACGGCAAGCCGGTCGAGATCACGAATGTGGTGATCTCCACCCAGCACGCCGAGAGCGTCAAGCACGCCGAGATTAAAGAATTCCTGATTTGCGAAGTGATCAAGAAGCAGCTTCCCGCCAACCTCCTCACGGCGAAAACCGAATTTCTCATCAACCCGACCGGCCGGTTCGTTGTCGGCGGACCGCAAGGCGACACGGGGCTCACGGGCCGCAAAATCATTGTCGATACCTACGGCGGCATGGGTCGCCACGGCGGTGGCGCTTTCTCCGGCAAGGACCCAAGCAAAGTGGATCGCTCGGCCGCCTACATGGGCCGGTATGTGGCAAAAAACATCGTCGCCGCCGGGTTTGCCCAGCGTTGCGAGGTTCAATTCGCCTACGCCATCGGCCACCCCGATCCGGTCAGCGTCCATATCGACACCTTTGGCACCAACAGCCTCGCCGAGGAAAAGATCGAGGCGGCCGTTAAAGCCGTCTTTAGCTTCAAGCCTCGCCGGATTGTCGAGCAGCTTAACCTGCTGCGGCCGATCTACAGCAAAACCACCAACTACGGGCATTTCGGAAAAATCGACGACCTCGACGCCATCACCTGGGAGCGCACCGACAAAGTGGACGCCCTCAAAGCCGCGATCTAAGACAGACGATAGAGGGGGAGACTATAGATTATAGTCTCGGCGATTTGTCGCCACGCCCGCCACCGGCTCCGCCTCTATAATCTATGATCTCCACCCTCTATCATCTCTTTTTATGACCAACCAAGACTTCAAAGTGCGCGATCTTTCCCTGGCCGACTGGGGACGCCGGGAACTCAACATCGCCGAGCAGGAAATGCCCGGTTTGATGGCCATTCGCGAGAAATACGCCGCCGAAAAACCGCTCGCCGGGGTCCGCATCATGGGCTCGCTGCACATGACCATCCAGACGGCGGTTCTCATTGAGACCCTCGTCGCGCTCGGCGCGCAAGTTCGCTGGTGCAGTTGCAATATTTTCTCCACGCAAGATCACGCCGCCGCCGCCATCGCCGCTGCGGGCGTTCCCGTCTTTGCCTGGAAGGGGGAAAGCCTCGAAGAATACTGGTGGTGCACCGATAAAGCCCTCTCCTTCCCCGGGGGCTTGGGGCCGCAACTGATCGTGGACGACGGCGGCGACGCCACGCTTCTCATCCACAAAGGCTACGAGCTGGAAAACGGAAGCAACTGGGTCAACACCCCGTCCGGCAACCACGAGGAGCAAGTCATCAAAGATTTGCTCAAGTCGATTCACGCCTCCGCCCCGTGCCGCTGGCATGAGGTCGTCAAGGAATGGCGGGGCGTCTCCGAGGAGACCACCACCGGCGTTCACCGGCTCTACCAGATGGTTGAAAAAGGGGAGCTTCTCGTCCCCGCCATCAACGTCAACGACACCGCCACCAAGAGCAAATTCGACAACCTCTACGGCTGCCGCCATTCGCTCGTTGACGGGATCAACCGGGCGCTCGACGTCATGCTCTCGGGCAAAATCGCCGTCGTGTGCGGCTATGGGGACGTCGGCAAAGGGTGCGCCCAATCGCTCAAAGGCCAGGGGGCTCGCGTCATCGTCACCGAAGTCGATCCGATCAACGCGCTGCAAGCCGCGATGGAAGGGTATGAAGTCACCACCGTGGAGGATACACTCGGGCGCGGAGACCTTTACATCACCACCACCGGCAACGTCGATATCATCACCTTCGAGCACATGCAGGGGATGAAAAACCAGGCCGTCGTCTGCAACATCGGTCACTTCGACAACGAAATTCAGGTCGATCTTCTCAACAACGCTCCCGGCGTCACGCGCACCAACATCAAGCCGCAGGTGGATAAATACACCTTCGCCGACGGGCATGAAATCTTCCTCTTGGCCGAAGGCCGCCTGGTGAACCTCGGTTGCGCAACCGGTCATCCGTCGTTTGTGATGAGCGCGAGTTTTTCGAACCAGACGCTGGCGCAGCTTGATCTCTGGAAGAACCGCGACACCAACAAACCGGGCGTTTATATCCTTTCCAAGAAGCTCGACGAAGAAGTCGCCCGGCTGCATTTGGAGAAAATCGGCGTCAAGCTGACCACCCTCACGCAGAAGCAGGCTGACTACCTCGGGGTGCCTGTCGAGGGGCCATACAAGCCGGATCACTATCGGTATTAGGCTGAATCGACATTCAAAAGCCGCCGCAACCCGAAGGGTTGCCAGCAAATAGCCGGTGGTTAAGCGGGAGCGACACCACCGGTTCAATGCAAAACCGCGTCTCACCCCCAAAGGGGTGGCAGAGACCATCGCCTCGTTTTCTGCCACCCCATTGGGGTGAATTCTATCAAACACCTCACCCGGTGGTGTCGCTAACGCTCAACCACCGGCTATGGGCTTCAAACCCTTTGGGTTTGGCTCGATCTAGTGGGTTGTCACGCGGGAAATAGATGGTAGAGCGAAGATTTGCTCTCTTGCTCTCGTTCCCAATCTCCTGATTGGGAACGCCCCTGTCTGTGAATCCGATTCGAAAACCGCGAGTTTACAGATCAAGCCTTCTGGATCAATTTTTTACGCAATCCGCGATTGTCGAAACAGAGTTTCGCGGACACTTGCGTTCCCAATCGGAGATTGGGAACGAGGCTGGGCTTGTTTCTTTACCCATCGCTTAACGTGTGACAGCCCACTAATTATTTTTCCGTTCCGCGCGCTATTTCGGGTTTCAGGCGGCTATTTTTTCTTCCCGTTGCCCGATTCGCTGCGGGCGTTGGATTGCGAGCCGGTGTGCAGCCGCAACAGGCAGATGGAGCGGTCGATCAATTCGAGCGCGGCACCCGCTTTTACGACAGGCCCGGACTCGATGCACCCGGTGTCGGCGCGCGTGTCCAGGATCAGCTCCCATTGAACGTCGCGGCGGCCCGGCAGGGTGAATTTCACCGATTCGTAATGGGCGTTGAGCAGCAGCAGGAACGTGTCGTCATGGATCACCTCGCCGTGGGCGTCGCGCACGTCCATCGTGTCGCCGCTCAAGAGCATCGCCAGGCAGCGGATGTAATCGTAGCGCCATTCCTCGTCGCTCATCTCGCGGCCCGCCGGCGTGAACCACATGATGTCTTTGATCTCGGAACCGCGAATCTTGCGGCCTTGGAAGAACTTGGGCCGCCGGAAGATCGGGTGCTCGTTGCGCAAGCGGACGAGGCGGGAAGTGAACTCCTCAAGGCGTTGCGCCTCAGGATCGCGTTTCCACGTCAGCCAGCTCAATTCGTTATCCTGGCAGTAGGCGTTGTTGTTGCCGTTTTGCGTGCGGCCAAACTCGTCGCCTGCGGTAAGCATCGGCACCCCCTGGCTTAGAAACAGCGTGGCGAGAAAATTGCGGCGCTGACGGGCGCGCAGGGCGTTGATCGCCGGATCAGAGGTCGGCCCTTCGACGCCGCAGTTCCAGGAGCAGTTGTGGTTATCGCCGTCCCGGTTGTTTTCGCCATTGGCCAGATTGTGTTTCTCGTTGTAGGAGACGAGGTCGGCCAGCGTAAAACCGTCGTGGGAGGTGACGAAGTTGATGCTGGCGTAGGGCCGTTTTCCGGTCGATTGATACAGATCCGGGCTCCCCGCGAGCCGATGGGCGATCTCCCGGACGTGCCCTTCGTCCCCTTTCCAGTAACGGCGCAACGCGTCGCGGTATTTGCCGTTCCACTCGGCCCAGAGGACGGGGAAATTCCCCACTTGGTAGCCGCCTTCCCCGACGTCCCACGGCTCGGCGATGAGCTTGACCCGGGAGAGGATCGGGTCCTGGTGGATGATGTCGAAAAAGCCGGAGAGTTTGCTGACGCTGTGCTCCTCGCGGGCAAGCGTGGAGGCGAGGTCGAAGCGGAAGCCGTCCACGTGCATCTCGGTGACCCAGTAGCGCAGCGAGTCCATGATGAGCTGGAGAACGCGCGGGTGCATCACGTTGAGCGTGTTGCCGCAGCCGGTGTAGTCGGTGTAAAGGCGCGGGGTGCCGGGGGCGAGCCGGTAATAGGAGACGTTGTCGATGCCCCGGAAGGCGAGGGTCGGCCCCAACTGATTCCCCTCTGCGGTGTGGTTATAGACGACGTCCAGGATCACTTCGATCCCGGCGGCATGCAGCGCCTTCACCATCGATTTGAACTCTCCGACCTGCTCGCCCGCGACCCCTTCCGCCGCGTATTTTGCTTCCGGTGCGAAGTAGCCGATCGTGTTGTAGCCCCAGTAATTGACGAGACCCCGGTCGGCCAGCACTTTGTCATCGACGTGCTGGTGGACGGGCAAAAGTTCCACCGCCGTGACCCCTAATTTCTTGAGGTAATCGACCACCACCGGGCTGCCGAGTCCGGCATAAGTCCCCCGGATTTCCTCCGGCAACGCCTCGCACAACTTGGTGAACCCTTTGACGTGAACCTCGTAAATCACCGACTCGTGAAGGGGCGTGCGCGGAGCCGAATCTTGTCCCCAGTCGAACGCCGGATCAATCACCACCGATTTGGGCACTCCCCAGGCGTCGTCGCGGTAATCGCGGGAAAGGTCGAGCTCGGGCGAGTGGCCGTCGTAGCCGAGCATCTCGTCCCCCCAGTTGACCTGCCCCGCGATGGCCTTGGCGTACGGGTCGATCAGCAATTTGGAGGAGTTGAACCGCGCTCCCCGGGCCGGCTCGTACGGGCCGTAAACCCGGTAGCCGTAAAGCTGGCCGGGCCGGATTTCAGGCAAAAAGACGTGCCAGACCTGATCGGTCTGTTCGGTCATCCGGATGCGGATCTGCTCGTGGGGGGCATCCGGGCTGTCAAAGAGGCAGAGATCGACCCCGGTGGCGTTCTCGGAATAGAGGGCGAAGTTGACGCCGTTGCCGCGCCAGGTTGCGCCGAGGGGGTAAGGTTCACCAAGCCAGACTTTCAGCGGGGTCATATCGCAGATTACGGGAGGGGCGGGACAAGGTTGGTGGCGGTGAGGATTTGCAGCGCTTTTTTGACATTATTGACTCGCAAAATGAGCAGCCCTTTCTTGGAACTGGGGCTCGTGGCCAGGTAGGCGTATTCGATATTGATCTTGTGGTCGGCCAACTTGGCGGCGAGCTTCGCCAGCCCGCCCGGCTTGTTGGTGTTGTCCACCATGATCACCTCGTTTTCCACCACCAGCACCCCGCGTTCTTCAAAAAGGTGAAGGGCGCGCCGGGTGTCGCTCACGACCATGCGGACCACGGCGTGATCGACGCTGTCGGAGATCGTCAGCGCGTAGATGTTGATATTGGCCCGGGCCAGCGCGTCGCAAACTTCTCCGAGAGTGCCGGGCTTGTTGGCGAGGAAAACAGCGAGTTGAGTGACGATATCCATGGGGCGAGGTGGGATTCGCCCTTATTCTGTGCCCGGAATTGCCCCCGCTCAATGAGTAAATTTTCGATATGGCTTTTTCTGTTTTTGGCCTTGAACTCATTCGACGCACGATTGACTCTGCCTTTTTTGAAAAACTCCCTCCCCTTGCGGATGGACGAATTTAAAAAACACCCGACCTCCCCAATTATGAAGCTGCCTTTTCTCCTTCTCCTTGCATTGACGGCCTTTCCCGCATGGGCCAACGTCAGTTTGCCCGCGATCATTTCCAACCACATGGTTTTGCAAAAGAGCGCAAAGGCTCGCGTCTGGGGCAAGGCTGATCCAGGCGAGCAGGTCTCCGTGGCTCTCGACTTGGCGACCGGCAAGGCCACCGCCGGGCCGGACGGCAAATGGGCCGTGGAACTGAACCTGAGCGAGAGCAAGCAGGGTCCGTTCGAAATGATTGTGCAGGGGAAAAACCGGATCGCCATCGCCGATGTCGTCGTGGGAGAAGTCTGGGTCGCCTCCGGGCAATCCAATATGGAATTTCCGATGAAAGGCCGGGGAGACGCCATCGGCGCTGACCAGGAAATCGCGGGTTCGGCCAACCCGATGTTGCGCCAGTTCAGCGTTTGGAAAGCAGTCTCTTTCGAGCCGCTCGACCAGTGCAGGGGCGAGTGGATCGTTGCCGGACCCGATGCGACCGGGAAGTTCACCGCGGTCGGCTATTTCTTCGGCAAGAAGCTGCAAAAAGAACTGCAAACGCCGGTCGGCATTCTCCATTCCAACTGGGGCGGCACCCCGGTGGAAGCCTGGACGAGCCAGGGGGCGCTCGCCACGATTCCCGATTTAAAACAATCCAGCGACCGGCAAATTGCGGAGTTCAACGCCTATCCTCAAACAAAAGCCGCCTGTGCGGCCGCGTTCGGTCGGTGGCTTGCGGATAACGCCCGCGAAGATAAACCGAGCGCGGATGCCCCCGCCTACGCCGGGACTGGCATCGCTGCCGATGGCTGGGTCAAAATCCAGCTTCCCGGTCCCGTAGCCGCCCAAGGGCTTCCGGCCAATGGGGTGATCTGGCTGCGCAAGGAGATCCCGATCGATGCAAAACAGGCCAACGCGCCGCTGAATTTGAGCCTTGGCTCCATGGAAGGGTTCGAGTCGATCTACTGGAACGGCCAGTTCATCAAAGCCACTACGGTCAAAGATTTCCCGGAGCAGAATGCGGGACGCAATTGCACGATTCCCGCGGAGTTGGTCAGGGAAGGCAAAGCCGTTATCGCGGTTCGCATCTACGCCCCGGTATCCACGCCGAAATTCACCAACGGTGGCAGCCTTCGCGCCGGCTCGTTGTGGATCGGCGGAGAATGGCTGGCCAAGGCCGAGCTGGAATTCCCCGCCCTGACCCCGGAAAAATTGGCTGCTGCTGCGCCGCAAACGCTTCCCGCCCGCATGCTCCAGCAATTCCTCCCCAGTTCCCTCTTTAACGGCATGATCAGTCCGCTGCTTGCGTATTCCATCCGGGGAGCCATCTGGTATCAGGGGGAATCCAATGCCGTGCGCGCCTGGCAATACCGCACCGCATTTCCGCTCATGATTCAGGATTGGCGCGCGCGATGGAAGCAGGGCGATTTCCCATTCTATTTCTGTCAATTGGCGAACTTCGGCGGCAAAAATAACCAGCCTGGCGAAGCGGCTTGGGCGGAATTGAGGGAAGCGCAAGCTGAAGCGCTGAAGCTGCCCCAGACCGGCCAGGCTGTGTTGATCGACATCGGCGAGGCGGCCGACATCCACCCCCGCAACAAGCAAGACGTGGGGGATCGGCTGGCCGCCATTGCTCTCGCAAACGACTACGGCAAAGCGATCCCGTTTTCCGGCCCCGTCTACCAATTGGTGAAAATCGAGAACGGTAAGGCCCGCCTGAACTTTGCCTCAGTCGAAGGCGGTTTAGTCGCGCATCCGGTTCCGGCCACTTATGTGATGAGATCGTTGCAAAACGAAACCGCGCCGATGGTCCGCAACAGCCCGCAAAGCGAACTGGAAGGGTTTGCGATCTGCGGCGAAGATAAAAAATGGGTCTGGGCTGACGCCAAAATCGAGGGCAACACCGTGCTCGTGTGGAACAGCAACGTGCCCGCGCCCGTGGCCGTCCGCTACGGATGGTCGGGCAATCCGACTTGCAATCTCTACAATAAAGCCGGTTTCCCGGCCTCTCCCTTCCGCACCGACGACTTCCCGGCTTCCACGCTGAACGTCAAATATTGAGTTTGCGCAGGTACAAAAAAACGGCGCTCCCTGGTTGGAGCGCCGTCTTGAATTGATTTGCTGCTTAAGCGGTCACCTTGTCCTTCGCCCGCTTGCGGGCGTTGGCGTCGAGGATCTTCTTGCGCAGGCGAAGGCTCTTGGGGGTCGCCTCGACGTATTCGTCCGGGGCGATATATTCGAGCGAGCGTTCGAGAGTCATGGTTAACGGCGGCGCGAGTGCGATCCCTTTGCCATCGCCGGTGGAGCGCATGTTGTTGAGCTTCTTGGCCCGGCACGGGTTGACCGGCATGTCGTCGGGGCGGGCGTTTTCGCCGATGATCATCCCTTCGTAAATATCGATCTGCGGCCCGATGAAGAGCCGTCCGCGTTCCTGGATGGTTTCCAGCGCGTAGGCCGTCGAGATGCCGCCTTCCATCGAGACGAGCACGCCGTTGTAACGGGTCGGGATTTCACCCTTGTGGGGGGCGTATTCCTTGAACAGGTGGGACATGATGCCGTGGCCCTTGGTGCAGTTGACCAGATCGGTTTCGAAGCCGATCAAGCCGCGCGTGGGGACTTCCGCCTCGACGGTAACGCTCGTGGCCTGGTGGTTCATGTTGATGATGTCGGCTTTGCGGCCCGCGAGACTTTGGAGAATGTCACCCAGGTTTTCGTTGGGCACATCGACGTAAACGGTCTCGATCGGTTCGAGCAGGGTGCCCGCTTCATCGCGTTGGAAGATGACTTCCGGCCGGGAGACGAGCACTTCAAATCCTTCGCGGCGCATTTGCTCCACCAGGATGGCGATTTGCATTTCGCCACGGGCCTGGACTTCAAAGTGCCCGGCCGTATCGGTATCGCTGAAAATGATCGAGACGTTGGTGCGGGTTTCGCGCACGAGCCGCTCGCGGACCTGCCGGGCGGTGAGCAGTTTGCCTTCGCGTCCGGCCAGGGGGCCGTCGTTAATGCAGATCTGCATGGTGATCGTGGGCGGATCGATGTCCACGAAAGGCAGCGGGAGGCGTTCTTCGGTATCGGTGAGGGTCTCGCCAATGTAAATTTCCTCAAACCCGCAGAGGCCGATGATGTCGCCCGCGCTGGCGTGTTTGATTTCGACTTTTTGCAGCCCTTCATGGCTGAAGAGGGCGGTGACGTTGGAGCGTTCGCGCCGTCCGTCCTGGTGGATGCAGACGATCGAATCGCCGACGTTCACCCGTCCGCTGACGATGCGCCCGTAGGCGATCCGGCCCAGGTAATCGGAGTAATCCAGATTAGAGGCGATCATCTGGAAATAGGAGACATTGGAAGTTGCGGGCGGCGGGATGTGCTTGACGATCGCCTCAAAGAGCGGCTGCATGTTGTCGGATTTTTCACCGACCTCGTTCATCGCATAGCCGTCGCGTGCGCTGGCGTAGACGACCGGGAAATCGAGCTGCTTGTCGGTGGCGTGAAGCTCCAGGAACAGCTCAAACACCATATCGAGCACTTTATGGGGACGGGCGTTTTCGCGGTCGATCTTGTTGATGACAACGATCGGCTTGGCTCCGTTCTGAAGCGCTTTTTTCAACACAAATTTGGTTTGCGCCTGGGGGCCGTCATGGGCGTCCACAACGAGCAAGACCCCGTCCACCATCTTCATGATGCGTTCGACCTCTCCGCCGAAGTCGGCGTGCCCGGGAGTGTCGACGATGTTCACATGGTAGTTGTGCCACTTATAAGCGGCGTTCTTCGCCCGGATGGTGATGCCTTTTTCCCTTTCGAGGTCCATGGAATCCATGATGCGCACCTCCTGCGAGATGGCTTGATTGGCGCGGAAGGTGCCCGACTGCTTGAGCAGCTGGTCCACCAGGGTGGTCTTGCCATGATCAACGTGGGCGATAATGGCGATGTTGCGGATGTGATCCATATCTGTACTCGTGGGCTTCTCGTTCAAAAAGGCCGGGAATATGGAGGCAGAGCGGCTCATAGTCAACGGATTAGAGTAAAGTTTACAATATCTCTCGATTCGGCCGGATGCGCAAACCGGCTTTGTTTGGCTCGCAAGCAGCACAAAACGAGAGGGTTACACAACAGGAGGAGGGGTAAACCGTTCCGATTTTAATTCTCGACAGGAGCAGGGGAAATTTCCAACCCCAGGCTCCGGTGCGGCTCGGCGGCCAGCTCGAAGCCCCGCAACGCCGCCGGGACTCCTTTTGCCAGCGCGAGGAACTGGAATCCCCGGCCCATCAGTGTCGGGTGCATCAATGTGGCAAAGGCGCGTTGTTGTTTCTGGCGTTCCGGGGTGAGCTGCCCGGGGCTCGTGATGTCCGGGAAGATCGATCGCCCCAGCGCCACGAGAAAATGATGCTGATCGGTGAACCCGGCCAGCTTTAGCCCGGCGGTTTGCGCCGCTTGGGCGAGCGTGGTGAAATCGACATGCGCAGTGAGGTCTTGCCCGCCCGGATCGGCCAGCGGATTTTCGCAAACCCGGTGTTGCCGGTAAGCGGCGAGCGTCCCCTCCCGCCGGTCCGGCAGGTAATAGTCGTCCCGCGAAAAACCGTAATCCGCGACCAGCACGTAGCCCCGCTCCAGTTTTGCCGCGAGCGCGGCCATCCAAACGGGGGCTTCCCGGTTGACCTCGGTCTGGTAGCCCTCGATTCCAGGCAAATGCGCGAAAAACGGCGTCAGTTGCGGGTTGGAAATCGGGCCGTCGCTCCACACAAAAGAGCCGTTTGCCCCCTGCGCCACGTATTGTTCCCACCATTTGCCGTTCCGGTAAACGACCCGGTGAACCGGGAAGGCGTCCACGAGTTCGTTGGAAAAATGGACGCCGGTGAACCGGGGGAGCGCATCCAGAGCATCATGCCAAGTCACTTTGCCCGCAAATGGCTCCAGCCGCGCTTCCTGCCGTTCCCGGTTCACGGCAAACGGCTCAATAATAAGATAGTGCAACGCCGCGAAAAACGCGGGAGACGATTGCGCCGCGCTCAAGACATCGTGGGCGAACTCTCCCCGGTTGGCCCCTTGTTCCACCAAGTCGAACCGGGTTGGGCGGTCAAGCCGCTCCCAGATCTCTTCAAATTGCGTCGCCAGCAAGCGTCCGAAAAGCGGGCCGACGCTCACACTCGTCATAAAATCGCCCTCGCCGCCAATGGCAGCCCGGCCCGAAGCGTAATAACCGTGGGCGGGATCATAGAGCGCCCGTTCCATAAAACGCCGGAACGGCATCGGGCCGGTGCGGGCGATTTCTTCGGCAATGGATTGGGCCAGGGAAGGCATGGTGTCAATTATCGCCGGGCAGTTCTCGAGGCGCAATGCACAATTCCGGGTGGATCGCGACCTTGCTCCGGGCGCGATGGGGGATGCGCCACCATTTATCCTCTGTCTAGCGCCTCCTGCGCCTTTTTGCGGCTACTCTTTATCGGAGGGGAGCGCGTCCCGGAACGACGGGTAGATCGGCACCCAGCCGAGCGCGCGCAGTTTGGCGTTGCTCACCGCCTTGTGGGTCCAGCCGCGTTTGCGTTCGAGATGGGGCGGAGCGAACGGGGGGAGCGGAGAATGGAAATGCCCGGCCAGAACCGCGTAGACCTCCCGCTGTGAAGTCGGCGTGTCATCGACGACGTTGTAGATGCCGGGCGGCTGCGTGAGCAGGAACCGGATCGCCGAAGCGGCATCGGCCCGGTGAATGGCGTTAACGAAACGAGAACCATCCCCCTCAATCACCGCCCGGCCCTCGACGAGTTTATCCCGCAACGCCCAACGTTCCGGCCCGTAGATGCCGCCCAGCCGCGCCACCGTCCCCCCCGCGGCCAAGATCAATCCCTCGGCGGCTCGCAAAATCTGGCCGGTCTCACGCGCCGGTTCCGCCGGGCTTTCCTCGTTGACGGTCGCCCCGTCCTCCTGCGCGTAGACCGACGTGCTGCCGCAAAAGACCAACCTCGCGGCGGGGAAGGCCGCGATCAAATGCCGGGCTCCCTCCAGGTAAACCCGGCGGTAAGCGTCGGCTCCGCCCCGGCTCGAACTGGCACAATGGATCACCGCGTCGAAGCGGCCCAGCTTTATCAAAGCGTCCGCCTCTGCCAGATCGCAGGCAATCACGCGGAACGGCTCGATCCCCAACGCTTCGGCTGAGGCTTGCGTCCGGGTGATCGCCACGACCTCCCAGCCTTGCGCGTGGAACAGCCGCGCCACGGCGGTTCCCAGGTAGCCGCATCCGGCGACGAGTACGCGCCGTTGCATGCGCACGGCCGTCTCGCAGGAAAACTCGTTATCGGGTGCAGGGAGCCGGTTCATGGCAGCAATTCGATTCGTTGGCCGAGCATCGTATCCCCTTCAAAAACAAAATAGCCCCGGAATGGCCGCCGTTCCAAAAGGAGCGGCATCCAAAGCAGATCGTCGGCCCACATCGCCTCGTAAGGGATGGCGTCGAGCGGCGTCCAGATCGGCACCGCTTCACCGGTTTCCACCGCCGTCCCGTCACACCCTTCCGCCCGAAAAACGGTGCAATGGATGCGAAAGCCGTCGGTGAACTCAAAAAAAAGCTCGCCCGAGTAGCGGGGATCGTGCGGGGTGAGCCCGACCTCCTCCTGCGTCTCCCGGATGGCGGCTTGAACCGGCGATTCGCCCGGCTCGATCTTGCCGCCCGGGGCGTTGATCTTCCCGTTACCGAGCCCCCGTTTTTTTAAAATAAGCAGTACCTCGCTTTCCCGGAAAATAAAGCAGAGGACGCTCCGCTCCTGCGGCGTCCAGCAATTCCAGTCGATCTCGGCAAAGGTCATCATTTATTTAACCGCAAAAAAGCGCAAGAGGCGCGAAAAAAGAGAGATGGCGGGTTTCCCAATCGCGCCCGGAGGTCGCGATCCACCTAGCGTTCCGAGGGGGATCGATCGCTTCGCAGACGATTTCGGATAAGCCAGCCATCTTAAATTTTGCGCGTTTTGTGCCTTTTTGCGGCTCCTTCTTTTTGCGGCTCACACCTCTTCGACCACCGGGTTGGTCAGCGCGCCGATGCCGTCGATCTCCACGGTCACCGAGTCGCCGGGCTTCAAATAAACCCGCGGACGGCGGGCCATCCCGACCCCGTGCGGCGTGCCGGTGAGGATCACCGTGCCGGGGAGGAGGGTCGTGCTGCCGCTCAAAAATTCGATCAGCGTCGGGATATCGAAGATCATGTCGTTCGTGTTCCAGTCCTGCATCGTTTCGCCGTTGAGGATCGTGCGGATGCCGAGCTGGTTTGGGTCGGCGATTTCGTCACGCGTTACCAGGCACGGCCCGAGCGGGGCAAACGTGTCGAACGTCTTGCCCCTGCACCATTGGCTCCCGCCTTTCCGGATTTGCCAATCCCGCGCGCTCACGTCGTTGGCGCAGGTGTAGCCCAGCACGTAGTCGAGCGCGTTGGCGCGGCAGACGTTTTTGCATTTCCTGCCGATGACGACGGCCAGCTCGCATTCGAAATCGACGCTATCGCTGGGGAGATGGCGGGGGAGGGCGATCGGCTCGCCCGGATGCTGGAGCGCGTTGGGACCTTTGAAAAAGAGCACCGGGTATTCGGGGATTTGCGCCTTGGTTTCCTCCGCATGGCGGCGGTAGTTAAGGCCGATGCACCAAAAAGCGGACGGTTCCACCGGCGCGAGGAGTTTCGTGATCCCGGCCGGTTTACCGGTCGGCTGGAGATTGAACAAACCGCCGGAGAGCAATTCGTAAGCGCCGTCGGCCTGTTGCGATGCGTAATGCACCGCGCCTTGGAAATCGAGAAAGCGAACGATCTTCATGTTTCCCCATCAAAGCCGATACCGGGTTGCGAGAGAAGCACGAAGAATGAAGTTGCGAGCCGTCCGCCCGCATCGGTCCGGCTGGAAAATATTATTCCAGGAACAGGCGCTTTTCGCGGCGTCGGGCGTGCCGGTTTCCGGGCAGATTGACTTTGGCGGGACCGCCCCGCTCCAACATCGAACGGACGGTTTCCACTTGCTCAAACCCGCAATCGGGAACGGCGTTACGACGGAGCCAGGCGAGGATGCGGCGGCGTTGTTGGGCCGGCGGCTGGGAGCGCAGCTCCGGCACGGCCAGTTGCACGCCGGTTTCCGCTTCGCCCGAGAGGGCGGCGAGCCAGGCTTCCTCATCGCGCAAAATGAGCGCCGTGCGCCAGAGCGATTTTTTCACGTCGCGCCCGAACACCCGTTCCAGAGCGGGTAGCAAATCGTGCCGGACCCGGTTGCGCGTGAATTCCGCGCTGGCGTTGCTTTCGTCCTCCCGGAACCGGAGTTTGCGGCTGTGCAGGTAAGTGTCGATCTCCTTGCGCCAGACGCCCAGCATCGGGCGCAGCAATCGCAGGCGAACCCCCGCGACCGTCCGCACGGAATCCCGGCTCATCCCCCCCAATCCGGAGCGGCCCGCTCCCCGGAACAGGTTGAAAAGAAACGTCTCGGCTTGATCGTCGGCGTGGTGGGCCAAAAAAACGGCGCGGCAGCGGACCCGGCGGGCAATGCGGGCGAAGAAATCGTAGCGCACTTGGCGGGCCGCCGTCTCCAGCGAAAGCCCCTGTTTTTTGGCCCATTGGGCGACATCGACCTTTTCCGTAATGCATCCCAACCCCAGCTTGGCGGCCAGCGCGGTGACAAACCGGGCATCGGCAGCGGCGGCGCGTCCGCGTAAACCGTGGTTTAAATGGCAGACGACAAGGCGACGGAACCCGGCTTCAACCAGCGCGTGCAATAACGCCACCGAATCGCGCCCGCCGGAGACGGCGATCAGGTAGCGAGCCGTGCGGGAAAGCCCGCCGAGTTCCAGATTCAGCCCGGCAATCTTCTCGTTCCCAATCTCCCGATTGGGAACGGGCGATGTCCCCGAAGCTCCAGCTTCGCAAACCGTGGAAAGGCGTTTGGCGCATCCAAGGCGGGAGGCAGAGTTCGAATTTTTCATTTTAAGACCACGCTTCACGAGGCTGGAGCCTCGCAGACAAGGGCGTTCCCAATCAGGAGATTGGGAACGAGAACGGAAAGCCCGCCGAGTTCTAATTTAAGCTCGGCGGGTTTCATCTTCTTTGCTTCTTTGCGTCTTTGCGTGAGAATAAATCAGCGAATTTCCGCCGCGCCGAAGTAGGGCTGCAACGCTTCGGGGATTTGGATGCTCCCGTCGGCTTGCTGCCAGGTCTCGACCAGCGCCACGAACAGGCGCGGCATCGCCGTTCCCGAACCGTTGAGCGTGTGACAGAACCGGTTTTTGCCTTCGGCGTCCTTGAATTTGAGGTTCATCCGGCGAGCCTGGAAATCGGTGTAGTTGGAGCAGCTCGAAACTTCAAGGTAGGCGTTCTGGCCGGGCGCCCAGACTTCGATATCGTAGGTCTTGGCCGAGCCGAACCCCATGTCGCCGGTGCAAAGCTCAATCACCCGGTAGTGCAGCCCCAGCATTTGCAGAACGCGCTCGGCGTTGGCGGTCAGTTTTTCGAGTTCGTCCCACGAGGTCTCCGGGGTGGCGAGCTTGACCAGCTCCACTTTATCAAATTGGTGGACCCGGATGATGCCGCGGGTTTCGCGGCCCGCGGAACCGGCCTCGCGCCGGAAGCACGGGGTGTAGGCGACGAACCGCTTGGGCAGTTCGGAGAGCGCGAGAATTTCCTCCCGATGCAAATTGGTGACGGGAACCTCGGCGGTCGGCGCGAGGAACACTTCCCCGTTTTCAAGCCCATACATGTCGTCCTCAAATTTCGGGAGCTGGCCGGTGCCGACCATCGCGTCGCGGCGGATGAGGAACGGCGGGCTGACTTCCAGGTAATCGTGCTGGCGGGTGTGGAGGTCGAGGCAGAAATTGATGAGCGCCCGTTCCAGCCGCGCCCCCTGGCCGGTGAAACAGACAAAGCCGCTGCCGCTGATTTTGGAGGCGCGTTCCGGGTCAAAAAGGCCCAGTTTGGCTCCCAGCGTCACGTGATCGGCCAAAGAAAAATCGTAGCTCGGCTTCTGACCCCATTGCCGGACTTCCGGGTTGTCGGCGGCATCTTTGCCGATCGGGTTCTCGTCATGGGGCAGATTGGGCAGTTGGAGCAGCAAATCGCGCTGGGTCGCGTCGGCCTGGGCGGTTTGCTCGTTCAGGCTGGAAATTTCCATGCCGATCCCGCGCACTTGCTCCTCGATCTCCCCGGTCGGTTCCCCCTTGGCGCGTTTGCCGCCGATCTCTTTGCTGAGACGTTTGCGGTCGCCGTTGAGCGCCTGGAGACGGGTTTCCAGCTCCCGGCGTTGCCGGTCGCATTCGAGAATCTCGTCGATTTTAAGGTGGGCATCGCCTCCGCGCGTGGCGAGCCGTTCGCGGACGTAGTCGGGGTTTTCGCGGATGAGCCTGATGTCGAGCATCCCGCCACCATAACGGTTTGGCGGCGGGGAACAAACCGGAAAATGCAGTGGGGATATGAAGAGCGCAAACCGCTCAGGTGGATCGCGATCTCCGAGCGCGATGGGAGTGCGCCGGCCATTTTTCGCATCCACGCGCCATCCCGGATCGCTCACGGAGTGATCGATCCACCTATCGCCCACGGGAGTGTTCGATGCGCCTGCCTGTCAGCGCCCTTCCAGCGCCTCCCGGGCGGCGACTTGGTCGGGGAAAATGCGGAAGACCTGATCGAGTTGGGCAATATGGAAAATCGCCGCCACGGTATCATGAATTCCAAAAAGGGCGAGGTGTCCCCCGTAGGCGTTGATCTGCTGCATCGCCTCGATCAACGTGGCCAGGCCGGAACTGTCGATATAGGTCACCCGCGAAAGGTCGATATAGACGCGCGGCGGGCGATGTTTCAGCAACTGGTCGATCCCTTGCTTGACCTGGGGGGATTCGTGCAGGTCGATTTCCCCCCCTAGAACGAGCAGGTTCGGCTCCAAACTGGATACGCTGGCCATCACGGTAAAATAAACGGGGGTCTCCAATGGTTTAACCGGAAGGAGAGCCCGCTCTGGCCGTGGCGGGCCTTAAACTGAATCGACAATTCGGATCGAGCCAAACCCAAAGGGTTTGAAGCCCATAGCCGGTGGTTGAGCGTTAGCGACACCACCGGTTCAATGCAAAAGGCGCCTCACCCCAAAGGGGTGGCAGAGAGTCTCGCCTTGTTTTCTACCACCCCTTTGGGGTGAATTCTTTCCAACGCCTCATCCGGTGGTGTCGCTAACGCTCAACCACCGGCTATTCGCTGGCAACCCTCCGGGTTGCGGAGGCTTTTGAATGTCGATTCAGCTTAGGTAGTGTCGTCACGAGAGTCGCATGACAGGCACAAAGGATTTTTGATGCCATTTTTCGCCAATTTTTTGGGCAATATTGGTGAATATTGACCCAAAAATTGACGCAAAATGGCGCAAAAAGCCGAAGTGGATGGCGTGCAAATCTCGTGA
>CAIZLD010000043.1 GCA_903933715.1 uncultured Spartobacteria bacterium
CCAAACGGGGAGCATTCCGACTGAGGAGGAAACGCCATCCCAAGGAAGTCCATCGCGCAGTGAATTCGGAGCGCCAGATAGTGCCTCTCCGAGACTGAAATCGACTTTGGAGCGCTGCCACAGGCTGATGCACGGCGGGCAGCTTCATCCACCCTATCACGCAAGCGAAGCTCCTCTGCAAAGCAATGCAGTGTCAGAGCCTCCCAAGTCAGAGCCGGAGCGTCGTAGTGATGCCGTGGCGGGTTGTGACGAAAGAGATCCGCAAGCAGCTCCTGTAAAAAACAACCCAGATCATTCCAGCGGGGAGGGCAGCAATCATTCATCCCCCAAGCCTACCAACCCCCGCGCCCGCCGCAACGCCTAAACCCACCCATGCCCACACCCGCCGCCAAAGCCTTCCGCGCCAGCCAAGCCGAGATCGAATCGGCCCAGATGCGCTTTGATTGGCTGATCCCTTTTCAGACCAAGCAAAAGCTCACCACCGCCGAGGCCGCCCAGTGCTTGGCGAGGGGGGAGGACTTTGTCCGCGAGCTGGTGGAGCAAGGGAGACTTGAGGCATTTGGCGATTCCGCTTTCGGCACCCGCGAGAGCCTGCGCATCACCCGCCGCAGCATCGTGGTTCATCTCGCCCGCACTGCCAAGAGCGATCCCGACGACTTCGTTGCCGCCTTTATCGACGTGGCCGCCCGGATGAGCGCCGTGGGCCGCAAGAAGCTGATCGCCGCCCTGCAACTGACTTTCCGTTAGCCCAATCCAAAACAACCCATGAAAACACCCACCGCCCCTCCCACCACCGATCCCGCCTTGGTGGCCCTGGTCGCCGAGCGCGACCGCCTCACCTCGATCCTCGAAGGCACCCGGCTTTATGCCGCCTCCCGCGAGGTTGCCGAAGCGCTGCACGCCTGGCTTAGCTCCACCCCTGCCATGGAAGCCTCGGCCATCCCATGGCTCCTAAATCCACCCGACTCAAACCCGCCGCCGACATCGCCTCGGCCACCGAATTCAACACCGTCCTCGACGGCATCGCCAACGACCAACTCCTGCGCGACGCCCTCGTCCTCGACCGGGACCAGGAACTCCTGAAAATCCGCGACGAGTTCGACCCACAAATCAACGCCATCAACGACCGGATGAACGCCGCGTTGCTTCGCGCCGAGCGTTACGCCCTTACCCACCGCGAGACCCTCTTTGGCAAGCTCAAGAGCGCCGCCACCGCGCTCACGACCTACGGCTTTCGCCTGGGCAACCCGACGCTCAAACTCCTCAACAAGAAATGGAACTGGGATCGCGTCATCGAAACCCTGCGCAGCATCGGCGACGTGCAATACATCGTGCACAAAGTCACCGTAGACAAAGACAAGCTCAAAACCGACCTCGACGAAGGCAGCCTGGCCCAGCGCGGCCTCTGGGTGGACCAGGTCGAAACCTTCTTTGTCGAGCCCAAGCGGGATGCCGCCGCCGACCAGCGCATCTCCACCGAAGGAACGGGGGTGGCAGCATGAGCCAGAAAACAACACTCGAAGGCACTTATCGCTGGATTCCCGTCGCGCAGGAATTGCCCGACGATTCCGAGACCGTGCTGGTCTGCAATCTGGATGACTGGAGTGATCCCGTTCGGATGGGCGCACTCATCGACGGGGAATGGAACGGTGAAAATGAGGGACTCCTAAGCGGGTTCGACGCAGATTGCCTACCCTGTTTGGAGTATTACCCACCCACCCACTGGATGCGCCTCCCCGAACCTCCCGGAGTGGCAATCGTTCCCGAGGTGCCTGCCGCCGAAAACCCATTCCGCGCAAGCAGCGGTGGCGAATGGGGCACCGTGGAGGATCGGCTCCATGTCGCCAAAAACTTCGACGCTGCAAAATGCCGGGCAGCCTTAAATCGGGATGACCTGCAAAAAACCGTGCGCACAGCAATCGAACGCCGCCTGCGCAAATTGGAAAAAGGTGTTGCAAAATGAACACGATCTTAAAAATCGGCCACTGGGAAATCTTGCTGCCCAGTGAATCATTGGCGATGGCGGCAATGAAGGCGCTTTCAAAAGGCATCTTGATCGATTCCCGCTTCGTCGAAAGCAACGGGGAATACCAATACATTTACGAGATTGAGGAGAAATACGAGTTGGAGATGGAAATGAAAATCCTGCCTCAATCCGCAAAGATTATCGACGGTCGGAAGAACAAGAAGCAGCTCCGCCTTTCCGAAAAAACTCCCAACGCAAAAGAAGAACTCGGCCTCCAATGAAAACCTTCCTCGACTTCCTCACCGCCAACGCGGGCCTGCTCTGTTTCACCACGGCCTGGATCATCGCCACCGTCATGGTGGCGGTGACCGCCTACAACCGGGGCTGGGAGCATTGCTGCGAAGCCTTTGCCCGCCGAGCCCTCGACGAAACCCGCCGCCAAACCTCCATCCGTCAATGAGCGAACCCGCCCTCATCCTCGGCTGCCTGATCGCCCTGACCGCCTTCGCCTGGGCGTTCGGCGACCACCAAGACATCAACCTGGACTAAAGCCATGAATCAACCTGTTCTGGATGTATGCTGTGGATCTCGAATGTTTTGGTTCCACCCCGCCGACACACGGGCTGTCTTTGTTGACAATCGCAGCGAATCTCACGCGCTTCCTGACAGCTCCAGCGCTGGGGGGTTCCGCAAGTTGGAAGTAAACCCCGACATCGTTGCGGATTTCACCAACCTCCCATTTCCCGATAATCGGTTTGCCTTGGTCGTATTTGACCCGCCTCACCTTTTAAGCGCCGGGAAAAGCGGCTGGCAGGCGAAGAAATACGGGCGTCTTGATGGCGACTGGAAAACAATACTACGCCGTGGATTTACTGAGTGTTTCCGAGTGCTGAAGCCTGAAGGAACACTGATCTTTAAGTGGAATGAGCACGATGTTCCGGTGTCCAGAATCCTGGCGCTTACTCCAAATCGTCCGCTGTTTGGAAATCGCTGCGGAAAAACAGCAAAAACTCACTGGATCGTATTCATCAAACCAAAGCAGCCATGAGCTTCACCCGTTCCCAGCAAGGTCTCTTCCGCCCGATGGTCAAGCGTGCCTGGCTCAAGCACGCCGCTGGGAACGACCTCAACCCCAGCGATCGCGCCGCGCAGGACGCCTGGTATCGCGCCGAGCTGGCCGAATGCCTGGGGCGCGACACCACCAAAGAGGCCGATCCGGGCCGGGACTTTGAAACCGTGATGGCCCACTTCGAAGTCTTTGTCGGCGGCGAATTCTACTGGAACCTGCGCGTTCACCAGGGCGATGCGCGCCGGTTGCAATTTGCGATCCGCCAAATCTGCGAACGCTGGGAAATCGACGACCAATACGCCCGGGCCACGGCAGCCCGCGTCCTCAAATGGGAGGGCCACCTGGCGAGCCTCAGCGCGATCACCGCCGCCGCCGACCTCCAGCGCGTCCGCATCGCCCTCCTGATCCACGCCCGCCGCCACGCCAAGCGCACCGACACCGCCCAAGCCGCCGCCAAACTGATCGGGCCCCTGGTACTGGACAGAATTGAATGAGAGTCTGCGGGGTGTGTTTTACTGGTTTGGGTTGATTTGGAAAGCGTGAACTGGAGCGGAGGGCGTAGCCCGGAGCGGAAGTTCACGCTTGCGCGCGACCATGG
>CAIZLD010000044.1 GCA_903933715.1 uncultured Spartobacteria bacterium
CCATGGTCGCGCGCAAGCGTGAACTTCCGCTCCGGGCTACGCCCTCCGCTCCAGTTCACGCTTTCCAAATCAACCCAAACCAGTAAAACACACCCCGCAGACTCTCATTCAATTCTGTCCAGTACCAGGGGCCCGATCAGCAAAGCCGCAAAGCCGCAAAGAAAAAGGCAACGTGGGTCTTTCTCTCGTTCCTAAACTCTGTTTGGGAACGCAAGTGTCCTCGAAACTCTGTTTCGCAAAGCGCCGATGCCATTGCAGGCTTAGGCTGAATCGACATTCAGATCGAGCCAAACCCAAAGGGTTTGAAGCCCTATTCGCTGGCAACCCTCCGGGTTGCGGCGGCTTTTGAATGTCGATTCAGCTTAGGGAAAGACAACTGCATTCCCAATCTGGAGATTGGGAGATTGGGAACGAAGGGAAAAGCGCCGATGCCATTGCAGGCATAGGCTAATACACGTCCCGCTTATAGCGTTTGGTTTTCTCCATCGCTTCGAGGTATTCAGCCGCCTGCTCGGGCGTCTTGCCTCCTTCCATCTCGATAATCTCACGCAGGGCGGCGTGAACATCCTTGGCCATGCGTGAAGCGTCGCCGCAAACAAAAAAATGCCCTCCTTCCTCCAGCCATTTCCAGATCTCGGCCGCGTTTTCCCGCATCCGATGCTGAACGTAAATCTTCTCCTCTTGATCGCGCGAAAAGGCGGTGCTCAGACGGGTGAGGAACCTGTCGTCCCTCATTTTTACAAACTCCTCCCGATAGAGAAAATCTTCTTTTTCCCGCTGATCTCCAAAGAAAAGCCAGTTGCCTCCCTTGGCACCCATGGCCATGCGTTCTTGAAGAAAGGCGCGGAAAGGGGCGATCCCGGTGCCCGCGCCCACCATGATGATCGGGATATCGCCGTTTTCGGGCAGCCTGAATCCCTTTGCCACATGAAAAAAGATCGGCACGACCGCCCCCACGGCCACACGCTCGGCCAGGTAAGTGGAGGCGACCCCTTTGCGCAGCCGCCCTTTGCTTTCATAGCGGACGGTTGCGACCGTGAGGTGGACGTTTTCGGGATGCACTTTGGGGCTCGATGCCACGGAATAGAGCCGCGGCAGGAGTTTGCGCAAATGGCTGACAAATTCCTCCGGCGTGAACCGGGCAGAAGGATGTTCTTCCAGCAAATCGACGATGTGCAGCCCTTCCAGGTAATGTTCCAGCGCCGGTTTGTGTTCCGGCGTGAGGAGCGAACGGAGAAAGGAGTCGTCCGCTTTATCGGCGAGGGCGTGCAGAAACTGCATCGACGGTTTGTTGATGGCGTAATCTTTCCAGAGCGCGTCGCGAAGCCGCTTCTGCGTACCGCCTTCACCGGGCACACACTCGTCGCCGCTGCAATGCAGGGCATCGAGGATTTCCTGCACCAAATTGAGGCAGTTGCTTTCCATCACGCCGACGGCGTCGCCCGCCTCATACGTCAGGCCGGAGCCCGCCAGCGACAATTCGTAATGCCGTGTGTCGTTGGCGGAATAAGGGCCGGAAAGCCCCCGATTGACCAATAGCTTGGCTGGAAATGGGTTTTTACGGGACCAGGAGACGGTTTCGTTGGGCATCGGTAAGGTTCGGGTGATTGGACTGCAACTTACGCCGTTTTCAGATATCGATCAATCGCTTGGGCCGCGTTCTTGCCGTCGCCCATGGCCAGAATGACTGTGGCCGCGCCACGCACGATATCGCCACCCGCAAAGACGCCGGGGAGACTGGTCATGCCGTTCTCGTCGGTTTCGATATTGCCCCATTTATTGAGCTTTAATTCGGGACAAGTGGCCGTGAGGAGCGGGTTGGATTTGGTGCCGATGGCAACCACGACCACATCGCAGTCGAGCACGAACTCCGAGCCCGCGACCGGCTGTGGTTTGCGACGGCCCGAGGCGTCCGGTTCGCCCAATTCCATGCGCTGGCATTTGAGCCCGGTGACCCACCGTTTCTCGTCGCCGACGACTTCCAGCGGGGCGACCAAGAGTTGAAAATCAACCCCTTCCTGCGCGGCATGGTGGATTTCCTCGGCGCGCGCGGGCATCTCCTCCTTCGTGCGGCGGTAAACGATCATTGCCTTCTCGGCTCCGAGGCGTTTCGCGGTGCGGACGGCATCCATCGCGACATTGCCGCCGCCGACCACGGCGACGCGCTGGCCTATCAATACGGGCGTGTTGGCGCTTTCCGCGTCGTAGGCTTCCATCAGGTTCACGCGAGTCAGATATTCGTTGGCCGCGTAAACTCCTTTGAAGTTTTCGCCCGGGACGTTCATGAACACCGGCAATCCCGCTCCGTTCGCGATGAACAGGGCGTCAAATTGGGCCTGCAATTCGGGGATTGTGTAGGTGCGCCCGATGACCACGTTGCATTCGATTTTCACGCCGGCTTTGGTGAGGCGGTCCACTTCGGCAGCGACGATTTTTTTGGGCAGCCGGAATTCCGGGATGCCATACACGAGCACGCCGCCCGGTTTGTGAAGCGCTTCGTAGATCGTGACGTCGTGCCCTTTTTTGGCGAGTTCCCCGGCGGCAGTCAAACCGGCGGGACCGGCCCCGATCACGGCGACTTTCTTACCGGTGGGGGCGGGGGCTTCCTCCTGGGCGGCCGAGCCTTGGTTGAGCGCCCAGTCGGCGACAAACCGTTCCAGATAGCCGATGGCGACCGGTTGCCCCTTGGCTCCCCGGATGCACGACCCTTCGCACTGTTCTTCCTGCGGACAGACGCGGCCCGAGATGCAGGGGAGCGCGTTGTCGCTCGCTAGGCTTTTGGCAGCTCCGGCCAGGTCGCCGTTAGTGATAAACTGGATAAAGCGGGGGATGTTCACCTGGACGGGACAGCCGCGAATGCACTTGGCGTCTTTGCATTGGAGACAACGTTGGGCTTCGAGCACAGCGAGCTGTTCGGAGAAGCCGAGATTGACTTCCTTGAAGTTGCCGCTGCGTTGGAGCCCTTCTTGTTCGGGCATGAGCTGCCGGGCGATTTGCATCCGCTCTTTGGCTGAAATGGTGGACATAGGAAAAAATGGGGTAAGAATTAACGCCGGATGCGGCATTGCCCGTCGGCACAGGCGTTGGCGCGTTGTTCAAATTCGCGGTAGGTCTGCAACCGGTCGGCAAGCAGGTCGAAATCGACTTGATGGCCGTCAAACTCGGGGCCGTCCACGCAGGCGAACTTGGTTTCACCCCCGACATCGACGCGGCACCCGCCGCACATCCCTGTCCCATCAACCATGACCGGGTTGAGCGAGACGATGGTGTGGACGCCAAAAGGGCGTGTCAGGTTGGCGACGGCCCGCATCATTGGCACGGGGCCGACGGCGTAAACGACATCGATGCCGCCCGCTTCGAGCACTTCCTTGGCGGCGTCGGTGACAAAACCTTTGCGCCCGTGACTGCCGTCGTCGGTGCAAACGATCACCTCACCGAGCCGGTTCAGCTCTTCTTCAAAAATGACCCACTCCTTGGCGCGGCCTCCGATGACACTCGTAACCTGGACCCCTTGGGCATGCAGCGCTTTGGCAATCGGGTGGACCACGGCGGTTCCAACCCCGCCCCCCACGCACAAGGCGCGGCCGCTCGAAATGAGCTCGGTTGGGTGCCCCAAGGGGCCGGAAATATCCCGGATCGCATCGCAAACCTCCATGGCCACAATTTCGCGGGTCGATTTGCCCACGGCCTGAATGACCAGCGCGATGGTCCCCTGGGTAGGATCGGCGTCTGCGATGGTGAGGGGAATCCGCTCGTCGCCTTCACGGGCCCGCAGGATCACGAATTGGCCGGGCTTCTTGATCTCCGCGATTCTCGGAGCGAGCACGTCCAGGCGCGTCACGTTGGGGCTGAGCTGCTTTTTGGCCAGGATGGTATGCATAAAAGAAAGATTATTATGACCTGATGCCCTCCTCGAATCAAATCCTAAGTGGAGAGCCGGACGGGGAGGTGGATCGCCGACCTCCGGGCGCGATCCGGCGTGCGTTAGGCTGAATCGACATTCAGATCGAGCCAAACCCAAAGGGTTTGAAGCCCATAGCCGGTAGTTGAGCGGAGCGACACCACCGGTTCAATGCAAAACCGCATCTCACCCCAAATGGGTGGCAGAAAACGAGGAGATGGTCTCTGCCACCCCCTTTGGGGTGAATTCTTTCAAACACCTCATCCGGTGGTGTCGCTAACGCTCAACCACCGGCTATTTGCTGGCAACCCTTTGGGTTGCGGCGGCTTTGGAATGCCGATTCAGCCTAAGCCGCTTGTAATTTTCCCCTTACCTCAATGCCGACGCGAAGAACGGGTTGTGCTTTCGTTCTTCTCCCACCGTGGTTAGCGGCCCATGGCCGGGGCAGATCACCGTTTGCGGCGGAAGCGTCATGATTTCCCGCCGATTCGTCCGCAACGCATCGGCATAGGAAACCGCCCCGCCCCCCATCGAACCGGCAAAAAGGGCATCGCCGACGATCACCACCGGGCGCGGCAACCCGTGAACCACATAGCTCGCCCCGCCGCGGCTGTGGCCCCAGGTGGACCGGGTTTCGATCCTCAACCCGCCAAAGCTGAACTCGCACCCCGGCTCGAACGGTTCCGCGCCGGGGAGGGATTGTTCCCGTTCCGGCACATAGACGGTGGCGCCACTTTGCCTTTGGAGCCGGATCAAATCCGCAATGTGATCGCCGTGGGTGTGCGTAATGAAAATGGCGCGAAGAGTTTTGCCGATCTGCTCCAATTTTTCAAGCAGCGGCGTGCCGTCCGCCCCGGTGTCGAAGGCAACGGCGTTGTCGGAATTTTTGTCCCAGATTAGGTAAGCATTCACGCACATGTCCCCGTAAGCCGTGGTCAAGCAGGCAAGCTGTTCCACATCGAGAGCTGCCGGACGGTAGTGGGGCAAATCAACGAGCGCCTGGGCATCCAACCCCAGCACCAGCGCCAGTTTGCGCAGGATCGGCTCGTCGAAAGATTGCGCTTTGACCCGGGTGAGCTGTGCCACGGTCAAACCGGCCCGTTCCGCCAATTCCCGGTCCTCCAGCCGCAAGCCACGTTGGGCTTTGGCGATTACGTCGGCAAATTGGTCTTCCATGGCGATAGGCATATTTATTCCTCCAAGGCTACGGGCTTTGAGGGGAGTTGCAGGGCACACGCGAGCGCAATGATGAGAATCGCGGCTGCGGCCCAAAACGGCGTCCGGCCATAGATGCCGGGATGCGCGGCGTCCTTCGAAAGAAGCCATCCGGCGAGAAACGGCCCCACCCAGCGGCCCAGGCTCCCTGCCGATTGCATGAGCCCGATCACGCGCCCTTGCCATTGGCGGTCGGCGCTTTGGGAGGCGAGTCCGTTGAGCGTTGGCATTACGAAACTGTTGCCCATCGCGACAACCGCGGTAAAACAGAGCAGGGTGGCGGTCCCGCTGCTCAAAGGAAGCAACAAAAGCCCCAACGCCAGGAGGACACAGCCAGTCGCCGCAATCTGTTTTTCGGAATAATGTTTCAACACACGGCGCAAAATACCCCCCTGCATCAAAACGCCGATGATCCCCACAAACGCAAATAGATAACCGGTGTGCCGGGCGTCATATCCGAACCGTTCCGAGGTAAAGAGCGCGAAATTTGTGGTCATCATGGAAAAGCCGGTGATCGAAAAAAACGAACACGCCATCAATAACGGCAAATTCCACCCATGCTTGAGCACCTGGAGCAAGGAGGCCGGTTTTTCAGGATTCAACCGGTGCTCCCGGGAAAGGCTTTCCGGCAACCGCCACCAGACCAGCAGGGCGTTCACTGCCGCAAGGATTCCGGCAAAATAAAACGGCGCACTGATGGAAAAATGCGTCAGCAATCCGCCAATGGCCGGTCCAAAAATAAACCCGAGGCCGAATGCCGCGCCGATCATCCCCATCGATTTCGAGCGTTCTTCGGGGGCGGTGATATCGGCAATATAAGCCTGCGCGGTGGCAATATTGCCTCCGCTGATCCCGTCAATGATCCGGGCGATGAACAGCCAAAGCAGCGTTTGAGCCGCTCCCATGATGAAGAACCCGACCGCCGTGCCAATCAAGCTCATCAGCAATACCGGGCGACGCCCCACCCGGTCGGAGAGCCTGCCCAGCAGCGGACCGGCGAGAAATTGCATGGCTGAATAAATGCCGACCAGCCATCCATTGGTAAGTTCGCTTGCCCCAAAATCCCGGGCATAAAGCGGCAATACCGGGATGACAATTCCGAACCCGATCAGGTCAATAAAGACCGTCAGGAAAATCAGAATCAAAGGCGAACGTCGCATGCGGAGGGGCGATCCTAGTGACCGCCGCATCCGCACCCGCCACAGCAGCTATGGCGGCCACCCCGTGAAGCACTCGGGGCGGCAGTTTTTTGAATCATACCATACCCCCCGGAGATGATTCGGCGCACCGGAACGCCCGTTTCGGGATGATGGGTCAAGATTTTGTCATTCATCCGTTGCTTCAACTCGAACCGGGTCGGGTTGGGCTCCACAGTTTCGTAAATGTATGTCGGCATAAATTGAGAGTCTTACTATTCATTGTAAATTGTTCGTCTGCAAGCCTGCCGTGGGGGAAGATGACAATACGGCTGAACTATTTACGCATACAGTTTTATCATTATAATTTTAGCTTGATGAATAGATAAACTTGGATATTAAAAACCGCATGAAAAGCCTAGCCGTTCGCATCGCAAGCCTTAAGGAAATGATTATTCTTGAGGAAAAGCGCGTCACCCTGCAAGAGCAGATTTCAATCCTGGATCAGCGGCTCGCTACAATTCAGGAGAAGCTCTATGGAGATCATGCGCTCCCTTCGATTCAGGTGAAACCTAAGTTTAGAGCCAACGGAAAGCGCAAGGGACGCGGCGAATTAAAAGCGCAAATCCTCGAAATACTTCAAGCCGCCGGTAAAGCCGGAGCCACTGTAAAAGAGTTGGCCAACCGGATTGGGATTAAAACGGTCAATGTGCATTCGTGGTTTAGCGCCAATGTTAAAAAAATGAGCGGGCTCAAGAAAATCGGCGAAGCTCGTTATGCTTTAAACAAGCCTTCCAAATCGGCCAAGCAAGCCAAGGCTCCCAAAAAAGCCAAGGCCGCAAAGCATATTGCCAAGCCGGTCAAGGCACCTAAAAAATCGAAATCTGCCAAAAAAAGCAAAGCAGCCAAAGAGGCCAAGCCCCGGGCTATTCGCGGAGAATTAAAAGGGCAGATCCTTGAAGAGCTGAAGAAGGCAGGGCCAGCCGGGATTACGATCAAAGATCTTTCGGCAAAGCTCAACGCCAATTACAAAAACATCTATATCTGGTTTGTGACGACGGGTAAGCGGATCGCCGGAATAAAGAAGGTCGGTCCGGCCAAATACAAATTGGAAGCCGCGGGGTAACCGCGGTTTGAACTCAATCAGGGCAACCGGGAAAATCCCGGTTGCCTTTTTTTACGTTGACAATATGAGCATGAGCGCATATGGTCTTAACATTCAGTTTTGAATATGCCGAAAATCAGTCATCCCATCCCGCTCACCGACGAAGCTCTTGAGCTCATCGCGGCTCGTTTTCGCGTCTTGAGCGAACCGACACGGCTTAAGCTTCTGGTCGCTCTGGAAGAGGGGGAAAAAAACGTCACCGAACTGGTGGATGCCACTAAAGCGACCCAAACCAATGTTTCCCGGCAGCTCGGGATACTTACCAACGCGGGGCTGCTTGCCCGGCGTAAAAGTGGGTTGAGCGTTTATTATCGAATCGCCGACAGGGGCATCTTCGATCTTTGTAGCCATGTCTGCAACAGCCTTCAAAAACGTATTCGCAAGGAAAGTCAAATCTTCGGTCCAAACTCTAGATAAGAAATCAGCCAAACCCGATTTACCTATGAAAAGAATATCTGTTCAAGAACTTCAAAGTATCCTCGATGCGGGCTCCCCGGTCGATTTGATCGACGTGCGCACTCCCGCGGAATACGCCGGCGTTCATGTCCCCCAAGCGCGACTCACGCCGCTGGACGATCTCGATTGCGGAACGGTGATCGCCTCCCGCAAAGGGGCGGCTCACGAACCGGTCTACGTTCTCTGCCATAGCGGGGTTCGCGCGGGCAAGGCGGCTGCAAAATTTGCCGAGGCCGGCTTTTCTGAAGCCGTCGTGGTGGAAGGTGGCACGCAAGCGTGGGTGGATGCAGGCTTTCCGGTTGAGCGCGGTGGCAGCGCGATGCTTCCGCTGGACCGCCAGCTCCAACTTGTGATCGGCTCGCTGGTGGTGATCGGCGTGCTGCTTTCGGAATTTGTCAACCCGCACTGGATCTGGCTTTCCGGGTTTGTTGGAGCCGGGCTCATGATGGCGGGCGCCACGGGGTTATGCCCCATGCGAATACTGATTGCCCGGATGCCGTGGAACCAGGACCGGAAATGCTGTGGCGGCACCTGCGGCTGTAAGTAGCAAACTTATTATAAACTACTACAATGAACCCAAAACGAATTGTGATTGTCGGAGGTGTGGCGGGCGGAGCTTCGTGCGCGACCCGTTGCCGCAGGTTGGATGAAACCGCGCAGATTGTCGTCCTCGAACGGGGCCCCTACGTCTCGTTTGCCAACTGCGGCCTGCCGTATTACGTGGGCGGCGTGATTGAAGAGGAGAGCAAACTGCTCCTTGCCAGCGAAGCCCTTTTTCGCGATCGGTTTAATATCGAAGTCCGGACTCGCCACGAAGCGGTGGCCATTGACCGCGAAAAGCGCGAAGTCGAAGTCCGCGAACTTGCCACCGGGCGTTCCTATCGCGAATCGTATGATGCCCTGGTGCTTGCGCCGGGCGCTTCGCCAGTTCGCCCGCCATTGCCGGGGATCGACCTGCCCGGCATTTTCGTTTTGCGGAGCGTTCCCGATAGCCGGGAGATTCGGGCTTGGATTGAGGCGAAACAGGCCAAGAGCGCGGTGATTGTCGGCGGCGGTTTTATCGGGCTGGAAATGGCGGAGAATCTTGTCGGACGCGGGCTTTCGGTGAAAGTCGTCGAGATGCTTCAACAAGTGATGCCGCCGCTCGACCCGGAGATTGCGCAACCGGTGCAGGAGCATATGGAGTCGCGGGGCGTTACAATGGCATTGGGGGATGGGGTCGCCGGATTCGAGACCAACGAGGCCGGTCAGCTTATTGTCAAAACCCAATCCGGCGCGGCGCATGCAGGCGACCTGGTCATTTTGGCCATCGGCGTACGGCCCGAGACGGCTCTGGCCAAAGCCGCCGGACTCCAGCTCGGCGAGCGCGGGGGCATCCGCGTTGATGACCAGATGCGCACGAGTGATCGATCCATTTGGGCGGTGGGAGATGCGGTGGAAACGCAAGACGTGGTGACCGGGCAAGCCACACTGATTCCGTTGGCCGGTCCTGCCAATCGGCAGGGGCGTATCGCCGCCGATGTGATCTGCGGCCGCGATTCCCATTTCCGCGGAGTTCAGGGAACCGCGGTTTGCGGCGTGTTCGGGCTTGCCGTCGCCAGCACCGGCGCGAGCGAAAAAGCCCTCCGGCGGGCAGGCGTTACCGATTACGAAAAGATTTACGTTCATCCGGCGCACCACGTCGGCTATTACCCCGGCGCGAAGCCGATCCATTTGAAGTTGATCTTCCGCAAATCCGATGGCCGGATTCTCGGGGCACAGGCGGTGGGCGAGGCGGACGTTGCCCGGCGCATCGACGTGATCGCCACCGCGCTCCAGTTTGGAGGAACCGTCTACGATTTGGAAGAGGCGGAACTTTGTTACGCGCCGCAATTTGGCGGAGCCAAAGACCCGGTCAACTACGCGGGCATGGTCGCATCGAACGCGTTGCGGGGGGACAACCCGCTGGCGGATTGGAGCGAGATCGGTTCCACCGAAGCGTTGTTGTTGGACGTCCGGGACCCGGATGAATTCGCAGCCGGGCATGTCCCGGGAGCCGTTAACCTGCCTCTGAACCAGATTCGCGCCCGGATGGGCGAATTGCCGAAAGATCGGGCGCTCTGGACGTATTGCGGCGTCGGGCAGCGCGCCTATTACGCCACGCGCATCCTGTTACAAAGCGGGCGCGATGCGAAAAACCTCCCGGGCGGCATGCGGACCTACCGGCAAATCGCGTTATCCTCGCGCGGCGCCTAAAAAACAAAGAGGCTGTCCGCAGATTTTCGCCGATAAATCTGCGAAATCTACGGACCTCTTCTTGCGAAACGTATTAAGGATTAATAAAAACGCGGTCGCTTGCCGGGTCCACGACGCGTGCGCCGGGCCGGATGCCCCGAACGTCCACCAGCGCGTGAGGCCGGTAGGGGCTGATCACGTAGCCGCAGTAACGCGACGGGGTCGCCACCCGATAGACGGGACGTTCAGCGTAGTAACCTTCGACATAACCGGCGCGGCGTTCGTCCTGGGCGATTTTTCCCAAAACGGCACCGGCCAGTGCGCCCGCGCCCGCTCCAATGGCGGCTCCGCGGACATTATTCCCCGCGATTCCCCCAATAATCGCGCCGGTAATGGCACCGGTGCCTGCACCTTGGCCCGGGGTTTCACATCCCGAAAAACTCAACGTTAGAAGAGACGCGCCGCAAAGGACGGCGATGGGTAGGGTCTTTTTCATAATTATTTTTTTCAAACGGAGCGTTGTTCCGCTCAACTCAATTTGACGGTGTTTTTATTGCCGCGTTCAATAATAACCGTAACGGCGGATGCGCTCTTCTTTATTCACCTGGCCGACGGCAGCCCCGGTGAGAGCCCCTGCGCCCGCGCCGATCGCCGCGCTTCGGATATTGCCTCCGGCGATGCCGCCGATGATCGCCCCCGCGGCGGCACCCGTTCCGGCCCCCTGGGTGGGTGTTTCACAGCCTGTGAGGGTCATCGTGACAAGGGCGACCCCCGTTGCGCCCACAATGGATATTGTTTTCATCTACAAGGGCATCGGGACTCCCGAAATCCGTGCGCGTGAGCCGTTGTTTTTTTATCTGCCGAGGAGCAGAACGCGGGAGGCAATGGCCAGTTTTTCGAATTTGCCCAGGCGATATTGCTTTTCAAAAACCTGGAACCGGTCGCGGCTCATTTTTTGTAAAATGCGATGGTAAATGCACCGCATGATCTCGGCGGGGCGCATGGAACGGCGGTCTTCGGGGGGAAGCTGGGCAATCGCGCTCTGGTAGAGACCTTCGGCGCGCCGGGCTTCAAAAGCCATCAATTCGCCAAAACGCGGTCCCCCTTTGCGGGTGGCGAGGTCAGACGGGTCAATCCCGAACCGGGCGAGATCGGCCAGCGGCAGATAAACCCGCCCGTCGTTGGCAAGGTCTTTGCCCACATCGCGTAGAATATTGGTGAGTTGGAGCGCCTGCCCGAGTTCCACGGCGTAATGTTGCGTCGCCTCGTTTTGGTAGCCAAAAATCTCGATGCTCACCAGGCCCACGACGCTTGCAACCCGGTAACAATAGAGGCGCAGATCTTCAAAAGTCTCATAACGGGCGGGCACGAGATCCATTTCGCAACCCTGGATCAATTCCAGCAGCCATTGGGGATTGAGCCGGTATCTTCCGATCAGCTCCCGGATTTGGGGGGCCAGCGGCGGTTCCCCCGCGAAAGCCTCGCAAACCGCCCGCTTCCAAGCCGCCAGGAGAGACGCTTTTTCCTCCGTGGAACGGCCCGGCTCATCGGCGATATCGTCGACCACCCGGCAAAAGGCGTAAAACGTGGTCAGATCCCGGCGGCGTTCGGGTGGCAAGGCGATAAAAGCCAATGCAAAATTGCTTTTGCTGGCGCGGGTGATGGCTTCGGCGCTGGGAGGAGTGTCCATGAATTAAGAAAACGGCCCTCCGGGAATGGTATCGCCAACCATCCGCCCGTTCTTCATTTCAATCACACGCTGGGCAAAGCGGGAGAGATCGCGGTGGGTGGCGGTGGCGATGATGCAGCATTCCATCTTTTGCCGGGTGGCGGAGAGCAGATCAAGCAGGGCAATGAGTTCGCCGTCGCGGGAGAACGTATCAAGGTTTTCCACGAGAATCGCCCGGGGCCGGATCACGAGCGCCCGCGCAAGGGCAACGCGCTGTTGCGCCCAAAGCGGCAACGATTCAATCGTCGATTCCCCCTCATCCGGCAGCCCCACATGGGCCAATACACGCTGGGTTTCCTGGCGCGCTTGCTCCGCGTTGGCTTCGGTCAGCTTGAAAAGGGGCATCGCGATATTCTCCGCGACATTGAAATTGGGAATCAAAAGAGGCGTTTCAAAAAGAAATCCGAAATGACGGCTGCGGAATTCGGCGCATTCGGGGCCGGTCCAGTCGCGGGTCGATTTTCCATCAATCACGATCTCCCCCTCCTGGGGGCGTTCCATCAATCCCAGCAATCGCAGCAAGCGATTGCGGCCGGAACCGGTTCCTCCAAAGAGGAGGTTGAACGAGGCGGCCTCAAAGCCGACCGTGACGCCAGCCAGCGGCTCGAAATCGCCGGGGCAGCTATCACAAAGGTTTTGGGCCAAAAGGAAGTTCATCGGGGACAGGGGGTTAATAAGCGACCCAGTTTTTATCGTGCGGGCGACTGCTGCCGGTCTTCTTAAACCAGCAAACCCAAGCCGCCAGGAGCCACGCGGCGAGGAACGCTTCCAGCAGCGGCGCGCATAATTGCCAGCCGAGCCCTGAAACCGTCCCCTCCCCCAGCCCGGCTCGGAGGATGCCGTTGAGGAAATGAAATCCGTAAAAATGGACCAGCGCGATCAGCAAAAACCAGGTCAGCGCGGACGCATGCCGCCGGGCAAAACGGAAGTGATCCCGGATCGCATCCCGCAGCGATTCGCTGTGAAACGTGAGGGTGATTTGCACACTCGCCAGCCCGATTAAAAAGAGCGCCATCGCAGGGCGGGCGATATGGTTGACGTAGGCGTCCATCGCATACGGGTTGACCCGGCTGGTGAACGGCGGCAGCAACGCCACGATTTGAGGCAGATAAATCGTCAGAGAGCTGATTGCGAGCACCGCTCCCGCCCATTTCATCACCGCCGAGAAGCGCCGGATCGCAAAGTCCAGCAGGTGTTGGGGGGTGAAGTCGATGCCGAGAACCCAGACATCCACCAGCAGGATCAGGTAAATTTGAACGCAGACGCCAAAAAGGTATTCAAAAAGAATCGAGAGCCAGTCGATCAGGAAAGCAGGCGGCAACAGCCATTTGCCGGGAATGAACCGGCTTAGCCACGGCACCCCTCCGTAAAGCGCCAACGGTTTTAATATCGCGGCGAGGGCGCAGACGGTTATCCCTCCATAAATCACCCAGCCCCAGGGGCCAAACCGGCGGCGCAACGCCCGGTTGAGAACCAAATGATGCCCTTTCCAGTTGACCAGGAGCAGCAATGCCGCCACGGCGGAGAATGGGAACGTGGTGATTACGTTATTGAAGATCCCGGCCACGCTTTCCAGGGCGGGGACGAAGGCGTTGCGGGCCGCCTCCCACTGCATCGCGTGAGGCAAATACCAGGCGCGCGCCCATTGCAGGATGGGGCGTTCGCCTTCCGGCAGGATCTGGAATTCCAGCAATCGCAGGCCGACCTGGTGAAAAGCCGCATAGCAGACGCCAAATACCGCGAGCGTGCCCCAGAGCGCCGGGTAGCGCCGCAAACAGCGAAACCCGTCGCGCAGGCTGTCGCGAACCGGGTTGGCGAGCATGAGTACGCCATACCCGACCATCACGCCCGCCAAGAGCAGCCAGAAACGGAAGTTCATGAGGAAGCACCACCCATTCATGGTTGGCTTTATACGATTTTGGTCGCGTCGATCTGGGCCACGTAGTTGGGTTTCATGAATTCGGGACCGCCCATCATGGCGGCACCGACAAAAATTTCGGCGTATTTTACGGCCATTTCTGTGACCTGCTTGACCTCTTCAACCGTTTCGCCCAAGGCGATCATCCCGTGGTTTTGCATCAGGATGAGTTTCGGAGTCGTCTTATAACGATCGCGCCAGAGAGCGGTTTTGCGGCGGATTTCCTTAGCCAGTAGAAATCCCGGCGGCATGAACGGCACGAGCACGCTGGCTTGCCCGCAAGCCACGATCTCGTGGGGCAGATTGCGGCGGTCGGAGAATTGCCGGGCGCGGGGCGAACAGATTACCTGGTTGATTGGGATCGGCTGGGTGTGCGCGGCAAAACGGATTCCTTCAAAACCGAACAAATCGGCGAACGCGAGGGCATCGGCACACGGGGCGGGGGCGGCGGGATTGGTTTGAGCCTCCACGATTTTTTCAGCGGGAGCTTCCTCCAGACTCACTAAAGCCTGGAGCTTGGCGAGATCCAATTCCACGAGGCTGGCGCTTTCAAGACAGGCGAGGTTGGCTCCGGCGGCGCTGACGGCCAATTTGCCATTCGGAAGCACGCTGGCCACAGACCCCTCGTTCCAGATGGCCAGCCGCATCGGGTGTTGGCCGATCCAGTGGGCCAGCCCCAGCAATTCGTCGTGGGTTGGAAAAAGCTCGTTCATCGGATCAACCCCCAGTGTTTCGTGAACGGCCAGTAAACAAACATGCCGCATCCCACCAGGTTTTGCTCCGGCACGGTGCCCCAGTAACGGCTATCCGAGCTGTTGTAGGAATTATCTCCCATGGCGAAATAATGTTTTTCGGGCACTCGGTAGGTCGATTCCGGGGAGGTAAGAAATTCCGGCCCGTTGCCATAACCTTTGTAGTCGTCCTTGGGGGCGAGAGGAGTTCCGGCCATGACGCGCTCGAAAGCGGCTCCGGAAGCCAGTCGGCCGTTCACGAACAGGTGGGGCGGATCGACGCGCAGTTCGTCGCCGGGGAGACCGGTCAGCCGTTTGATATAAAACTGGGACGGGGTGCCGGGAATGTTGAGTTTGTCGATCCCGGCGGTATTAAAGACAAAAACTTCGCCGCGATGCGGGTGGCGGAAGTTGTAGGCGACTTTATTGACAAAAACGTGATCGCCGGTGTTGACAAAGCCCCGCGCCACCACTTGCCCGGCCTTCAGGGGAACCCCGGCAGCAATGCCAAACGTGCGCATCACGGCCGTGGCCGGGGCGGGAATGCTAAAACGTTGTTTATCGCAGATCACTTCGGCGCGGGTCAAAAAGACAAAGCGCGTGACGTCGCGGACCGAGCGGACGGTATCGTCTGTGGCCGAAACGACGTTGAAATAGCTCCGCCCATAGAGGATCATATCGACAACCCGGGCGAGCACGTTCGGCGGCGGGGTCTCGGTGGAAGTCGCGATGATGCCGTTGAGCGTCGGCTGCATCGATCCCGTGGGAATCGTGAACGGCTGGATGAAAAACGTGCGGATGCCGAGTGCAATGACGATGGCGACCAGAAAGACTTCGCAGTTTTCCTGAATTTCCGGGTGTTTGGGAACCGGGATGCGTTCACCAAAAAAGCGGTCCAATTCCTGGCTGGCCGACTCGATTTCCGCCCGGTTGCGGCTGCGCAACGCTCCGGAAAGGCGGGCAAGCTCGGCTTCCACATGGGAAACGTCCGAGGGCGAGAGCAAGTCCCGCTTGTAATGATACATCTTGCGGGCGGCGTGGAGCATTTCCTTGCCGTTCCGGATGTAACGTGGAGTAAAGAACCCGATCATAAAGCTAGGTGGTTTCGCTGCGCGATAAGGGTAAAGTGTTGGGCTTGGTAGGCTGGATAGACCAGCGCGCGCAAGAGAGTGTCGGGCTTCGCATAGCGGGAATCAAGCTTGGAGGCACGGGTAAGCGCTTCCGCTGCTTGCCCGGACTGACCCAGGGCATCGGCAGCCAGGGCGATTCCCGCAAACGGTTCGGCCATTTGACCATGGGTCAGAGTGACGGCGTGTTCAAAAAATTGCAGAGCCTGGGCTGGTTGGTTGTATTCAAGGCAGGCATAGCCCTGCCCCATCCAGCCGTTGATCGAAAACGGGTTTTGCAATGAGGTGTCTTTCCAGAGAGAAATAGTATCTTTCCAGACGGTTTGTTGCCGGAGCGTGGCGACCGTCAGCCCCCCAACTCCGGCCAGCACCGCCATGCGGCTCCATCTCCGGACGTGGCGGGATTGGATGCTCGCCAAGGCCAGCGCCGCCAGGAGCGCCACGCCCATCATCGGCATGTAAAGGTAACGGTCTGCCATTGGGCGGTAGATCGGGATCAAATTGGAGACCGGCAAGAGGGCAGCCCAGAAGATCGCGCACGCGAAGGCCGCTTTCCGGCTCCAGAAAGCCAGGGCTATTTGGGCCATGATCAGGAATAAAATGCCGATCAAGGCCAACGCCGGATCGATGGAACGCAGGTTATAGGAGCCGTAATCGGCGCAGAGATGGGAGGGCCAGACGATATTTAGGAATTCGCCGCTCCAAATCCGCGACTGGGCTAGCAGCCATTCGATGCCTGGAGGCGCAATCGCCGGGGGAGGATTATTGAAAATGAGGGACGGCTTGGGCTCCAAGGCAAAGCGAAGCGCAAAAAAAGTGCCGGTCGTGGCGATGGCAATGGCGACGAGAACCGCCCAGCCCCTTTGATCGGTTGGTTTTCTCCTGCGGAACAGCAGCCAAAAAACCAGCAATAAAGCCGGACCCGCGATGCCGGTTTCCTTGGAGGCTGCCGAGAGAAACAGGCAGGCGACGACCAGGATCGCCGGCCCGCAGCATTTACCCCGGCTTCCCGGCTCGAACGCGGCGGCGGCGTTCAGGCCCGCCAGCAGGAAGAACGTCGCAAGCAAATCTTCCCGGTAGCCGACCTCCACCACCGTTTCACAATGGAGCGGATGAACGGCAAACAAGAGGGCCGCCCCCAGCGCCGCGGGGAAGTTCCCCGTCATCATCCGCAACCAACGGAACAGGAGTGCAACGACAGCCCCGTGGAGGAGCAGGTTGGTGAGCCGATATCCGGCCGGGTTTTTTCCCCAGAGCAGCGAATCGACCATTAACGTGAAAAGGTTCACGGGTCGGTTGAAATCGAGCGCATCCATCCCGAGCACGCGGAGCGTGAGGAGATCGGCGAAATGCCGGGGTTGGTGGATAAAATCGTCGATTTGGACCTGCGTCACCGAGTCATAAGCAAAATCATAGCCGAGCGTCGGCAGGTAAAGTGCCACGGCAGCCAGGGCCACCAGCAGCATCCATGTTTTCGAGTTCAAATGCATCGGTTTAATGAAGCGCAAACTGCTCGTCAAATACCTCGGCGACGTGATCCGCCACCGTCCGGACCTCCAACCGCTGGCCGGTTTCACGCTCCAGACTGGTCATTTCCACCCCGGCGATGCCACACGGGGTGATTTCTGAAAATGGGGTCAAATCGCCACAGACGTTCAGGGCAAACCCGTGCATGGAGATCCAACGCCGCACGCCGACGCCGATTGAGGCGATCTTGCGCGAGCCGACCCAAACCCCGGTAAGCCCTTCGCGGCGGCACGCGGCGATGCCGTAGCGGGCCAACGCCAGGATGAGCACTTCTTCGAGATCGCGCAGGTAGCGGTGCAAATCCTGCCCGCGCGGTTTGAGATCGAGGATCGGGTAGCCGACCAGTTGGCCCGGCCCGTGATAAGTGGCCTGCCCGCCCCGGTTGATCTGCACGACCGGGTGGGGGAGATGGGTCGCGTCCCGCAAGCTCGATTGATCGGGCGTGCGTCCAATCGTATAGACCGGTTCGTGTTCGAGCAGCAAAAGCAAATCGCCGAGCCCAGCGGCGGCCCCGCGTTCGGCCACGAGCTGGTCTTGCAACGCCAACGCATCTTCAAAGCCAATCCGTCCAAGCCAGCGCTTTTCGATTTTCATATTGGGGAAAGAATTTTGACGCCCCGCTGGGCGGAATCGTGATTTTGAAAATGAGTCATCCCGATGGCCAGCGCATCGGCGGCATCAAAGGTCGGCGTCTCCGTCAGCCCAAGCAGCGCCCGGACCATAAAGGCGACCTGGTTTTTGTCCGCGCCGCCCCGCCCCACAACGGCTTGTTTGATATCTTTGGGGGCGTATTCGAAAACGGGAATCCCGCGTTGGGCCAGCGCGAGAATCGCCGCGCCCCGTGCCGCGCCCAGGGTGATCGCCGTGCGATGGCTTTGGACAAAGATGATCCCCTCGACCGCGGCGCATTCCGGCTGATGCTTGTGGATCAGCTCCGCCAATCGGTCGTGAATGGCCACCAGGCACGAGGACGGGAGCAGCTTGGCCGCGTTTTTGATGATCCCAAACTCCAGCGCCCGGGTTTTGGAGCCGGGCAAGCGTTCCAGCACCGCAAAGCCGGTGGAGCGAAGGGAAGGATCGATGGCTAAAACACGCATGAGATATTTATCGGCAGATTTTTTTAAGCTCACGCAAAGACGCAAAGACGCAAAGAGGAAAAAACTCTGTCCTTTGCGCCTTTGCGTCTTTGCGTGAGACATAAATGATCGTTAGCGGTTGCCTCTCGTTCCCAAGTTGCACTTGGGAATGCCCCTCTTGCGAAGTTGCACTTCGCATGCCCTGACATGACAAAAACGTTTGCGTGAGACATAAATGCCTGCGGGCTGCTAGCGTCTTTTCCGTCCGTTGCGTTCGTGACGTCGTTCCGGCCGTTGTTCCTTTTTTGGCCGGGGACGCCCGGTTGACTTCTCTTCCGGGGCCGGTTGAAAATCGATTTGCTGCTTGTACATGTCCACTTTGGCGACGGCGACGCTGATCCGTTCCCCGGCGGCAAAAACCCGGTGCGTTTTGCGGCCCACGAACCGCATCCGGGTTGGGTCAAACAGGTAAAAATCGTCATTAAGCGCGGAAACATGAACCAGCCCGGAGATCAGGAATTCCGGAAGCTCGACGACGAGCCCGTAATTGCGCACATCCAAAATGACGGCGGTGAACGTGTCGCGGCGGCTGGCCGCGATGGCAAAGAACTCGATTTTTTTGAGCTTCACCGATTCCCGCTCGGCGTCTTCGGAAACGCGCTCGGTTTGGGAGATCTGCACCGCCACGGCTGGGAGGTCGGCGGCGGCAAGGCGTTGACGCTGCTCGCCGATGTGGCCGATCACGCGATGCACGACCAAATCGGCATAACGCCGGATCGGGCTGGTGAAATGGGTGTAGTTGACCTTCGCCAATCCGTAATGGCCCAGCGATTGGACTCCATAGGCGGCCCGTTTCAGGCTCCGCAAAAAGGCGATTTTGAGCGCGTATTCCTCCGGTTTCCCTTTGATCCCTTCCAAAAGCCGCTGGACTTCCGGGCGGAGGGTCAGATCGCCCACGCGGTATTTGTAAATCGTGACGAGGTCGCGGAACTCGGCGAGCTTGTCCGGGTCCGGGTTTTCATGAACCCGGTAGATTGAGGGATAATTTTTGTGCTTGGTCTCGCGCGCCACGACCTCATTGGCGGCCAGCATGAATTCCTCAATCAACTGGTGGGATTGATCGTATTCGAGCCGTTCGAGCTTCACCGGCGTCCCGTTTTCGTCGAGCCACACTTTGACCTCCGGGAACTCGAGGTCGAGCGACCCGGTGGAGAACCGGTTTTTACGCAAAATCGCCGCCAATTCCCAAGCCAACTTGATATTTTCGCTTACCTCGGGCGGGATCGTCTCCGTGCGGTCGGGCACGGTGACCGGGAGCGGATCGGGGGTTTTGCCCGAGAGAATGGCGAAGGTTTGTTTGTAGGTCAGCCGCGCCTTGCTGCAAATGACTGTTTTGGCAAATCGGGCGCTCTTGATTTTGCCCGCCTTGTTGAACTCGATAAAGGCGGAGCGCGTGAGCCGGTTGACATTCGGTTTGAGCGAGCAAATCCCGTTGCTGAGCCGCTCGGGGAGCATCGGGATCACCCGGTCGGCCAGGTAAGTGCTGTTGCCGCGCTCGAACGCTTCCTTGTCCAGCGCGGTGCCGGGGAAAACGTAATGCCCCACGTCGGCGATATGAACTCCCAGCCGCCAGCCATTCGCGGTTTTTTCGACCTGGATGGCATCGTCGAAATCCCGGGCGTCGTCCGGGTCAATCGTATAAATCAGCGCGTCGCGCAAATCCTCGCGTTGAGCCAGTTCATCCGGGGGAACCTGTTCCGGGATGCGGTGCGCTTCCTCGATCACCGCTTTGGGGAATTCGACCGGGAGATGGTGTTTGCGGATAATCGAGAGCATGTCCACGCCGGGGGCGGAAGCGGCCCCCAGCACCTCGATGATCTCCCCCTCCGGGTTGACGTTGGGGGAGGTCCATTCGTCGAGTTTGACCACGACTTTGTCCCCCACGACCGGCGGTTGGGGCAGCGGCGCGGCACCGGGGTGAACATAAATATTTTTGCCGATGCGGGGATCGTCCGGGATGACGAAATGGAATTGCTTGCTGCGTTGCAGCGTGCCGACCAGCGTTTCGCTGGCGCGTTTAAGGATGCGGATCACGCGCCCTTCGCGGCGTTCCCCCGCCGTGGGCAGACGGCGGCGGAACCGTTCCACCCCCTCGATCCCCCCTGTCAGAATCCGGGCAACCACCCGGTCGCCATTCATGGCGGTCCAGGTGTTTTCGCTGGCAATGTAAAGATCGGGCTGCCCGGCGCGTTCGCTGATAAGGTGGGCATTGCCGCTGGTGTGAACCTGCAAGATGCCCGTGACGAGTTCCGCCACTTCCGGGAGCACGTAGCGATCCTTGCGGATGCGGGCGATTTCACCGCGTTCCTCCAGAGTTTGGAGCGCCTGCCTCAACCCGGCGCGCTCGTCGGAGGTGACTCCCAACTTTTTGGAAAGCTCCACCTTATCGAGCGGTTGATAGCGGGGCGAACGCATCAGCGCGAGGATGCGTTTGGGGAGATCTTGCGGTTTGGCTTTCATAGCGGGGAGCGATGCGAACGATGTGATTTTACACCGATTGCGCTGGTTGGGAACAAGATAAGGTGTATCGCGACCTCCCAATCGCCCGCGGAGCGGTCGATCCACCTTAGCTGCTGAGAGGGCACGATGAAATGGTTTGCGCCGGGGTTTGCGGGAAGCGTAGGTTTCCTTGATCCATGCGAGTCATTTTTATAGGAACCGGCGATGTCGGATTGCCCACGTTAAGCTGGCTTTTGCGGGAGCACACCGTGCTTGCCGTGGTTGCCCAGCCCGATAAACCGGTCGGGCGCAAACAAGAACTCACCCCGCCACCGACAAAACGCCTGGCGCTCGAACATGGCATTCCGGTCTTGCAGCCCCGGAAGATTCGGGAGCCGGATTCTGTCTCGGAACTGGCCGCGCTCGCCCCGGAAGTGATCGTCGTGATGGCTTACGGCCAGATTCTGCCCAAGGCGATTCTTGAAATGCCCGCGCGGGCCTGTCTCAACCTGCACGCCTCGCTCCTGCCGTTCCATCGGGGAGCTGCGCCGATCCAGGCGGCAATTTTGGCCGGGGATGCCGAATCGGGCATTACGGTCATGTGGATGGACGAGGGACTCGATACTGGCGACGTGCTGTTAACCCGGAAATTGCGCATCCGGCGTCGCGAAACCGGCGGGACGTTGCACGACCGGCTGGCGGCGCTGGCTCCCGAAGCGCTTGCGGACGCGATGCTGCTTTTGGAACAGGGAACCGCTCCGCGCACCCCGCAAAATTCGGAAATCGCGACTTATGCAGCCAAGCTTTCACGCCAAAGCGGGATCATTGATTGGCACGCCTCCTGCCAGGCGATTGACCGGCAGGTGCGAGCCATGAACCCGTGGCCCGCCTCGTCCACGCTGCTGTGCGATCCGGCTGGGGGACCGGAGCGGAAATTGAAGGTTTTTTCGCTGATCCAACATCGCCGGGTCAGCGGTGAACCGGGGACGGTATTGCGGGCCGACAAACGCGGCCTTCTGATCGCGGCGGGCGAAGGGGCGGCCCTCTTAACCGACGTGCAGTTGGAAGGCAAACGGCGCATGCCGGTCGCCGACTTCCTGCTGGGCCACCCGATCGCTCCCGGCACGCGGATGAGGTAAGACCTCACACACAACCATTCAGGCCCAACCATTCAGGCCCAACCATTCAGGCCCAACCATTCAGGCCCAACCATTCAGGCCCAACCATTCAGGCCCAATCATTCAGGCCCAATCATTCAGGCCCGGTTCAGACGATCTTTAACCCGAAGGGTTTAAAGCGGATAGCCGGGGGTCAAGCGTTAGCGATACCCCCGGACCCTTGCAAATAAACGGTTCACCCCGACAGGGGTGGCAGAGATTCTTCAACC
>CAIZLD010000045.1 GCA_903933715.1 uncultured Spartobacteria bacterium
CAGCCTGCGGCTGCTAATCACCGAGGGTGATCCGCTAATTACCTTGCACCGACTAACCAACCCCAGCTAGAAAAACACCGCGTCCAAAGTGGTGCACTTTAATCCGCCCAGGGGTGGTGCACTTTGATTCGCCCGGCGACACATGTCGGCATCGGAAGCGGCCAGCATTTCCCGTGCATGCATTCAATATGTTCTTGCTCGCGAAGACGATGCGGCGGCCCTTGATTTCAGCAAATTCCGTGACCGTATTCTCACCGCCAGCCTCAAATCTGACGATGCATCTGTGCAACAGTTGTTGGCCTCGCCTCCGTTTTTTATCCGAACAGCGTTACGCACTCTGCTTGCGAGCATTAGGATGGAAGACGGTGCGAAGCTTGAGCATGCACTTGCCAACCTAAATATGTTGCTCCCAGAGATTTGGGATAGCCTTACCGATCCCGATAAATGGTCGGTAGGAGATGCCTTCGCCGAACTCTCGAACGACGGGACAAAGCCGACAGCGATAGCTGGGCTGCGAAAAGCCCTAATGCGAGTCAAAGGGTTTGATTACGTGCGAGAAAATCTTCGCTCAAACAGCTTTAAGCGAGCGGCACAGGCGGTCCTCAACGCACATCACGCCTTGAATAACTACTACAATGAGCCCGAGCCAACTCGCCAACTCGCTGCGATGGGGACAATTATTCCACCGCCAGCGTTAGCCGAATGTATTCGGGCGTATCTATCGGTCTACTTAGGAAATAGCTGGGGACACTGCTGGGATGCTGCTGCAACGGCAAAGCAAGAATTGAAAAAATTACCAGCCAATCGTTGGGAGTATTACTTCATCAATATTTTTCCAGGACAAGAAGATATCCTTGGCAAACTCACCTCGTCTGAACCTTGCGGCCAATGGATCAAGTTAATATGCGAATTAAAGCTGGCAGATATAGATGCACCGACGGGCTCCGTCCGTAAGCTTCTCGATGCTAGTGCACACGGCCAAGAACGGCAAGTAATGAGCCACGCAATGGCACTGCTCCAAGCCTTTAGTGGTGCGCGTGTTAGAGCCTGATCAGTTGAACCGCCGCGTGTGGATCGCAAAAGTTCCGAACATCAACACCGCCATTGCAATGACGCTATTCCATTTTAATTTTTTATACTATACTCCGTAGGCTTCGAATCGCCGACATGGATTAACGCATCGTAGTTGGTAATTTTAGCTTTTGAAGCCGCGGTGGTGACGTCTTTTTTTGTTGTTCCAACCGCTCCTGATTCGGTAACATCCTCCTGGAAAACAGCCGTCCAGACAGTTGTAAGTCTGGAGTGCTTTACCCATTTTTCGTCCGCAAGAGCTTGATTGAACACGGAACGTTGCTCGCTTGACACGTTATTAAGATCGATGCTTAAGAGAACATTTTTTGCCATAGTCAACAATCAATCCTCCCCACCCAAAAAAAGTCAAGATACTTAGTTGGAATGCATCCTCACCCAAAAGTGATGAATGCAAATTTTGCCACCGCCACCCGAGTTATTTCTTGAGTTTAACGAAACGCAGCACGCTGTTTGAGTTCCGTTCTCTTCAGCGAAGCGTTCCAACACCTCATCTAATTCCCACTTTTCCTCACCGGTTGGCTTCGCTTCAACGAGTTCACGAATCCATTGGTTAAGGCGGTCATACCATTGACGCAGGGAATCTTTCTGAATGTACCCAATCATCACGGCTGTCTCCAACTGTCCTCCATGCAGTCCCAGTTTGAACCGTTGAATTCCGCCCGTTACGTCTTTCCCCCCGGTCAGATATTCCCGTTCTCTTGTTTTACCACCGGGAGGAGGAAGACGCTTTCCTTCGAAAACAAGAAACGGGTCATCTATTGTGTGATAAGTCGCCCCAACGAATCCGTCTTCGGTTAATCCTGCTGAAATATCTACGCGTCGTCCCTTGGCTTGCTTTTCCTCGTGATGAAACATGACCATCTGAAAGTTCTTGCGGGCGCGTGAATTCAGATGCTTGCAGAGTTGAGCGTTAAGGCTTTCCTCGGCAATTTCGGTTCGCCTCTTTGGGCGATCCCGCCATTGCGGTAACTCATTTTGCACGAATGCCAGAGTCTTTTTTACCTGTGCATTTACTTCCGGGCCGTGCGTCAGCCGACCTTGGCTTTGAAATTTTGAGGTCACATCAATATCCCTGTTTACGGAGATCGATAAGGGTTTCGTCAGCGTCTCGAATCGCAGTCGAACGTATCCAATAACGGAGGCGATCAGGCTTCACAATGAACATGACATTGTTCTGGTAAATCCGCAGCACTCTAGCTGTGCGGAGGGCATCACCATTTTGAATGTAGATTAAGTCACGAAGATTTTCTGTCCAGTCGTCTGTCCAATCCAGATCAGGTTTTTTTCCGAAATAGAATGTTTGGCAGGCAAGGCCATCCAACACCCACGAGCTTCCAAACTTAAGATTGTCGTAAATAGTTCCGAGCAAATCGCAGAAGCAGCCACCATATAGCTTTAGATCCTCATCGCTGGCTTGCTCTTTGAGCAGCCTAGAGTCTTGCCCTAGCCGAATGTAATCGGCCATATAATTCACCAAATCTTCGCAAAGTATCTTTTCCCATGAGCTTAAATCCCAAGACTCGCCGACCTTAGGCCAAGGAAGATTTACGATGTCTCGCTTCAAGAGAGCAGTCGCTCGGCCAATTAAAAGTTGCGTACTTTCAAGCAATGAAAAAGCCTGCAAGGTAGAGCGATGGTTCTTAAATTCGCGAAAAAATTTATAAAAAACGTCTCTTTCAGATAGTGGGGCGCGGATTCCGACAATCTTATCCTTATAAGCAAGAAAGCCATTTTCCCAAAAAGCGCAATGCAACTTCTGGTGCTCACGGATAAGAATCAGCGGTGACTTATACCTGTCTTTTTTTCTTGGAGCTGTGAACAGTTCATCCTCTACTCTTACGAGAGTTGTTATGCCGCCTCCAGAGAGTGCTTCTGAATTTAACAGCGGTTTTCCTGTAAGCCATGAAGCTTCTACCCTTTTTCCCGTTTCTCCGGCGATAAACCCTTCACCTGCATTCCATTTTTTGTCTGCTAAAAAATCTTCCAGTGTCCCCATTGTTTTGAGTCTGGCTGCGAGATGTTGCAGCCGTCCGCCTCCAAGCAGATTAGCTTTCCATGAGTATGGAGCCGTGAGCGCCTGTTGCTGAGAAACCACATGATGATCGTAGTGGTCCAATTCAAACCCGATCTGTTCCTGGACGCTGAATGTTCGGCGAAATGTCTGATGAATAATTCGATGATTCGCGGCTGGAGTGATTTTTCTTACAAGCAAAGCAGCGATTTTCGTGTCCGCCTTGTCGAAGAGACCTCGAACCGAGGTGAAATCGAAAATGCAATCGATCTGATTTGTAGTAAATAGATGTTTTTGGAAGGCACGAGCTTTCTCATTGTAGAGCAAGCTTGAAGGCTGAATCAGGCACATGCACCCTCCTTCTCCGAGCGTTCTCATTGCTTGCTCTGCCACAAGATAGGCTATCTGGTTGTCTGGAAGGCCTCCACGTATTAGTTCAGCCTTATCATTCACTCGTGCAGCAGATTCCGTCAGGCTTGATATGAATGGCGGATTCCCGACAATTACGTCAAACGGTTCGCGCTTCTTTTCGACAAAATCAAAAAAATCACCTTCTGTTAGGTTCGTTTTGCTGAGGTTGTCGAACCGAAGCTCTCTCCAGATTACATTTGGCTTAAGCGCGTCGCAAACTGCGAGAGCAAGACTGAAAGCCGCAAGATGCAGTGCTTCACCTTGGATTTCCACACCAAAGATACTCTGCTTAAGAATCGCTTTCAGCGTTGGCACATCGGGTTGACGCCATTGATTTTCACTGCGCCAGTGGACCACCAATCGCCTAAAAGCCCCGACTAAGAAAACACCAGAACCGCAAGTCGGATCGAGAATGCGCTCGTTGCCTGAAATACTATCGTATGGCAGCGCATAATCGAGCAAGAGAGTCGCCACAAAAGGCGGAGTGAAAATCGCCCCTTTCCCAGATTGTGCGAAACGCTGATATAGATGGCTAAGCACTTCGACTGGCAGGTGCCTGAAGGAATACTGTTCCCAAAGATAAAGCTGTTTTTTCAGAGTCCGGCTTTCCACCAACTCTGCGAATTTTCGGAGTTCCTTGGCAGTAAGTTTGGCTGCACAGTCTTCAGGAAGGCAAAAAACATCCCCGTTAAACTTGCGTTCGAGCTTGCCAAGAAGTTCTCGAACCTCGTCTGGGGTACCTTTTTGAAGAACGTCAAAAAAACAATTGGCTCCCCGGTGAATTTCACCGAACCAACCTGCGGGAAATACATCTCTGTCTTCCAAATATTTGATTAGAACCGTCAGGAGCAATAAACGACGCAACACAGGGTGTTTGCCCCCGTCAATAGCTTCATCGGTCTCCACTACGGCATTTATGAGGCGCTGGTGCGATCCCTTGTCAGCATCAGCAAGAGAGGCATTGCGAGGATCGGTCCAGAACGTGCCATTGCTCAACCGTAGGGCAGAAAAACGCTGGCGTTTTTCTTCAATCGCCTTGGAAATAGCCGCTGAAGTCGAAAAAAGATCCTTTACCCCGTCTTCATCTACCTGAATTTTTTCAATCGGATGATAATCGCACCTATTCTTTCGCCAGAAATCCGGCCCACCGGCACAACCCAGAATATCTACGCGAGTTTTCCTTCCCACGTAAAGTAAGGGGGCGCTGCCGTTGAGCCACACTTCTTTGTGAATCAGAGACAGCTTGACGTCATCAAAATGCTCGTCCTCGTTGTCGATGACGTAAGCCGCGACTTGAGATGATCGTCCGTCACTAAACCGGCGGAAAAAAACGTAATCCAAACCGTCGATTCCTTCAGCTTCCCTGACGGCTGCTTCTTCGGCGATACTGAGTGTCGCCCGTTGCTTGCGAATTGGCACTAATCCAGGTGCTTTCGCATTTGGATGGGGGGAAAAATCGACGGTTTGGAGGACGGAACTCATGTGCCAAGTTGGTCAGGCTACAGAACCCGGAAGTTTTTACCATATCGATCACCAACAGAGCAAGCGGTGAGATGAAAATGGCAACCTTAGGTTACTAGACTTTTTTTCGTGTAGCCGCAAGAAGCGTTTCCCTTATCCAAGCGGTCTTGCTCTTCCCGCTACGTTTAATAGTTCCTTCAATTTCATCACGTTCTTCAGGAGAAACGCGCGTTGAAAGAAACTCAGAACGAGACTTCTCTTCGGGCAGTTTTGGTCTGCCTGTCGGCTTTTTTGATTGTTGTGACACAATAATGCTTGCGTTTGCAGTGCTTTATGTGTCACAAATACGCGCGATATGCAAGCCATGAAAACGCCCGATCTAAACAAAGAAAATGGCAAACCTGTCGGAATCTGGATTCGCGTTTCAACCGAAGACCAAGCTCAGGGGGATAGTCCGCAGCACCACGAGGCGAGGGCGCGTCACTACGCCGCTGCCAAAGGATGGACAGTAAAGGAGGTTTATGACCTTGCGGGCGTGTCGGGAAAATCCGTCATGGAACATCCCGAAACAAAACGGATGCTTGGCGACGTCCAGAAGGGACGCATTACAGCCCTGGTGTTTTCCAAGCTCGCTCGACTCACCCGCAACGCTCGTGAACTCATGGATTTTGCCGACATCTTCCGCGAGCGCAATGCCGACCTCATTTCATTGCAGGAAAATCTTGATACAAGCACCCCATCGGGTCGCCTCTTTTTCAATATGGTTTCCATAATGGCCCAGTGGGAACGTGAGGAGATCACCGACCGCGTGAAGGCATCGGTGGCTATCCGAGCAAAACTTGGCAAGCCACTCGGCGGCAAGGCTCCCTATGGCTACGTGTGGCAGGGCAACGATATGGTTCCGCATTCGGAGGAAGCGCCAGTGAGGAAGCTCATGTATGAACTTTTCGCCGAGCATCGGCGGAAGAAGGCCGTCGCCAGGATTCTCAACGAACGTGGATTCCGCACTCGAAACGGGTCCAAGTTCTCCGACACCACCATCACTCGCCTTCTCCAAGACCCGACTGCAAAGGGCGTTCGCCGTTCCAACTACACCCGCAGCAATGGCGAGGGCAAAACATGGGTGCTCAAGCCGGAACATGAGTGGGTTTTCCACGAAGTTCCCGCCATCGTTTCCGAGGAGCTTTGGGATCAATGCAATGCTCTTCTTGAGGGGCGAAAAGGCACCCGCCAGAAACCCGGCAAACGCCCGGTGCATCTTTTCGCAGGAATCGTAGTCTGTGAATGCGGCCAAAAAATGTATGTGCCGAGCAGCACCCCAAAATACGTTTGTGCCAAGTGCCGCAACCGGATTCCCATCGTTGACCTTGAGGCGATCTTTTTGGAAGAACTCAAAAACTACCTCCTCTCTCCCGAACAAATCGGCGAATACCTCGCCGCCGCCCACTCGACCATCGACGAAAAAGCGCACCTCCTTGAAACGCTCACGAAGGAGTTGGAGCATGTGAAAGCCGAAGCCGACAGGGTGTTTCGGCTCTACATGGACGAAAAGATTGACGGGGATGGATTCAAACAGCGAAACGATCCGCTCTCTGCCCGCCGAAAGCAGATCGAAGAGGAAATTCCAAAGGCCGAGGCCGAGGTTTCGCTCTTGAAAATCGACGGCCTATCGAGCGAATACATCCGCGAGGAAGCCGCCGATCTCCACTCCTCATGGCCCTCCATGACCACCGATGAAAAACGTCGCATCGTTGAACTGTTGGCAAAACGCATCACGATCTCGAAAGACGAAATCGACATAAGTCTCTGTTACTTACCGTCTTTCAGAGAAACGACAAATAGGCAACACATCCTCAAGGGTTGAGTGCCCCGACCAACACAAATTCCGACGGATAGGTCACTGAACCGGCCGCTCGCGAAATGGTCACTTTGCCATCCTCCAATGGCTGTCGCATCACCTCCAAAGTCGAGCGTTTGAATTCGGGCAGCTCGTCCAAAAAGAGGACGCCGTGGTGGGCCAGAGTCACTTCGCCGGGGCTCGGGTTGGTGCCGCCCCCGAGCAGGCCCGCATCGGAAATCGTATGGTGCGGCGAGCGAAAGGGCCGCAGCGAAAGCAATGCCCGTTTTTGGGTCAAGAACCCGCAGATGCTGTGGATCTTGGTCGTTTCAATCGCCTCGTCGAAAGTCATCGGCGGCATGATGGTCGGGATGCGCTTGGCCAACATCGATTTGCCCGATCCGGGCGGCCCGACCATGAGAAGATTGTGTCCCCCGGCGACGGCGACTTCCACGGCCCGCTTGGCGGCGTGTTGCCCGCGCACGTCGGCGAAATCGATCTCGTAATTCTGGCTCTCTTCGAAAAGCTGATCGGGAACCGTTGGCGTCAGCGATTCGTCGCCGCGCAAGAACTCGAAGGCCTGACGCAGGTTGCGCACTCCGTAGGTGGTGATCCCTTCGACAATCGCGGCCTCCTGCGCGTTTCCTTCGGGGACTACGATCGCTTTTTTTCCCCGGCGCCTGGCTTCCAGGGCGACCGGCAGGATTCCGTTGACGTTGCGCACGCCGCCGTCGAGCGCCAGTTCGCCGACAAAGCAATATTGGTCAAAGGCAGGCAAAGCGATTTGCTCGGAGGCGGCGATCATTGCCAGCGCAATGGGGAGGTCGAAACTGGGCCCCTCCTTTTTCACATCGGCGGGGGCGAGATTGATGGTGGTGCGCCCCTTGGGCCAGCGATAGCCGCTGTTGGCGACGGCAGTCGTCACCCGGTCCTTGCTTTCTTTTACCGCGGCGTCGGGCAGCCCGACGACGACAATCACGGGATTCCCCGTGCTTGCGTTGACTTCGATTTCGACTTCGTAGGCATCCACGCCACAAACCGCCGCTGAGTAGACCTTGGCCAGCATCGGGACAGATTGGCAAACTGCGCCAAGGAAGAAAAGCAGGAAGCAGGGCAAACGCACCAAAAAAACAGATAAGAAATCCGCAGATTGCCCAAATGGTCGCTGATTTTGGAATCTGTTCCTGATCTTTCGCTTTACGTATAGGGACGTGTGAACGAATTTTTGAATTAGGAAGCCCGCCCGTTTCCCCGCCTGCGGCTTCAAAATCCCGCTGACGATCAGCGATTTTCCGCAAGGGGCGCTTTGTTCAGCGTGTCCCTGGAATGCTAAATTCGAGGCGTAATTCCGGCCCGTATTTCAATGCTCAATCAGGCGCGGTCCACCGGAGATTCCCTTGCCTTACGGCGCGAGTCGCTCGATTCGCCATCCCCCGTCTGCCTGGGCGGTGTATTCAAACCGGTCATGCAGCCGATTGGCGCCCCCCTGCCAAAACTCGATGGTTTTTGGCTTCACCCGGTAACCGCCCCAGAACGACGGGAGCGGCACTTTGCCCGCGCCGAATTTTTCTTTGATTTTGCTCCACTCCATCTCCAACACCGTGCGGGAGGAGATCGCCCGGCTTTGCTGCGAAGCCCAGGCCGCCAACTGGCTCTCGCGGGGGCGCGACATGAAATAGGTCAGCGATTCGAGCGCGGGAATCTTATCCGCCCGCCCGGTCACGATCACCTGTCGTTCGAGCGTCAGCCACGGGAAAAGCAGAGACACTTGCGGGTTCTCCTCCAAATGCCGGGCTTTTCGGCTCTCCATGTTGGTGAAAAAGACGAATCCGCGCGCATCAAGCCCTTTGAGCAACACCGTTCGCAGGAGCGGCCGCCCGTCCGCCGACGCGGTCGCCAGACTCATCGCGGTCGGCTCGATCACCCCCGCGTCGAGGGTATCCTCAAGCCAGAGATTGAACATGTCAATCGGGTCCGGTTTAAGATCTTCGCGCCGCAGTTTTCCTCTGCGGTAATCGGTGCGCACGTCAGCGAGATTCATGGGAAGAGAGCATACGCCGTTTTACGCCCGATCCCAAGCGCAACTTCATTTGCGTCGATCGCATGGAGGAATTTGTTTTTCGCAAAGGCGCAAAGAAGAGGTATACCTTGCTCTCCTTTCCTTTGCGATCTTTGCGTCTTGCGGATCAACTGTGGTTCAAAGCTGTCAACCCGGTCCCGTGGCACCTCGATTTCCATCGCCCCGTTTTCTCCTTTGCCCGGCAGATCGCCGCGGAGATCAAAAACAACTCCGGCTCCCTCGCTGCCTTGCGCATGAACCCCGCTAAGCGATAAACGTCGGTGACGCCCTATCGTGCCTGTTGGGCTTATTGGGCTCTCGCTCCTACCCGACAGAGTAAATGCGCATGAAAACGCCACGAGATCGGTTTCCTCCGAGAGACTTAACCCCATTTCAGTCCCCAAACTTTGATGTAGACCCTGATTTTGAAGAGTTGGAGCGGGTAGCGGGAATCGAACCCGCATAGCCAACTTGGAAGGATGGAGCTTTACCACTAAGCTATACCCGCTTTTCAAGAATGATCCGTCCCAATATCGGTTGCACGGTCACTCACGGATCGTAAAATAATTGAAACCGCCGACGGGTGCAAGCGAAGTTTGCGCTGGGATTGCGCCTCGCCTTCCTTTACCATTGCCGGCATGCGTATCCTCCCCCGCATCTTCATTGTCGCTGTTTTGCTCGCCGCCCTGTTTCTGCTTATCGAACATGTCAAAAGTTTGCAAAACGCTGGGGTGGAATCGGCTCAACTCGTCACTTACTATTTCGCCATCCTCGGTCTCGTGGCCGTCACCGCCCTGATTGTTTGCGTGACGATGCTGCCGCTTTTGGGCGAGTTCGTTGGCAATTTCATGTTCACTCCCAACGAAAAAATCGAGCGCAGCCCCCATGCCGATGCGCTTGCCAAACTCGCCGCAGGTGATTTCGCGGGGGCCGTCCAGGAATACCACGATGTTTTTGAGGACAACCCGGAGGACACTCACGCCGCGAGCGAGATTGTCCGCCTCTATTGCGATAAATTGGACGATCCGGAATCCGCGGCCGGCTTCCTGGCTGAAGCGTTGGCGACCCCCGAGCGTTCCCTTGAAGATATCGCCTTTCTTTCCCAACGGATGGTGGACGTTTGCTGGCTCTATCAGCACGACGCGATTCGTGCGCGCGCCATTCTGATAAAGATCGCCGAGGATATGCCTGAAACCCGGGAGGCAGCCAACGCCCTTCACCGGTTGCAGGAAATTGATCGCGCGGTGAATGAATCCGCCTATCTGGCGCAGGACGATTCTTCGGCGGCGGCGGGTCCGCAAAATGTTTAATGCGGGGGCGAATGCTCCGGTCCGGTGGCGGATCGGAAAGGAGGCGCGGCGCGTTTTGATTTGGGAAAAAATCGTCGATTATTAGAAAAAATACTGGGATTTCCCGTGTGGAGGAGAATAATTAAGCTATGAGTGATTCTCAGCGTGATCCCTTGGCGGGATGTCTGGCTTACCTCGAAGCCCACCGCAGTTTTGCAGCCAAAAAAGATCGCAAACCGCTTCCTTTTATAACGCTTTCCCGGGAAGCCGGGGCCGGAGCGGTGACCATCGGCGAACGGACGGCGGAGCTTCTCAATCAAGACCGCAACGAAGCCAGCGGCCCGCCCTGGACGGTTTTTGACAAGAACCTGGTCGAGCGCGTCATGGAAGATCACCAGCTCCCGTCGGCGCTCAAGCGATTTCTGCCCGAGGATGTGCTCCCGGGGGTGACCAGCGCGGTGGAGGAGATGCTGGGGCTCCATCCCTCGGCCTGGACATTGGCCGAGCACACCACGGAGACCATTCTGCGGCTGGCCAATCTGGGGAACGTGATTCTGATTGGGCGCGGATCGAGCTTCATCACTGCAAAAATGAAACCGGCCGTGCATATCCGGTTGGTGGCTCCGCTGGAGAATCGGCTCCACCGGCTGTCGCAATTTCACCAACTCACGCTGCACGAAGCGACTCAATTTGCCAAAAAAGCCGACCAGGGGCGGAGGCGTTACGTCAAACGTTATTTTGGGGGCGCGATCGACGATCCGCTCCATTACACGGCGACGATCAATACCGGCCAGTTAAGCGCCGAAGCGGTTGCCCGCCTCATTGCCGAGGCGGTTCGCCAGACCGCCGGGTAGCCTTTTTTCGATCTGCCCGGTTATTGTTATTTTCTTTCCCGTTCGGAGCGAATTCTTGCTTCAATCGGCAAAGGCGCGTAGACCGTTATGGTGCTCATCGCAGCGGGATCTCCCCCTTGGGTGCCCGGCTGAATCGGCTCTTCATTATTTCTCTATGAACATTCACGAATATCAGGCGCGGGATTTGTTCGAAAAGTTTGGCGTCGCATCGCCACGTGGCAAAATGGCAGGCACCCCTCGGGACGCGGAAATCGCGGCCCAGGAGCTTGGAACCGAAAAAATCGTCGTCAAAGCGCAAATCCATGCGGGCGGTCGAGGCAAGGGAACTTTCACCAACGGTTTCAAAGGGGGGGTTCACACGGCCACCAAGCCGGAGGAGGTCCGCGAGCTGGCCGCCAAAATGATCGGGCAGACGCTCGTCACCCATCAGACCGGCCCGGCCGGGCGTGAGGTTCACAAAGTGTATGTCGTCGAGGCGGCTGAGATCGCCAAAGAGCTCTACCTGGCCATTCTGCTGGACCGGGCGACCGCCGCGCCGGTTGTCATCGCCAGCACCCAGGGCGGCATGGACATCGAAGCGGTTGCCGCGCAGACCCCCGAACGGATCTTCCGCGAACCGGTTCACCCGTTGCTCGGGCTGCAACCTTACCAAGCCCGCAAGCTGGCTTTGGCGCTCGGCCTTCACGGCCCGCAATCCACCCAGGCCGCCAAATTGATCCTGGCCCTTTATAAGCTGTTCATCAGCTGCGACTGTTCGCTGGTCGAAATCAACCCGCTCGTCGTCACCAAGGCGGGCGACGTCCTCGCGCTCGACGCCAAGTTCAACTTCGACGACAACGCCCTTTACCGGCATCCGGAGATCGTCGCCCTGCGCGACTTCACCGAGGAAGACCCACGCGAAGTGGAAGCCTCCAAATATTGCCTCAACTATATCGGGCTCGACGGCAACATCGCCTGCCTGGTCAACGGGGCGGGGCTGGCGATGGCCACCATGGACATCATCAAGCATTGCGGTGGCGAACCGGCCAACTTCCTCGATGTCGGCGGCAGCGCCACCAAGGAGCAGGTCGCGGCGGCTTTCAAGATCATCCTCTCCGATAAAAAGGTGAAAGGGATTCTGGTCAATATTTTCGGCGGCATCATGCGCTGCGACATCATCGCCGAGGGGATTCTCGCGGCGGTGCAGGAGACGCAACTCCCGGTTCCGCTGGTCGTTCGGCTGGAAGGGTCCAACGCCGATATTGGCAAAAAAATCATCCGTGACAGCGGGCTGGCCGTGATCAGCGCCGACTCCCTTGTCGATGGAGCGGCAAAAATTGTCGCCGTTGTTAAAGAAGCAGCCGCCACCGAAGCAGCCGCCGCCGCGGAAGCAGCCATGGCCGTGGCCGTGGCCGCCGCCAAAGCCGCCACCGAAGCCGCAGCGGCCGCCGCACAGGCAGCCGCTTCCCTACCCTTGAAATCCAAAGGCACCCAACCCGCCGCTCTTTGAACTATGGCTATTCTTGTTACTCCTGAAACCCGCGTCCTCATCCAGGGCATCACCGGCGGCTTCGGCTCCCGGCACGCCCAACTCTCGCTCGACTACGGCACGAAAATCGTTGCCGGCGTCACCCCCGGCAAAGGGGGGCAGATTTTCGAGCGCGTTGTGCCGATCTTTGACACCGTAGCCCAGGCTGCCAAAGAAACCGGCGCCACCGTCTCCGCCATCTTCGTCCCGCCGCCGTTCGCGGCCGACTCGATTTTGGAAGCGGTCGACGCCGGGCTGGACCTCGTCATCTGCATCACCGAAGGGATCCCCGTGGCCGACATGGTCCGCGTCAAGGCCGCCATGCGCGGGAGCAAAACCCGGCTCATCGGCCCGAACTGCCCCGGGATCGTCTGCCCCGGAGAAGGCAAAGACTCGCACGGCGGGTGCCGCATCGGCATCGCTCCCGGATACATCAACCATAAGGGTCACGTCGGGGTCGTTTCCCGCAGCGGAACCTTGACCTATGAAGCCGTTTGGCAATTGACCACCCGGGGTCTGGGCCAGAGCACCACCGTGGGCATTGGCGGCGATCCGGTCAACGGAACCTCGCATCTCGACGTCATCAAAATGTTCAATGACGATCCCGAAACCGAGGCGATCATCATGATCGGCGAAATCGGCGGCACGGCGGAAGAAGAAGCCGCCGCGTGGATCAAGGAAAATTGCAAAAAGCCGGTCGCCGGGTTCATCGCCGGAGCCACCGCTCCCGCAGGACGCCGCATGGGTCACGCCGGGGCCATTGTCTCGGGGGGCAAAGGGACCGCGGCCGCCAAGATCGCGGCGTTCCGCGATGCGGGGATTGCCGTGGCGGAAACGCCGTCAGTGATGGCCGACACCCTCATCCGGCACATCAAGGAATTGGGCAAGTAAGGGTTTTCTTCCAGTAAGTTTGGATAAGGGGGCTCGGTGAATATCGCCGCGCCCCCTTTTTTTTTGTTTCGAAGAGATAGAAGCCGGAGCTTGCGGAAATGTTTTGCGAGAAACCGCCAGCGTCTCATGAAGCGTGTTGGCGGTTTCCCCATGAAATGGGAGCCGTTTTCGCTAGTAGGCAAGATTTTCCTTGCCAGGAAAAAGCGGATGTGCGCACTATTACTTACCATGTGGGTTGGCATACGCAAAATTACCCACTCAAAAAATTCCTCGGCAATACCTTAACATGAAAAAAATAATCCTTTCTGCCTGTTTTGTCTCCGCGATTACATTCCCTGCTTTTGCCGGGACGAATGATTTTACCAACGGTGGATTTGAAAATGGAACCCTGTCTGGTTGGACCTTGAATTCCGGGGTTTGGAATTCCAGCGGCGCAGAAACCTTGAATAACTCGTATCAGGGCGATTCAGCCGTGATTACTGACGCCAGCGCAAAGGACGCGAACACAAATGGCAATCTTTTTGAAGTTCTCCAAGGAAGTAACTCGTTGCGTTTGAACAACGCGGCTAATGGTTACCATTTCTCCCGGTTGACTCAAACGGTGACCGACTACACCGGGGCTGATCTCTATTTCGGATTTGCCGCGGTATTGGAAAACCCGGCAAACCCGCATACCGAAGCTCAAACTCCGAAGTTCGACTTCACACTCATGAACGTCACAACGGGTGAGACGCTTTATAGAGTCCAGTTCGATTCCCGCAATGCTTCATCCCAAGGTATTACTTGGAATGCTGGGAAAACAACCAGCAATGGCCCCAGCACCTGGATGTATTCCAACTGGAACGTCGTTCATGTGGATACAAGCAAACTGACAGGTAATACTCTGGGACTCATTGTAACGGCTTACGATTGCGGACTTGGTGGACATGGCGGCTATGCCTATGTGGATTCCTTCCAACCCACTGCACCCACTCCAAATGAAGGAGTTATCGTCAATAATATTGACGCCATTAATCTGACGCAAGTTCCCGAACCTAGTTCATTTGTTCTGGCTGGCTTGGGAATAGCTTCTTTGGCGTTGCTGCGTCGCAATTCTGGTAGAAAATGATGGTTATGAGGCGCGCTTGTTGAAACTCGAAAGCGTTGAAGTTTTAACAGGATTGTCAGGATTAAGGAGATTGCCAGGATGGGAGGGCAAAGAACTGGCGAAATCCCGCTAATCTTTGGAAATCCTGTGAATCCTGTTGAAAATGCTCTAAGCTGAATCGACATTCAAAAGCCGCCGCAACCCGAAGGGTTGCCAGCAAATAGCCGGTGGTTGAGCGGAGCGACACCACCGGTTCAATGCAAAACCGCGACTCACCCCCAAAGGGGTGGCAGAGACCATCGCCTCGTTTTCTGTCCCCCCCCTTTGGGGTGAATTCTTTCAAACACCTCATCCGGTGGTGTCGCTAACGCTCAACCACCGGCTATGGGCTTCAAATCCCTTGGGTTTGGCTCAATCTGAATGTCGATTCAGCTTAGAGCAACTGCCAAAAGAATTTTCCGGATAAAGATGCGAGCGCCACGGGCTCCCCTAAAGCGCGGTGGGCAACTGCGCCCCTTGTTGGGCGGTCAATTTTGAGTTGCTCTGGTCGATGATGACATCTTTGTAGCTCATGCCGCCGGGGATCATCGGCAGGACGTGCTCGGTGTAAGGCACCATGACGTCCAACACATACGCTTCCTTGGAGTCGAGCATCCGCCCGATGGCGGCTTTGAGGTCTTTCTTTTCCAATACGCGCTCGCACTTCACCCCGAAGCCGCGGCAGATGTCAACGTAGTTGGGGTAAATGCGATCCAGGTCTTTCGGGTCGCCCAGGAAGGTGTGGGCGCGGTTGCTCCCGTATTTGAGGTCTTCCCATTGGACGACCATCCCCAAATATTGGTTGTTGAGGATGATCGCCTTGGCGGCAATCCCCTCGATGTGGGCCATGGCCAGTTCCTGCACGTTCATGAGGAACGAGCCGTCGCCGTCGATGTCCACCACTTGCATGTCGGGCCGGGCGACTTTGGCTCCGATGGCGGCCGGATAGCCAAATCCCATGGTGCCCAGGCCAGCGGAGGTGAGGAAGGTGCGCGGTTTCCGGAATTGGTAGAATTGCCCGGTCCACATCTGATGCTGGCCGACGCCGGTGGTGATGATCGCTTCCCCGTGGGTCATCTCGCATAAAAGCGAAATGACATATTGCTGCTGGATGACCTCATCGGTGTCGCGGAACGCCAGCGGGTATTGTTTTTTCCAGGCGGCGATTTTCGCATACCAGGCCGGGAAGGCGTTGAACTCACAGGGAACTCGCCGGGCTCCATCGGCTTCGAGCATGGCGTTGAGCCGGGTGAGCGCGTCTTTGAGATCGCTCTGGATCGGAAGTTGGACCGGCTTGTTTTTGTTGAGCTCGGAGGCGTCAATGTCGATGTGGACGATGGTCGCCCGCTCGCAAAAACGTTCCACTTTGCTCGTCACCCGGTCGTCGAACCGGACGCCGATGGCGAGCAGCAAATCGGATTCGTTGACGGCGTTGTTAGCGTAGACGGTGCCGTGCATCCCGAGCCATTTAAGAGCCAGCGGATGGTCTTCAGGGAAGCCGCCCACGCCCATCAAAGTCGTGGCGACCGGGATGCCGGTGCGCTCGACAAATTCGAGGAGTTCGGCGGAAGCTTCGCCGGAGATAATCCCGCCGCCGCAGTAGATCATCGGCTGTTTGGCGCTCTTGAGCAGCTCGAGGAGCTGGCGCAACTGGGCGTCCTCCGCCGTGGGATGCGGGTTGTAGCCGGGCAGGTTGACGGTTTCGGGGAACACCGGGACGGCCTTGGCCTCCTGGATGTTCTTGGGCATGTCGATGAGGACCGGCCCGGGCCGCCCGGTCTGGGCGATGTAGAACGCCTCTTTGACGACGCGGGGGATATCGGCGATATCCAGGACCAGGTAGTTGTGTTTAACCACCGGGAGGGTCATCCCGAACATGTCGGTTTCCTGGAACGCTCCTTTGCCAATGAGCGGGCTGGCGACCTGGCCGGTGATGGCGATCAGCGGGACGGAGTCGAGGTAGGCGTCGGCGATGCCGGTGATGAGGTTCGTGCCGCCGGGGCCGGAAGTGGCCATGACGACCCCCGCCCGTCCGGTGACTCGCGCATAACCTTCGGCCGCGAACGCCCCGCCTTGCTCGTGCCGGGGCAGGAGGGTGCGGATTTGGGTGCTGCGGGTGAGCGCCTGGTGGATCGGCATGCTGGCCCCGCCGGGGTAGGCGAAAATGGTGTCCACCCCTTCGCGTTCAAGGCATTTAACAAGGATCTCCGCGCCCGTCATGAGTTGCGGTTCGGGAGTGGAGGAAGAGGCGGTCGGCGTGGTCATAAAGAGGCCTAATCTTAAAGAGCAAACCGCCGCCGATCAAGAGCGGGTTTCCGAGGATAAGTCCCATCACTCCGATTGGCCCCATTCATGGCAGGCTTTAATCGGTCTCGGCCATCAGCTCATCGCTTTGCGTGACGCGCAGGACTTCTTCCACGGTGGTCTGCCCCAGCAAGACCCGCCTCCAGCCGTCCTGCCGTAACGTTTCCATGCCGTCGAGAGTGGCGCGGGCCTTGAGTTGCGCGCCGGGGGCTTTCTCCACGATGAGACTGCGTAACCCCTGGCTCACGGCGCAAAATTCATAGATGGCGGTGCGCCCCCGGTAGCCGGTTTGACGGCAGCTTTCGCACCCTTTCCCGCGCCGGAAGGGGCGGCCTTCGGGAATGGGGCACCCGATTTCCCGCAAATAACCTTCCGGGTAATGCGCTTCCTCGGCGCAGTCGGGGCAGATGGTGCGCACCAAACGCTGGGCGATGAAGGCCCGGACGACCGAGGCGACCAGGAACGGCTCGATTTCCATATCGAGGAGCCGCGTGATGCCGCCGACGGCGTCGTTGGTGTGGAGCGTGGAGAAAACCAAATGGCCGGTCATGGCGGCCCGGATGGCGATCTCGGCGGTCTCGACGTCCCGGATTTCCCCGACCATGACGACGTTGGGGTCTTGCCGCAGAATGGCACGCAGGCCGCTGGCAAAGGTGAGCCCGATTTCCGGCTTCACGTCGATTTGCGAGACGCCCGGGAGCCGGTATTCGACCGGTTCCTCGATGGTCACGATCCGCCGTTCGATGGAGTTGATGCTGGAGAGAAACGAATAGAGGGAGGTCGATTTGCCTGACCCGGTGGGGCCGGTGACGAGAATGATCCCGTTGGGTTCGCGTAAGAGATGGCGGACGAGGTCGGCCTGTTGCTGGCTCAGGTCGAGCCGCTCAAAGCCGAAGCTGCGGGTCTCATCCCGGTTGAGCAGACGCAGCGAAATGCTTTCGCCGGTGACGGTCGGGATCGTCGAGACGCGCACATCAATGGCGGCCCCGGTGTGCTGCAAATTGATGCGGCCATCCTGCGGAAGCCGTTTTTCGGCAATGTCCATGTGGGCCATCACCTTGAGCCGCGAAATGATGGCGCTTTGGAGGACGCGCAACTGCGGCGGGACGGCGACTTCGTGGAGGATGCCGTCGATGCGGTAGCGGATGCGCAGGTCGTTTTCCAACGGCTCGACGTGGATGTCGGTGGCCCGCTCAAAGAGGGCTTCGCGGATGATCTGGTTGACGAATTTGACGACGGAGGCTTCCGGATCGTCGGCATCGGCATTCAAATCGGTGGCGGCGTCTTCGGGCGAAAGGGTGTCGAGCGAACGGGTGTTTTGGAGGAGTTCCTCGAACGTCTCGGCTCCGACGCCGTAGGCGGTCTTGATGGCCCGCAGGAGCTGGGTTCGCGGCACGAGCACCCATTCGATTTTTTTGCCCGGGAGAAGCTGCCCCGCCAGTTGCCGGGCGAGGGAATTGAACGCGTCGTAGGTGCCCAGGCGGAGGTTTTCCTCGTTCACGGCCAGCGGCAGGATGTGGTGTTTAAAAACAAACCGGCTGGGCAGCGCGGAAAGGGCGGAGCGGTCAAACCGGGAGAGGTTCAGCGTCTCGACCGGGGTGCCAAAAAGCGCCCCGAGCTGTTCGGTGAAGCGGAGTTCATCGACTTTGCCGGAGTTAAGAACCTCGATGGTCCAGGAGCCCCCGGCGGTGCGGAGATCGGCGAGCGATTGGGCGGTTTCGAGGTCTTCGACGCCGCTCTCGAGCAGGACGTTCAAAAGGGTTTTGCGTGGCATGAGTAAAAAGGGCGGGGAGCCCACCCCATCGGCTAGTTATCCTCGGTCCTCAAGCTGGCTTTGGGAGGCACAAAGCATTTGAGCGGGCCAGCCGGTTCGCCCCGGGCGGCGGGCGGGTCGAGCGTGGCGTCCAGGTCGGGCGGGAAGTTGGTTTTTTCCAGCGCTTTTTCGGTCGCCCGGATCGCTTCGACCGGCCCTTGGGTGACGGTGGGCCGGATAATGACGATCAACTCGGTGCGCTTCAGGTTTCTCTTGGTGCTGCCAAAGAGCGGCCCGATGATCGGGATGCGGTGCAAGACCGGGATGCCGGATTTCGTGTTCTGCTTTTGCTCGCTCACCAGCCCGCCGAGGATGACGGTGGCTTCGTTGGCGACCGAGACAGTGGTGTCGATGGAGCGGGTGGTGACGTTCGGGGCGGAGATGCCGCTGATCAGCGTGGAGCCGGAGATGGCGTTGGCTTCCTGGGTGATTTGCAAGGTCACTTCGCGATCCGAGTTGATGAGCGGCAGAACGGATAATTTCAGGGCGACGTCGATGTAGTCGATGTTTGATTGAAGCACCTGGGTGCTGCCGATGCCGTAGCCGAGGCTGCTGTTGATTTGTCCGGGCACCGGGACCGATTCCCCGGACGAAATGATCGCCCGCCGATTGTTGCTGGTGAAAACCATGGGACGCGAGGTGACGCGGAAGCGCCCGGTCGATTCCAGAGCATTGATGATGATGTCAAAAGAATTGGTGACGCCGACCAAGGCGGTGACGCCGCTGCTGGTTGCCGTGGCGGAAATAATATTTGCCAGGCTGCCCCCGGCGTTGCGGGCAAGGCCGGGAACGGCCGAGGTGAGCCCCAACCCGGTAGTTCCACCCGTAAGCGATCCGCTGTGGAGGAGGTAATCGATGCCAAATTCTTCATTCGCATCGAGCGTCAGTTCCCCAATCACGGCGGTCAGCATGACCTGCGGGGAGCGGACGTCGATTTGATCGAGCAGCTTGAACACCTTGCGTTTCATCTCGTCGGTGCCGACGACGATGATGGCGTTGATCCGGTTGTCAGCGATGATTTTGGTGTTCCGGATGATCCGGCCTTCCGGCGCGATGTCGGCTTGCACGTTTTCCCGGCCCGCGCCAAAAGCGCCGGGATTAATCCCGCTGCTTGTTCCCCCTCTGGAAGAACTCCTGCCGCCGGTCCGCATGGTGTCGTAGCCGCCCAGGTTAACGCCGGTGTTGCTCAACGGGTTGGCGGCTCCGGTGGTTTCTTTGGTTTCGAGTTTTTCGACTTTAACCCCCGGCTCCGCAACCGACCCGGCGACGATGTCGAGCACGTCGCTGGCCAGGACAAACCGCAGGGGACGCGTGGAAGGGACGCCCAGCGGTTGCCCGGAATCGAGTTCCGCAATGAGGGTGCGCAGAAACGGCAAATTCGCCGGACGGGTGATGACGTGGACGCGGTTGGTGCGGGTGTCGGCTTCGATTTTGATTTTGCCGACAATCAGCGAATCTTCCGAAAGGGTGACGGGGCCGGTAACGCCTGCGTTTTCCGGGGCTGCACCGCCGGGGCGACCCGCTCCGGCAGCAGGGGTGCCGGTGGAACCGGGCGTTTTCTCAAACATTTTGGTCAATTTCTCCACCACCTCTTTGGCATCGGCCCGCTGGAGGGTGAAAAATTCGCTGACCACTTCAGCCGGCCGGACGTCGAGTTTGGCGACGATCTGGATCAGGTTGCGGATGACATCCGAGTTTTCCGTAACCAAAACGGCCTGCGACTTGGGCAGGGCGACGATGTTGGTCACATTGGGGGTCGGGGCGATGATCTGGTCGAGGGCCGTTTTGACTTCCGCCGGATCGGCGTTCTCCAGTTTGAAAAGATAGCTGACCACCTGGTTGCTCTCCGGGAGTTGTTCCGGCTCGGAAAGAATCGGGATGCTGAACTGGCGGACATTTTTGTTCTGATTGATCACTTTAACGATATCGCCGGGGCCGGGAATGAGGATAAAGCCGTTGAGCGCAAAGACGGTTTCGAGGATGCGGATCGCTTCGAGCCGGGTGACCGGCTTGAGAACCCGCACCTGGACATTGCCGCTGACGGTGGTGTCGTAGAGCGCCTTTTTGCCGGTCAGTTTTTCGTAAAATTCGAGGACTTGCCGGATATCGGTGTTGGGAAAGTCGATATTGGGGATCATCTCGTTCTCCCCCATGGCCGGGAGGGAGCGGGCCGGTTGCGGGACGGGGGTGCCCCCAAAAGGGGTGCCCAGGGGCTGAGGGGGCTGGGGCTGCGGGTCGGGCTGCAACGTTGGCTGCGGCGTGGCGGAGGGGGAGGCAGCCAAGGCGGCGCCGGGCAAACGGGCCGGGCGGGCCGGGTCGGAAGAAGACGGTACGCGAGCAGAGACGGGGGTGATTTCCTGAGCCGTCAGGAAAACGGGGAGGGCCATCATGGCGGCCAGCAAGACAAAGCGGGTTGGCAGATGCACGAGCCTATTTAGAGGCGCTCCCCGCATCTGTAAAGGGGCGGTTTTAAAATCTTCTCGGAATTTCCAGCCGGGGAAAACCTTTCCGAAACCCAAATCGCTATTGCACCGGGCCGGTTTGTGGTAGCGTGTTCCTCTCTTTGCATGCCGCATTCGACCGCTCATTCCCAATCCGGGTTCACTCTGCTGGAGGTCAGCCTCTCGGTCTTGATTGCCGTGCTGATCCTGGCCGTGGCGATTCCGAGCTTAACCGGGGTGATGGGGGGATCGAGGGCCGAAAAGTCGTTCCAGGCGTTTGACCAGGTGGCGCGGGAAGCTCGTCGGCGCGCCCAGTCTGAGGGGCGTAATTACGTGATTCTCTGGGGCCGCGACCGCCGGGTGTTGATGCGTCCCGAGGAACCGGCCAACCGGGGGGAATCCGAGGGATTGCTTCAATGGAGAATTGCCCCGAAGGAGAAGCTGGAGCTGCATCTCCCGGCGGCTCTCCAGGGTAAAGGGGCGACTCCCGACGCGATCTGGACTTTCTGGGCCAACGGGATTTGCGAACCGGCCGAGGTGCGTTACGAAGGGGCAGAGGGAAAATGGTCGGCCACCTACCACCCGTTCACCCCGCAGGCGGAGGTGCTGTATGAATAGGCTCGGGGGAAACCAGCGGAGCGGCGGGTTCCTGCTGCTCGAAACGATGATCGGCGTGATGCTCTTTGCGATTGGCGTGCTGGCGCTCGCGCAATGCGCCGCCCGGTGCCTGGATATGGAAAGCGCAAAAGCAGCCGATGAACGGGCGCGGATGGCGCTGGCCAACCGGATGGCGGAGGTGGAGGCCGGGGCAGTTTATTTTGAGACCGGCAAGGAAGAAAAGCTCGACGGGATGTTCAAGGGAATCACGCTCAACCAGACGCGCACGCCGTTGCATTTGGTAGAGGCCAATAAACTGGAACTCACCGGGCTGTACCAAATTCAACTGGAGGCGTTGTGGGAGGAGCCGTCGGGGACTCAATCCAAAGTGCTGACGTTTTATGTCTACCAGCCGCGCTAAATCCGGTTTCACGCTTTTGGAGGTGATGCTCGCCGTGCTGGTGCTGGCGCTGGTTTCCCTGGGCGTGTACCGGTTTGTCGAAACGACGTTGACGGCGGTGCAGGTCTCCACCGCCAGCGAACGGGAACGGGCATTGACGGCGGCGTTTGCGGAATATTTGCGCGGCCAGATGCTTGCCCTTCCGGCGGCGCGCGCCGGGGCGTTGACCGGGGAGCCGCATCGGTTCAACAACATCTCAAGCGATGAATTGCGCTGGATCTCCGGGCCGGGGAGCGGACTTTTAACCCGCCATGCCCGGGGCGAGTGGACGGTGACGATGACGCTCAAGGAACTCAAAAACGGGGAGCAGGAACTGGGGGTGCGCCGCCAGGATGTTGAGGGGAAACGGGACGCCACCTGGCTGCCGCTCTTCCAGGGGGTGCGCGGATTGGAGATTCGCTATTACCAGCCGGGCCGCAAGGAGTGGCTGGACAAATGGACCGATGTGCAGAGCCGCCCCTCGCTGGTGCGAATGAAACTTTGGCGCAACCCGTCTCCCGAAGCTTACGAAATCGTGTTCCCGGTCCCGGTGATGGCCAAAACCGCCGCGAACCAAGATTACCTCCCCGGCAATCTCTGGAATAACCCGAACGGCCCTCAGATTCGCAAGGCCGCAATCAAACCGGAGGTCAAGTGAAACACCGTTCTTCCCCTACCGGCGGTTCCACGCTGATGCTCGCGCTCTGGGCTCTGGTCCTGCTTTCGGCCATCCTGTTCGCCTGGATCGTGCGGATTAACGAGGGGATCGACGGGGTCCAACAAGCCAATCGCAGTCTCGAAGCGCGAGCCATGGCCCATTCCGGGCTGGCGGTGGCGATGCACCCCGGCGTTACCAAAACCAGCCCCCATCTGAACAACCGCTTTGATCACGGGCGCTCTTATAGGGTGACGATCGAAAGCGAGGGCGGGCGGCTCAATCTCAATTACCTGCTGGCGGGAGGCGATCCGGCGCGATTGAAGTTTCTCAAAGATTATCTCGCGTTGCGGGGGCTGACGTTTCACGAGCGGGAGGTGTTGGTCGATTGTCTCCTGGACTGGACCGCTCCCGCAGGCGGCACGCGGCGGCTCAACGGCGTTCCCGAGGGGCCGGATTACCATCCGCCTCACCGTCCATTGCAAAGCGTGGAGGAAATCGCGGAAGTTGCCGGGAGCGGCCCGCTGACTTCGCTCCCGCGATGGAAAGACGATCTGACGCTGATGAGCCGGGGTCCGCTCGACCTGGAAGGCGTTTCCGCGGAGTTGCTCGGGCTGGTGCCGGGCATTGGGGCGCAACGGGCGCAGCAATTTGTAAAAACCCGCAAGAAACTGGAAGGAGGGAGACCCGACGGGCGTGCGTTCAAGGATATCCCCGAAGCGCTCAGCTACCTCGGGATTTCGCAGGAGCAATTCTCACAGCTATCCGGGTTTCTTGGATTTCGCGACCCGGTCCAGCGGATTCGCAGCAAGGGAGCGGCCGGAGAGAGCGTTCATGAACTGGAGGTGGTGGTTCAAAAAAACGGCGCAACCTCCCAGATCTTGTTGTGGTCTGAGAAGTAGACGCTATGCCTGATCGCGCCCGGAGGGGTTGCGATCCACCCGCGGTTCTCCATTTTCGCAAGCTCTACCCAAGCGCGGCCAGCGTCTGCTTGACCGCTTCGAAGTTGGGAAGGTCGTGTGGCGTCGGGGTCTGCTCGGCATACCGGATCACCCCTTGCTTATCGATCACGAACGCGGCGCGGGCCGAGACGGAACCGAAACCGGCGAGGTCCGGCAACAGCACCCCATAGGCGGCGGCGGTGGCCTTGTTCAAATCGCTGGCCAGCGAGAAACCGATGCGCTCCTTTTGTGCCCACGCATCCTGAGCAAACGGGCTGTCGACGCTGATGCCGATCACTTTGGCCTGGAGCTGTTCAAAAGCGGTTAGGCCGCCCGTTATTTCGCACATTTCCTGGGTGCAAACCCCGGTGAAGGCGAGCGGGAAGAACAGCAAGACGGTGTTGGTCTTGCCAAAGTTATCGCTCAGTTTGATGTCGGTGATTTCTTCCCCTTTTTTTGATTTCAAGGTGAAGTCCGGAGCTTGGGTTCCAACGTTAAGTGCCATAGGTTTTTTAGAGTTTGCGTCGTTAAGACACGATCCGTTCCGATTCCGTTCAAAGAAACGACTCTTGTCGAGAACGAATCGCAAAACGGGGGCTGATTTCCTTTTGCGCCGCGCAGTAAATTTCGACGCTCTCGGCGGCTCCGGCGGCAGCCAGGCGCGCGCCTACTTCCTTCATGGCCAGCTCGGGCGAATTGCAGTCGCGGCTCAAGTGGCACAAAATGGCCCGATTCAACCCGTGATCGAGGAGACCTTCCAACTCGGCGGCGGCTGCGGCGTTGGAGAGGTGGCCGTGGATTGACATGATCCGCTGCTTCAAGGCCCAGGTGCGATGCGGGTCATTCTGAAGCATTTGGACATCGTGGTTGGTCTCGATGACCAGTGTGCTGACGCCGCGCACCCGTTCCCGGGCGAGATTGGTGCATTTGCCGAGGTCGGTCAGGTAACCGAGCGATTCGTTGCCGTGGAAAAAGGTGTAGCCGACCGGATCGACGGCATCGTGCGGAACCGAAAAACTCTGGACCGTGATATCGCCGATTTCAAAACGGTCCCCGGCCCGGAACTGCCGCACATTGGGGTGCAGGGCCAGTTCGTGTTTGCGGAGCATCTCGGCGGTGAGGGAGGTGCAGTAGACCGGGATCGGCTCTTTTTTGCAGAGGACGCGTAAGCCGCCGACGTGATCGGCGTGCTCGTGAGTAACCAGGATGCCGTCAAGGGTGGAGATTTCGACCCCGAGACTCGCCAGGCGCAGAGTGATCTGTTTCGCGCTCAACCCCCCATCAACCAGGATGCGGGCTTTGCCCGACTCGATGAGGGAGCAATTGCCCAAACTGCCGCTGCCGAGGAGGGTGATCGTGAACACGAGCCGTATTAAAAGCCAACCCGCGCGCCGCCGCAAAGGAAAAGACATGTGGAAAATGTCGGCCCGTTTTTCCCCAGTAGACGCCGCCCCCTGATCTGCGTTAAGATGCCCCACTTTTTATGAGCACAGCCTATCAAATTGTCGTTTGCGGCAGCATTGTCCCTGACCCGCTTCAAACTCTCGAACCCGTGAGCAGCCCCGCCGGCCCCGCGCTCAAGAACGAGACGATGCTCCCCTCGGTGCTCGATCCCTGGGCCGGACACGCCCTTTTCGAAGCGGCGAACCTTGCCAAGAACAACCCGGGCAGCAAGGTCTATCTCGTCAGCCTCGCCCCGAAGGCCAAGCTCCAGCAGGTGATGATGACCCTCGCGCAAAAAGTTCCGTTTGAATTGATCGCCCTCGACGGTTCCGCCAGCGGCTTCACCGATGCATTTGAAACCGCCAATGCCCTTGCTGATGCGATCGAAGCCATTCCCGGCCTCGACAAATCCAAATTGCTCGTTTTTGGCGGGTGGGAAAGCGCTTCGCGTTGCGCGGGGGTCACGCTCCAGATCATCGGCGAACGGCTCGGCATCACCGACCAATTCCAGGGGGTGGATGAACTCAAAGTGAATGCGGACGGCTCGCTCGAAATTCTGGAACGCATCGACGGCGGCAAACACCAGGTTTCCACCTGTGCCGGAACTCCCGCGCTTTTGGGATGGGCAACCGGCAACCTCCCCGAACCCAAGAACAACCCGCAAGTCGGGATGATGAACATGCGGGCCGTCATGCCGGCGCTGCAAAAAGCCAAGCCGGTCAAGGTCGGCGCGGAAGGGGTCGCCTTCGCCAGCGTCGCGCTCCCCAATCAGCTTCGTGAAACCCGGATCGTCAAAGACGCCACGCCGGACCAAATTGCCCGCGAAATCGTCGAGTGGATCGGTAAATAACCTCTTTTTTGTATATGGAAAATTTACTTCTTCTTGTTCATACCGAAGCCGACGGCGCACTCGCCAAATCCGCTCTGGAATCTCTCCAAGCCGTGCAAACGCTTGCTTCCGCGCTGGGCGCCAGCTTCAGCGTTGGTTTGGTCGGCGAAAAAATTCAGGACGCCGCCAACCAGATCGCCGCGTGTGGAGCGGCCCGCTTGCTTGGCGTTGAAGGGTCCGATTTTGCCCAGCCCCGCTACGGCTCCGATGCCGCGGCGATTGAAGCCATTTGCAAGGCGGCCCAGGCGACCGTCGTCATCGCGCCCGCCACTTCCCGCTGGAACCGCGTAATGGCCGGGGTCGCCCAACGTCTTAACGGCCGGGTGGACACCCACGTCACCGGCCTCGGGGCCGAAAATTGCGCTCCCAGCATTTCCCGCTGGTATTATCGCCAACGCATGGAAGCGACCTTGAGCCGCACCCAGCGTCCGTGGTTCCTGCTCGTCGATCCGGGCAGCCAGACCGCATGGCAAGGAACGGCAGGCGCCGCTTCCGTGGAGGCAATCGCCGTCACGCTGCCCGATACCGCCAAGCGCACCGCCATCACCGGCATCCGTCAACCTGCCGCGGACGCCCAGACCATCCGGCCCGACGCCGATCTCCTCTTTGTGACCGGCGCAGGCTGGACCAAGAAACAAGCCGACGGCCAGACGCACGTACCGGAAGCCGAAAAGAACATTCGTGATTTCCTCAACCTCACGCGCGCCTCGCTCGGGAGCAGTAAATCGCTCGTCGATCTCGGCGGCGAAGGCCAGGCGGTCCTTTCGTTCCTGACCCACCTGAACCAAATCGGGCAGACCGGCTCGACCCCGCGCCACAATAAAGGGCTTTCCACTTGTTGCCACGGTGAGGAACCGCACGCGGTCGGCTGGCGATTCATCAAAGAGCGTCGGGCCATCAGCCTCGACGCCAACTGCGGTTGGGCGCGCGGCAAAGCCGACGTGGTCTATGTGGCCGACGCCTTTGCCGTCATGTCGAAGGTCAACGAGCTGCTCGCGGCGAAGTAGAGCGCATTCCGATCGCGCCCGGAGCAAGGCGCGATGCACGGAACCGGATCAGGTCTTTGCAATGCAAAAAGCCAAAAAAAGGGCGGAGTCTCCGGTTGGAAACTCCGCCCTTTTGAATTTTAAAAAGGCTTAGTAACGGCCACGTCCGCCGCCGGAACGACCGCCGCGATCGCCGCCGCCGAAGGAACGGCCACCGCCGCCACCGCCACGGGGACGCTCTTCACGGGGACGAGCTTCGTTAACCGTCAGGGGACGGCCTTGAAATTCTTTGCCTTCCATGCCTTTGATGGCGGCTTCGCCTTCAGCGGGGCTGCCCATGGTCACGAAAGCGAATCCGCGCGAACGGCCGGTTTCACGGTCGGTAACCAAAGCGGCTTCCACCACTTTGCCGAATTGTTCAAATTCACCCTGAAGGTCGTTTTCAGTGGTATCGAAAGAGAGATTTCCAACGTATAATTTCATAATGATTTAAGTTTGATAACGAATGCCTGCTATCAAAGCCGTTCCCGAGAACCGGGTTTCAAATCACCATGACAAATGACGATTTTCCGCGCAACGAACCATAACAATCGAATCGTTGTTAAAATAGGACAGTTTGGAAATTAAGCAAGAGAAGTTTAAACCGGAAGATGCCTATCTTTTGCAACTTCCTGAATTACAGGTTTTTCCTCAGCGGGGGCCGTCTCTTCCGGGCTTTCTTGCGCCCCGGATTCTTTTTGTTCCAATTTAAGTTGCCGTTTCTCTTCTTTTTTACGCTTTTTCTCTAATTCTTTTCTGCGCTTTTCAAATTGATAATTTGGTTTTGCCATGAAATTTAATTTTTGTTTTCAACCAGGTTAAACCTCACCATTAAGCCATTTGTTAAATTGTTCTTCGACTCGCTGGATGGTTTTTTCGGCATTGTGAGACAGGTCGGTAAACTGGCTCCAACGGGTGGGGTCGTTGGCTTTGCCGGTGCCTTCGATTTCGCGTATAAAGTCTTCTACCAGCACGCTTTGTGCCGCATGGTCGGCCCGGAGGTGCCCCTTGCAAAGTTCGGCGGTTTGCTGAAGTCGGTTTTTTGTTCCAAGTCCCATGTGGACTCCAGCGTACCCCGAAACGGGCGCGGAGTCCAGAAATGCTCGCAATGGGGCAAGCGAACGTTGCGGAACTTTAGGAAGAGCAGAGCAGCATGGATGGATCGGCCGCTCCGCGGGCGATTTTGGGACGGGGCGTGGTTGGAGAAGTGGCGAGCCCTTCCCGATCGCGCCCGGAGGTCGCGATCCACCTTGCGCTATTTTTGCCGCCGTTTGACGCGCAGTTGCACTATCGATTTGCGCAGGTTCGCCTCGGCGGTGGCAATCTCTTCGGCGCTCATCGCCTCGGTGCTGCGCAAGGCGGCTTGGGCTCGCTCGATCGCCTTCTCCACAGTCCGCTCGTCAATTGCGCTTTCTTTGATCGCCATGTCGGTGAGGACAGTGACGCCGGTTTGCGTTATTTCCGCAAAACCTTCGCCGACGGCGTAGTCGGTTTCGATGCCGTCCTTTAGGATGCGCAGGTCGCCCGGTTTGATCTCGGTCATGACCGGGATGTGCATCGGGTAGATGCCCATCTCCCCTTCGATGCCGGGGATGACGACCCGCTCGACGTCTTCGCTGTACGCCTTTTCGAGCGGGGTGACGATTTCAAGCCGTAGTGTGTTGGCCATATTCTATCGATTTTATCCGCAGATTTCGCAGATTAACGCAGATTCCGGAAAGGAATAGGGGGACTTCAAGCCTCTTTTTTAATCTGCGAAAATCGGCGCAATCTGCGGATTCTCTTCTGTTTTTAATTCGTGGATTTCGTCTAGATGCGCACCATGTCGATGTTGCCCTTCATGTAGAAGTTCGTTTCGGGCATGTCGTCGTGTTTGCCTTCGAGGATTTCCTTGAACCCGCGAACCGTCTCGGCAATGGAGACGTATTGCCCCTTGGTGCCGGTGAACACTTCGGCGACGTGGAACGGCTGGCTGAGGAAGCGCTGGATTTTTCGGGCGCGATAGACGGTCAGTTTGTCCTCGGGCGAAAGCTCGTCCATGCCCAAAATGGCGATGATGTCTTGCAGGTCTTTGTATTTTTGGAGCACCCGCTGGACGCCGCGCGCGACATGATAATGTTCCTCGCCGACGATTTCCGGCGCAAGCGCCTTGGAGGTGGAGGCGAGCGGATCGACGGCCGGGTAGATGCCGAGTTCCGCGATGGAACGCTCCAGCACGATCGTGGAATCCAGGTGAGCGAAGGTGTTGGCGGGCGCCGGGTCGGTCAAGTCGTCCGCCGGGACATAGACGGCCTGGAACGAAGTCACCGAACCGTTCTTTGTGGAGGTGATCCGCTCTTGCAGATCGCCCATTTCCGCCGCGAGGGTGGGTTGGTAACCGACCGCCGACGGGGTGCGCCCGAGGAGCGCCGAGACTTCCGCACCGGCTTGCGAGAACCGGAAGATGTTGTCGATGAACAGGAGCACGTCCTGGTTTTTCTCGTCGCGGAAATACTCGGCCATGGAGAGGGCCGAGAGGGCGACCCGCAGACGCGCGCCGGGAGGCTCGTTCATCTGGCCGTAGACGAGGGCGACTTTGGATTTGCTCAAATCTTGCTGGTTGATGACGCCCGCCTCGCTCATTTCGGCGTAGAGATCGTTGCCTTCACGGGTCCGTTCGCCGACGCCCGCGAAAACCGAATAGCCGCCGTGTCCCTTGGCGATGTTGTTGATCAGCTCCATGATGACGACGGTTTTGCCGACGCCCGCGCCGCCGAACGCGCCGACTTTGCCGCCCTTGGTGAACGGGCAGATCAGGTCAATGACTTTGATGCCGGTCTCCAGCACGGTGGAGGTGGTCTCCTGGTCCACCAACGCCGGGGCTTTGCGGTGAATCGGGTACCGCTTGGTGTGGTTGACCGGGCCGCGCTCGTCCACGGCATCGCCGGTTACATTGAACACCCGGCCGAGCACTCCTTCGCCAACGGGGACGGAGATCGCCGCGCCGGTGTCGGTGACGGACAGACCGCGCTTGAGCCCTTCGGTTGAGGTCATTGCGATGGAACGGACCCAGCCTTCGCCGAGGTGTTGCTGGACTTCGAGGACGATTTTATGGACGCCTCCGTTGACCTGATACTCGATTTCGAGCGCGTTGTAGATGGCCGGCAGTTGGCCGGTGGCGGAGAAATCGACATCCACGATGGGACCGATGACTTGGACGATGGTGCCTGTGTTCATGCTGAAATGATGATAGAGGGTGGAGAGGATAGATTATAGAAGCGGTCCGTTGCTCGCGTGGGTGTTGGCGCTTCGGGGCGTTAAATGATGGAAAGTGGTCATGTTCGGAATTGGATTTTCGGGCTGAGTGGCGCGTCTATAATCTATAGTCTCACCCCTCTATAGTCTTTCCTCCCTATCCCAGCGCCATTTGCGCGGTGGAGATTTCGAGGAGTTCGGTGGTGATGCTGGCCTGGCGCACTTTGTTGTATTCCAAGGTGAGGTCTTTGATCAATTGCAAGGCGTTGTCGGTGGCGTTCTTCATGGCGACCATCCGGGCGCTGTGCTCGGAGGCCCGGGCGTCCAACACCATCTGGTAAATCTGAAAATGCAGATAATGGGGCAGGATGCTTCCCAACAGTTCCATCGGGCTCGGCTCGTAAAGATAATCGTTCTGGTCGAGCGTTTCGGCGAGCTGCCCGGCCTCGCTTTTTTCACCTTTGGCGGGAAGTTCGAACGGGCTGATCGGGAGCAGCGTGCGAATGGTCGGCGTTTGGGTGAGCGTGTTGACGAATTTGGTGTAGAGAATGGTGACTTTATCGACCTTCCCGCTCAGGAATTGGTCGATGCAGTATTTGGAAATAAGCTTGGTATCCCGCAATGCCGGGGCATCGGGCAGCGGGAAATCGGCATCGAGTTTGCGCCGGAGCCGGGCGAGGTGCTGCTGGGCTTTGCGGCCGCTGGAGACAAAGTCGGTCTGGAATTCGTCAAAGGCGGTGGCCTCGCGCAGGAGGTTCGTGTTCAATGCGCCGCAGAGTCCCTTGTCTGTCGAGATGACGACGACCAGCTCCCGCTTGAGGGGGCGCACCGCAAGCAGCGGGTGCAGGGTGACGTCGGCGTGCTTGCGGACGTCCACGAGCACTTTGTTGATCAGTTCCGAATACGGCCGCCCGGCCATTGCCGCGCCTTGCGCCTTGCGCATTTTGGCAGAGGCGACCATCTGCATCGCTTTGGTGATCTGCGATGTGTTCTTGATCGACTTGATCCGTCGCCGGATGTCTCGGGTGTTAGCGGCCATTTTGAAGAAAAATTATAGAGGGGTGAGAGGATAGACTATAGAAGCCGTCCTTTGCTCGGGCGTTGTGGCGCTTCGGGGCGTTAGATAGTGGAAAGTGGCCATGTTTGGGATTCAGGCGAGGCAGCGTGTCTATAATCTATAGTCTCACCCCTCTATAGTCTTTATTCCTACCTCCAGGTCGATTTGAATTCGACCAGGGTGGAAGCCAGTTCGTCGTTGAGTTCTTTGCTGATCGACCCGGCCACGATGATTTTGTCGAGCAACGCCCGTTTGCGCGTGGTCAGGAATTCTTGCAGCTTGGCTTGCATCTCTTTGATCCGGTCCACCGGGACGTCGTCCATATGGCCGTTCTGGATGGCCCACAAGATGGCGACCTGCTCCTCGATCGCGATCGGGTTGTATTGGCGTTGTTTGAAAAGTTCGACGATGCGCGAGCCGCGGTCGAGCTTGGCTTTGGTACCGGCGTCGAGGTCGCTGCCGAACTGGGCGAAGGCGGCCAGTTCGCGGAACTGGGCGAGATCGCCCTTGATCTTCCCGGCGACTTGCTTGATCGCCTTGATCTGCGCGGCGCTGCCGACACGGCTGACCGAGAGGCCGACGGAAATGGCCGGGCGCACCCCTTGGTAGAACAGGTCGGTTTCCAAATAAATCTGGCCGTCTGTAATCGAGATGACGTTGGTCGGAATGTAAGCGGAAACGTCACCCGCCTGCGTTTCGATGATCGGCAACGCGGTGAGCGAGCCGTTGCCGTTCTTCTCGTCCACGCGCGCGGAACGCTCCAGCAAACGGCTGTGGAGATAAAAGACGTCGCCCGGATACGCTTCGCGGCCGGAGGGGCGCTTCAAGAGGAGCGAGACTTGCCGGTAGGCGACGGCGTGCTTGGAGAGGTCGTCGAAAATGATCAGCGCGTCCATGCCGTTGTCCATGAACCATTCCCCCATGGCCGCCCCCGCGAACGGGGCTAGGTATTGATTGGTGGCGGAATCGGAAGCGGAAGCGTTGACGATGATGGTGTATTCCATCGCGCCGGTTTCCTGAAGCACGCCGATGGTGCGGGCGATGTTGGAGTTCTTCTGGCCGACGGCGACGTAGATGCTGTAAATGGGGCGGAACCCGGCCTTGCCCAAATTGGCTTTGTTGATGCGGGCCTGGTTGATCATCGTGTCGATGGCGATGGTGGTCTTGCCGGTGGCCCGGTCGCCGATAATCAATTCGCGCTGGCCGCGTCCGATCGGAATCATCGCGTCGATCCCCATGATGCCGGTCTGCACCGGCTGGTTGACTCCCTTGCGCTTGATGATGCCGGGGGCGATTTTTTCGACCGGATAGAGGACGTCGGACTGGATTGGCCCTTTGCCGTCGAGCGGCTGCCCAAGGGCATCGACAACGCGCCCAAGCAACCCTTTGCCGACGGGGACCGAAAGCAGGCGGCCGGTGGTTTTGACGATGTCCCCTTCCTTCACGGCGTTGGCGTCGCCCATCAGAATGCAGCCGACTTCGTTTTCTTCGAGGTTGAGCGCCAGCCCGTAAAGCCCGCCCGGGAACTCGATCATTTCGTTGAGCATCACTTCGCTCAACCCTTCGATTTTGGCCACGCCGTCGCCCGATTCACGGACAACCCCGGTGTTGGTCTGAACGGTCGTGGTCTTGAGACCGGCGATTTGGGATTCGATTTCTTGCAGAATGGTGCTCATGGGAAAAAAGAAGATGATAGAGGGAGAAGACTATAGAGGTCGGTCGTTACTCGGGTATTGATTGGCGCTTCGGGGCGTTAACTGATGGGAAAAGGTCTTTTTCGGGGTTGGATTTCAGGCGAGGCAGCGTGTCTATAATCTATAGTCTCACCCCTCTATAGTCTGTTCACAGCCTGCTGCGCAGCAGTTCCAGGCGTCCGCGGATGCTGCCGTCCCAGACGTTGCTGCCGAGCTGGATGCGCAGGCCGCCAATCAGCTCGGGAATGACTTTGAATTCGTGGGTAATATCTGTTCCAAAGCGGGCCTGCAAATCGGCGGTGATCTCGGCGGCGGCGGCCCCGTCGAGCGGGACGGCGCTGGCGATCACGGCGTGGCGGCGGGCCAGTTCCAGGCGTACGAGCCGCTCGTAATTTTTCAGAACGCTGATCGTGTGGCGCGGTTTGCGGGCCGCGACTTCCTGCAATACGGCGCTGATCCGGGCGCGGTCGAGCCGTCCGCCGGTGAAGCTGGCGCGGAAGAGGGAGCGGGAAAGTTTGCGGGCTTCCTTGGGGATTTTCATCTACAAAAAATTACGCGGCGATCTGGCTGGCGGCTTCCTGCGAAAGGCGTCGCTGGTCTTCGGCGGTGAGCACCTTCCCGGTGACTTTGCCGGTGGTATCGACGACGAGCCGGACGACTTCGCGCCGCAAATCAGTCATCATCCGGTCCCGATCCAAGGCGATCGCCTGGCGGGCCTGGGCGACCATCTGCTCCGCTTCGGCGATGGCTTGCTGCTGGCGGGTCTGGGCTAGGGCTGCTGCTGCTGCGCGAGCTTCGCCGATCATTTTTTGCGCCTCGACGTTGGCGCGGTCGAGGATTTCGGCGTGCCGGGCTTCGGCTTCGGCGAGTTGTTGCTTGATCTTCTCGGCGTTTTCCAGGCTCTCGGCGATGCGCTGGCGGCGGGCTTCAAGCGCGTTAAGGATCGGCTTGTAGGCGAAACGGTTCAGCAACGCGCAGACAATGAGAAAGCTGATAGCGTTGGAGAAAAACAGGACTTTGTTGAATCCAAACTGCTCCCCGGTCTGACGGGCCGAGTCGAGAATGGAAACGCCGGTGGCGGCAAGGATGGGATGGATCAACATACGGTAGCAGGTAAAAACGAAATCTGAGAACACCGGGACACGCGGGAATCAATCCCGCGCGTCCCGGCCAGAATTACTTCGCCAGGTAGATGGCGAAGAAGACGATGCCTTCGGCGAAGGCGGTGCTCAAAATGGCTTGCACCAGGATGGGGGTGGCGGCGCCGGGATTGCGGCCCACGGCTTCGGAGGCTTTCATGCCGATCAAGCCGACGCCAAGAGCTGCGCCGAGCGCGGCCAGACCGATATGAAGGCTGCCGGTCAATTCTGCAAGGATGGGAATCATATGGATGTTCTTGTTGGTGGTTGTTCCCGAGCGCCTCCGCAGGTTGCCCACGGTCCGACGCGCGAAAGTTTTTTAGTTAATGATGGGCCTCCTCGTGCGGCATAATGAGCAGGGTAAACACGGCGGTCAAAAGCATGAAGACCAACGCCTGAACCAGCCCGACGAGCAGTTCCAAAAAGTAAAACGGGAGCGGCAACAGCCATCCAAACCAAATCCCCCCAAGGGAAGCCATGGTTTCGAGCGTGTTCTCCCCGGCAAAAATATTGCCGTAAAGACGGAAGGAAAGCGAAACGGGCCGGAAAAGGATCGAGACCACTTCCAGCACGCCGACGCACAGGAAGACGAAAATCATTAGGATTTTAAGGAGCCCCTTGGTTTCACCCTGCGGTCCAAAGAGGTGCATCAAAAAGCCGCCGATTCCGTTGGCCTGGATCGCCCAGACCGTCCAGAAGAAAAAGAACACCATCGCCATCGCCAGCGTCATGTTGAGATCGGCGTTGGGGCCGCGCAGGATCGGATGCGTGATGTGGGTGAGCGATCCGGCCTCGTTGGGGATGCCCCAGCCGATCGTCCCGACGCCGGGGATCAAACTGAACCAGTTGAGCGTGAGGATGAAAATGAAGATCGTCGCAAAGAACCAGAAGGTTTTCTTGATTAAAACGGGGCCGACAATGTTCTGAAGGAAGTTGTAGAGGCTTTCGACCAGCCATTCCCAGAAATTCTGCGCCCCTTCAGGGACTTCCTTGATGCGCCAGGTGGCGATCTGGGCGGAGAGGATCAAAAACAGCATGACGCCCCAGGTGATTGCCATGGAGCTGTTGAATTTGAAATACGGCGTATCGATAAGAAGCGGCGCGTGCTGTGTGAGCCCCTCCACTTTTTCACCATGGATTGCTGCCGGATGCTCCCCGACCGTCCCGGCTTCGGCCACCGCCTCGGGGGCGGCGGTTTCAGGATGCCCCGGCATCTGGGCCTGCGCCGAGGTGCAAAACCAGACTGCCATCCCAAGGAGAAGCCCCCGCAATAAAAAGCGGACGGCTCGGGTCATTACTGAAAAACTTTGGGTCATAAATGGCAAACATCCGGTGCGCCAGATCTGGAGCTGACGCCGAAATTCTTTTTTTATTTCAGAGGGGTTTTCAATGGAAAATCCCATCCGGTTCCGAGCCAAAGCACGGATCGATATCCCATCAGCCAAATCCCCGGTTGGCAAGCTCTTTGTGAAATTTTTCACAAGGACTATTACAGCCCAACAATGATTTGCCTCCGGGCGGTCCGCCGCTTTAAGGTAACCATTGTATGCATTCCTTCGAGTACCGCAACGGCACCCTTTTCTGTGAAAACGTCGATCTGGCACAGCTCGCTATCAAGACCGGCACCCCCACTTACGTCTATTCCGCCGAGACTATTTTAGACCATTACCGGCGGCTCGACCAGGCGCTCCAGGAGGTTCCGCATCTCATCTGTTACGCGGTCAAGGCCAATTCCAATATCGGGATTTTGAACCTGTTCGCCAAGGAGAATGCCGGGTTTGACATCGTCTCCGGCGGAGAACTCTTTCGCGTGCTCAAGGCGGGCGGCAAGGCGGCGCAATGCACTTTTGCCGGGGTGGGCAAGACCGAGGCGGAAATCCGCGAGGCGCTGGAACACGGCATCCTGGCGTTCAACATCGAAAGCGAAGCGGAGCTGGCCCGGATTAACCGGGTGGCCGCCACTCTGGACGTCAAAGCCCCCATCGCCGTGCGGGTCAACCCGGATGTGGACGCCCACACACACAAATACATTTCGACCGGGAAGAGCGAAAACAAGTTCGGGATCGCATTCGAGCGGGTGCTGGGCGTCTATGAAGCCGCTTCCAAGATGAGCCACATTGCCATCCGGGGGGTGCAAATGCACATCGGCTCGCAAATCACCAAAGCCGGCCCGTTTGCCGAGGCGGTGGACAAGATGCTCCCGCTGGTCAACCAGCTCAAAGAGCTTTATGGGATTGAGTATTTCTCGATCGGCGGCGGCATGGGGATCGTCTACGACCCGTCGCTGGCTTCAGGCGCGGCCGGTTGGTGGGAGAACGAGGCGGACGAGTCCCTCCTGACCCTTGAGGCGTATGCGGGGGCGATTGTGCCAAAGCTCAAGACGCTCGGGCTGAAGATTCTTGTCGAGCCGGGCCGTTTCATGGTCGGTAATGCAGGGGTGCTCTTGACCCAGGTTCAATATATCAAGAAAACCGAGACTAAAAAATTTGTGATCGTGGATGCCGGAATGAACGACCTGATCCGGCCCGCTCTTTACCAGAGCTTTCACGAGATTGTGCCGGTAACGAAGAACCACCCCTATGGAGAAGCGGAAAAGGCGGATATTGTCGGCCCGGTCTGCGAAAGCGGCGATTTCTTCGCCCAGGATCGCGAGCTGCCACCGATCGCCGAAGGGGATATCCTCGCAGTGATGAGCGCGGGAGCTTATGGCGCAACGATGTCGAGCAACTACAACTCGCGCCGCCTGCCCGCTGAAATCCTCGTCCACGGGGAGCGCGCGGAGGTGATTCGCAAACGGCAAACTCTGGACGATCTCATTGACGGGGAATCGATCCCGCAGTAGCAACCCAAGAAGCCTTATTTTCTGATCTTTTTTCCCATGAAGCCCGTTCTTTTTTCCCTGCTGGCACTGGTTTTGAGCGTCGTGGCGGGGGTTGCTTCGCAGCAGCCCGCGATTTCCCCCAACCATGAATACGTCATTCTCAGTGGCGGCCCGTCGCTGCTGCTTTGGGAGAAATGGAAGAACCCGCCCCACGACAAATGGTGGCTCAATTTCATCCGGGCGGCGGAAATCCGCATCAGGCAGTTGGAAAACGAGGGGGTTGCGCCGGGGCAGATCACCTGGATGGTTTACCGGCCTTCTTATGAAACGCGTTCCAAACAGGAGGGGCAGAACTGCACCGCCGCGATTTCCGCCTTAAGCCAAAGCCTCGGCTGCAAACTGAAATTTTTTAGCAACACCCGCGAGGTCATTGCGCATCTCAATGCCGGTAAACCGCGCGAGAGCGTCAAAATCGCCGACTTCGAATATTTCGGCCATTCCAACAAGGCGTGCTGGCTTTTCGATTACTCCAACCAGATCGACAGCGCCTCCAAGGTGTGGCTGCACGAAGACGAGCTCGGCCAGATCAACCCGGGCATTTTTGCCAAAAACGCCTACGTCAAAAGCTGGGGCTGCCATACCGGCGAGAGCATGAGCCGGAAATTCCGGAGTGCAAGCGGCCTCAAAATGTGGGGAGCCACCGGGCGCACCCAATACATGACCGAGGAGTTGCCGGTCCTGGCCTCTCCGGGAGCGAGCAAGTGGAAGTATTAGGCTGAATCGACATTCAAAAGCCTCCGCAACCCGGAGGGTTGCCAGCGAATAGCCGGTGGTTGAGCGAAGCGACACCACCGGATGAGGTGTTGGAAGAATTCACCCCAAAGGGGTGGCAGAGCCATCGCCTCGTTTTCTGCCACCCCTTTGGGGTGAGGCGCGGTTTTGCATTGAACCGGTGGTGTCGCTTCGCTCAACCACCGGCTATGGGCTTCAAACCCTTTGGGTTTGGGACTCGATCTGAATGTCGATTCAGCCTAGCCCGTCACTCCGGGGTGCACCATTCCGCCGCGCGCTGGATTCCGCTGCCCATGCTTTGGAAATCCTGGCCGACCCCCTTCAGGGTGCCACATGAAGAGAACGCCAGCATTACGATCAAAGCGAGTCCCATTAAGAGGATTGGTTTCATGCAATTTTGAGGGTTGAGCGGTCCAAACCGGGAGCGCTATTGGGTGACGGCCTGCCCAACGAGGGGCTTGCCTTTGACGATGTCAGCAATGATGAACGGATTTTTCTTTTCGGGAGTGACTTTCAAAATCGCGGACTCTTCCCCCTCCATGGAACGGGCCTGAAGCATGGTCCCGGTTTCCGGCGTTTGGGACGACTCGATGAGCGCAAACCCCTGGACTGTATTCACCAGCGAAACCCGTCCAATGACTTGAGGCGGCGGGGTGGGGGCTTTGATCGGGGCGACGGGAACACGGGGGCGGGGGGTGGCGCAAGCACCCAGGCCGAGACTCAAAAAAACGAGCAACAGATTCCGAGGGAATGACTTCATCCGCTCAGAAAACCATAAATCGACGGGCGCGACAACCTTCGGCTTGCGTCATTTTTATAAAAAAGCCATATAACAAGCCACTTATGGGTCAACAGCTAAAAACCGTCGCTAAACGCCGCCGCCGCGCGGCCTACCTGGAACGCAAAAAAGAGGCCGCCAAAGCCGCCGCCGCTACCGCAGCCAAAGGCAAAAAGTAGCCTCTTTCTTTAGCGGATCTCTCAAAAGAACCGCTATAGCGAACCTTTCACAGAACCCGGGAGCCGCTGATGGCTCCCGGGGTTTTCTGCTTTTTCACACGACCCCCGGAAGTAGTTTTCCATGGCGCGCTTCCTGATTGTTGATGCCCATAGCATCATCTTTGCCTGGCCCGAACTGCGGGCCTTGCACCAACGCCGGATGGCTCTCGCCCGGGAAGCGCTCGTTCAGGCGCTCACCCATTACCAGGATTTCTCCGGGGTGCGTGTCGTGGCTGTTTTTGATGGCCAGGGGCAGCGCGCCGCCGACGCCGGGGAACCAGGCGGCGTCCAGGTGATCTACTCGGGTCAGGGGGAAACGGCCGACGATGTGATCGAGCGTCTCGTGGCCCGCTATGGCCAGGAACACGAAATCACCGTAGCCACCCGCGACCGTCTGGAAGCCCAAACCGCCTCCACCTTCGGGGCGACCTGCATCTCGCCCGATTTTCTATGGGGGATGCTCGGTGAAGCCCGTGCCGGGTTTGAGCGCGATCTCAAGCGGCATCAGCGGCAATAATTTCAGCCATTTGCGTACTCTTCCCACCCTGTGGGTTGGGGTTTTGCCTGAACCGGATTGAACGCCGTCCCCCGATATCTGTCCAATCTATTACAGATGAAAGCAATTCGAAGCCATTTCGGCTGGGCGAGCAACCCCTGCCCGCCAGACGTATCTGCTTTGGGAAGGCTCCTGTTTGAACCTTATGGGCGTTGAAGATACAGATTCCGGCATCAAAATTTATCTCCGTGAAATCGGCCAAATTGCCCTTCTGACCCCCGAACAGGAGATCGAACTGGCTGCCCGCATCAAGAAGGGGGACAAAGAGGCCCGCAGCCTGATGATCCGGGCAAACTTGCGGCTGGTCGTCAAGATTGCGCACGATTACGCCAACCTTGGCCTGCCGTTGCTCGACCTCATCTCCGAAGGCAATATCGGTTTGATGAAAGCCGTCGAACGTTTCGACCCGGCCAAAGGGGGGAAATTAAGCACTTATGCGGCTTGGTGGATCAAGCAATCGATCAAACGCGCGCTGGCCAATCAGAGTAAAACCATCCGCTTGCCGGTGCATCTGGTTGATAAAATTTCTAAAATGCGTCGGGTTTCCATTCAAATGAGCGAGGAACTCGGGCGCGAACCGACTGACGAGGAGCTCGCTGAAGAGGTGGGGCTTTCAAGCGTCAAAGTTTCGCATTTAAAAACCGTGGCGATCCGGCCCGCGTCGCTGGACGCGCCGATCAGCGACGACGATTCCACCGCCTTTGGCGAGATCGTCGGGGATGAGGATGCGCTGACTCCGTTTGAATTGTTGCGCGACAAAAATCTACAGAACGAAATGGACGATTTGATTGCCGTGCTCGATGACCGGGAAAAGAAAATCATCTTTTCCCGGTTCGGGCTCGACGGCGGCAAACCGCGCACGCTCGAAGAGGTGGGGAAGAAATTTGGGGTCACGCGGGAGCGCATCCGGCAGTTGCAAAACATCGCGCTTTCCAAGCTCCGCCGCGCGCTCCAGAAGCTGGAACGCCCCGCCCTGCGAACGTTGATCGGCGGCCGGGAAGAGGAATAGGCTGAATCGATATTCAGATCGAGCCAAACCCAAAGGGTTTGAAGCCCATAGCCGGTGGTTGAGCGTTAGCGACACCACCGGTTCAATACAAAACCGCGCCTCACCCCTAAAGGGGTGGCAGAAAACGAGGCGATGGCTCTGCCACCCCTTTGGGGTGAATTCTTTTCAACACCTCATCCGGTGGTGTCGCTAACGCTCAACCACCGGCTATTCGCTGGCAACCCTCCGGGTTGCGGCGGCTTTTGAATGTCGATTCAGCCTAGAGCAACTGCGCCGCCTACCTCGACAATATTTCCCGAAGCACGAACGGCAGGATGCCGCCATGCCGGTAGTAGTCGATTTCGATGGGTGTATCGATGCGGACGATCACCGGGACGCTTTGACTCGTGCCGTCGGCCCGGTGAATGGTCAACTCCACGCTTTGGCGCGGTTGCAGCGTCTCATTGATCCCCACGATGTCGAAGGTCTCCGAACCGGTGAGGCCAAGCGTCTGCGCGTTGACCCCGTCCTGAAATTGCAGCGGCAGCACGCCCATGCCGACCAGGTTGGACCGGTGGATGCGTTCGTAGCTGGCGGCAATGACCGCTTTGACCCCGAGAAGCCGGGTGCCTTTGGCGGCCCAGTCGCGGCTGGAGCCGGTGCCGTATTCGTGCCCGGCAATAATGACCAGAGGCGTTCCATCCGCCTGATACTTCATCGAGGCATCAAAGATGGAGAGCTGTTCCCCTTCCGGGTAAACCTTGGTCACGCCGCCTTCCACGCCGGGAACCATGAGGTTCTTGATGCGGACGTTGGCGAAGGTGCCGCGCGTCATCACGCGGTCGTTCCCCCGGCGACTGCCGTAAGAGTTGAAATCGCTCGGATCAATGCCCCTCAACACCAAATAACGCCCGGCGGGGGAACTTGCTTTGATCGCTCCGGCTGGGGAAATGTGGTCGGTTGTTACCGAATCGCCAAAGATCCCCAGGGGGCGCGCTCCCTTGATCTCCCCAATAGCCCCCGGCTCCATCCCGAACTTCTCAAAGAACGGCGGCTCGTGAATGTAGTCGCTCTGTTCGTCCCATTGATAAATCGCGCCCAAGGTGGACGGGATTTCGTTCCATTTCGGGTTTTGATCGGCAAAGCCGGTGTACAATTCGCGGAACACCTCCGGGGAGAGGGCGCTTGCCATCGCTTCTTCGACTTCCTGGAGAGTCGGCCAGATTTCGCGGAGGTAAACCGGCTGCCCCTGGGGGTCGGTCCCGAGCGGCTCGTGTTCCAGGTCGATATTCACTTTCCCGGCCAGCGCAAAGGCGACGACCAGGGGCGGGGACATCAGGAAGTTGGCTTTGATGTTCTGGTGAATGCGGGCCTCGAAATTGCGGTTGCCGGAGAGAACCGAGGCGGTGACGAGGTCGTTTTTGACAATCCCTTCCTCAATGCGCGGATGAAGCGGGCCAGAGTTGCCGATGCAGGTCGTGCAGCCGTAGCCGACCACCTGGAACCCGAGCTGATCGAGATACGGTTGCAGGCCGGTCTTGGCGAGGTAATCGCTGACGACCCGCGATCCGGGAGCCAGCGAGGTTTTCACCACCGGGTCAACGGTCAACCCGCGCTCGACCGCTTTCTTGGCGAGCAGCCCCGCGCCGATCATGACGCTCGGGTTGCTCGTATTGGTGCAGCTGGTAATCGCCGCGATCACCACGCTCCCGTTGCCCAGTTCGCATTCTCCCTCGGCGAACGGATTGACCGGGAACGACTGCGTGCTGTCGGAGGTGGGGCGGTTGGTCACCATTTCGGCTTTAAACCGGGGCTCCCCTTCCTGCGGATGGTTCAGTTTGTCGTCCGTGGAAGGCTGGTGAGGCTTCGGTTCCGGCGCGCTCCCGTTGAAGGAAACCGGCACCCGGAAACTCAAATCGTTGAGCGGTTTGCCATAGCCCCCCTCGGGGATCGCCTTGGTGAAAGTATTCGTGAAGCTCTGGCCGAGTTCGCCCAGGTTGATCCGGTCTTGCGGACGCTTTGGCCCGGAGACGGACGGCTGCACGTCGGCCAAGTCGAGTTCGAGATCGACCGAGTAGTCGATCTGCCCGGGAACAGGCATGCCGAACATCTCTTGGGCCCGGAAATAGTTCTCAAAGGCGGCGCATTGCTCCTCGGTGCGGCCGGTGGCGCGCAGGTAGGCGACCGATTGAGCGTCCACGGGGAAAAACCCCATCGTCGCGCCGTATTCCGGGCTCATGTTGCCGATCGTGGCCCGGTCGGTGACCGGGAGCGATGCCGCCCCTTCGCCGTAGAACTCGACAAATTTGCCCACTACTTTTTTGGCCCGCAGCATTTGGGTGATGTGCAGGGCGACATCGGTTGCCGTAACCCCTTCCCGGATGCGTCCGGAAAGGTGGACGCCAACCACTTCGGGCGTGAGGAAATAGACCGGCTGCCCGAGCATCCCGGCTTCGGCTTCAATGCCCCCAACCCCCCAGCCGACAATGCCGAGGCCGTTGATCATGGTCGTATGCGAATCGGTCCCGACCAGCGTATCGGGATAATAAACATCCCCCTGGCTCAGAACGCCCCGGGCGAGGTATTCCAGGTTCACCTGGTGGACGATGCCGATGCCGGGAGGCACCACGCCAAAGGTTTCAAACGCCTGCTGGCCCCATTTGAGGAATTGATACCGTTCCCGGTTGCGCTTGAATTCCATGTCCATGTTGAGGTCGAGCGCCACCGGGCTGCCCGCGTAATCGACCTGCACGGAGTGATCAACGACGAGATCGACCGGCACAAGCGGCTCGATCATTTTCGGATCGCGGCCGAGCCCGGCCACCGCGGTGCGCATGGCGGCGAGATCGACCAAAAGCGGCACTCCGGTGAAATCTTGCAGCAAAATGCGGGCGACCACGAACGGGATCTCCTCGGCGGCGGGCGCTTTGGCATTCCATCCGGCAAGCTGGCGCACGGCCTCTTCGCTCACTTTTTTGCCATCGCAATTGCGCAACACCGATTCGAGGACAATCCGGAGGCTCACCGGCAGCCGGGAAATATTGGCTTGGCCCTGGAGGGCTTCGCTGAGGGCGGGCAGGGAGTGGAAGCGGCCTTGCCGCCCGGCTCCGAGATCGAAAGTGCGTAGAGAATGAAAAGCGTCGCTCATAAAAGGGATGATAAAGTTCGGTCGAAAGTCAGTCCACGAGAAAAGCGGAGCGGGTCACATCCCGCAAGAACAGTCTTCGCGGGAGAAGGGCTGTTTCCGCCTTTAAAAAGAAACTAAAATTAAGAAGCCAGGAATCCAGGAAAGGAGAAACCCCACGTCAATGGTCGTTTTTTGCTCCAACGGATCACTAGGCTGAATCGACATTCAGATCGAGCCAAACCCAAAGGGTTTGAAGCCCATAGCCGGTGGTTCAGCGGTAGCGACACCACCGGTTCAATGCAAAACCGCGCCTCACCCCTAAAGGGGTGGCAGAAAACGAGGCGATGGCTCTGCCACCCCTTGGGGGTGATTTCTTTTCAACACCTCATCCGGTGGTGTCGCTAACGCTCAACCACCGGCTATTCGCTGGCAACCCTCCGGGTTGCGGCGGCTTTTCAATGTGATTCAGCTTAATCCATCCACTTAAGCTCCTCTTCTGCTTTTCCTGGCTTCCTAATTAAAATCGTGAACACAACCTAAACAAACCGGTCCTGGTCTGCGATGGGGCAAGCCGATTGGGTTCCAAACCAGCGATACCGGTTCCGGGCCACCAAGTCATAAATCGCGTCGCGCCAGGAACGCGGCACAATTTTTAACGCCCGCAGGAGCCGCCATAATCCGCCAAACTGTTCCACGATGGCCAGCACCGCGTCGCTTTTTTGTTGAATTCCCGCCGGGGTGATCAGCGTGAGCGATTCCTGCTTTTCACGGCCGATCCCGTTTGCAAACGAGAGCTTCTGGCCGGTTTGCGATTGATAAGCCGCAAACCGAAACACCGCTTTGGGATCGTGCCGGATGATGAAACGAACCCAGAAATTGCAAAAACTGCACGCTCCATCAAAGAGGATGATGGGGAAGTCGGGTCTGGTCATAACCCAAGCGGTTCGGGAGAGCCAAAAATGGTAGCGCGTACGGGATTTGAACCCGTGCTCCAGCCTTGAGAGGGCCGTGTCCTAACCCCTAGACAAACGCGCCGTTTGGGGAAGAGGGATAAGTTAGACATGAATGCCGCGCCTGGCAATGCGAAAATGGGGAGCTTGGAGGCTCCCCGTTTTTTCTTACCGGTGATGGTGATGATGATGATTGTGATGGCCTTTTACGATAACCACGCGGGTTCCGTAATACGGATGATACCTGTTGTAGCCGTAATAAGGATAATAACTATCGTAGCCGTAGTAAGGGGAATAGTAAGGGTTGTAACTGAAAACCGGCGCCGGATTGACAATCACCACACCGGAGCGTCCGTGCCACCCTCCGCCACGCCAGTGAGTTCCACCGTGCCAACCTCCCCCGCCATGCCATCCAAAGCCCCCATGCCCGCCGTGCCATCCATGGTCGCGTGCCATGGCGGGCGTTGCCATCGCCAAACCGATCAATCCGACCGTGCTCGCCAAGAGAATTCTTAAGTTTTTCATATTCCAGAATGTGAAAATTCATTCCGTGCCCGGAGGAAGGTGAGGCGGATCACGCTCACGAAAACAGGCCGCCAATCGTGTCTCAAAAGATAAACCCGATGGAGTGAAAACGCAAAAACGGGCCGCGCTAAACGGTCGGTTTCCAACCGCGAACGTATTCGGCAACGGCTTCCTGCCAGCAGCGTGGAGTTTGCCCGGTGAGAGCGGCGAAACGCTGGGTGGAAAGGACGGTGTGGACCGGTCGCTTGGCAACGAACGCCGCAAGGCTGGCCATGGCTTGGAATCCGACGGTGCGCCCCTTGAGCGGAAGCCCCGCTTCCCACGCGCGGTCGAGGGCGAATTGCCCGTATTCCTGCCAGGTGCAGGCTCCGCTTTGGGTCAGGTGCATGAGACCGCCGACGCGGTGCTCCCACAGGAGCGGCCGCAGCCATTCCACCAAATCTTGCGTGGAAGTGGGGGTGGACCATTTATCCCCGATCGCTTGCAACTGGTCGGTTTCCAGGGCTCGCTTGAGGATTTGATCGACAAAGCTGGGGCGGTCAGGCCCAAAAACCCAGGCCACGCGGGCGGCCAAATGGTCGGGGGAGCTTTGCAGCAGCTCGATTTCCCCCTGCCGCTTGGATTCTCCATAGACGCTCAGGGGAAGTGCTTCGTCGGTTTCAAGATAGGGAGTGTTCTTTGCCCCATCAAAAACGTAGTCGGTGCTGATGTGGATGCAGCGGGCTTTTTTGCGGGCGCAAATCGCGCCGATCTGCCCGGCGGCCTGGGCGTTAATCGCGAAGGCTTCTTCCCGGTGGGTTTCGCAATAATCGACATTGGTGAGAGCGGCGCAATTGACCAGGGCGTCGAACTCGAGCGCGCCCAATGCGCTTTCGATCGCTTGCGGGTTGGCGAGATCGAGCTGGCTGTGATTGAAGCCGATCACGCGGGTTTCTTGGGCGTAACCGCGGGCGAGAGCCGCTCCGAGTCGTCCGCCGCTGCCGAGAATGACGAGTGTTTTCATGGGAAAAGAGAATGTTGAGGCTAAATGGAACAGATCTGCAATGTTTAATCCACGATCCCTTTGACGCCGAGCGCGACCAATTCTTCCACCAGGTGTTGGTGATTGCGATGGTCGTATTGGATGGCGTGGAAGCCGCATTCCCGGGCGGCGGCGACGTTGGCGGGCAGATCGTCGATAAAAACCGTTTCCTCCGGCTGAACCACAAATTGCCGCACGGCGATTTCGTAAATGGCGCGCTCCGGTTTCATGCAGCCGACCCGGTAGGAAAAGACGGAATCGGAAAAGGAACTAAAAATCGGGTATTTGGCTATAAAGTAGTCTGCGTGAAGGTCGCTCGTGTTGGAAAGCAGATAGAGCGGATAATGCTCGTGCAGCCGTTCCACCAAACGAAACATGGCCGCGTTTTCATCAAAAATCGCTTTCCACGCCGCAACGAACTCGGCATGCGTGCCGGTGAATTGGGTCAGGGCGATCGAGCGCTCCACGAATTGAGTCAGGGTGATCTGGCCCGATTCATACGAGACTTGAAGCGGATGATGGGTCTGAGTCAGCTGGCTCAACGGGAGGTGAGTCCGGGCCTGGATGCGTTCCAGCGCCCGGTTGAAATCGAACGGGAGCAGGACGTTGCCGATGTCGAAGATCAACGCGCGGATCATGGCTTTAGTCCCGGCGGCGGCGTTCAAATTTCGCAAAGGCCCGGGGGGTGGGTTTGCCTGCCGGTTTGCCACTTGGTTTCCCTGTCGCTTTGGACGCAAACGGCTTGAACGGTTTACGGCCCGGCTTCGCGGCGGCCGGACGGGCGGAAGTTGGGGGACGGCTGCTTGCCGCGGCCCGCGATTCGCCGGTGCGGGCGGCGCGGGGCGTGAACGGGATTTCCTCGGGAGCGGCGGCACCGGGCGCGCGGCGCGGCTTGTAGAGACGCTGGGAGGGCTCCCGCCGCTCGCCTCCGGGGCCGGGCCGTCCAAAGGCGGGACGCGGTTTGCGGGGACGGCGCGGGGACGGCTCCTCGGCGGCGGTTTTCGCTCCTTCGGCCAGGAGGGCGTCGATCTCTTTCTGCGTCAAGACGCGCCAGGAACCGGGCGGCATATTTTGGATTTCGATCGGCCCGATGCGCACGCGCACGAGCTTTTTGACTTCGTACCCGAGCGCGAAAAACATGAGGCGGATCTGCCGTTTCATTCCCTGGCGCAGGACCACTTTGAGTTTGTTGGCCGCGAGCCGGTGGACCGATTCCGCCTTGGCCCAGCCTTCTTCGAGGCTCAAGCCGTGAAGGAGTTTCGGGGTCAGCTCAAAATCGAACGCGCGGTCGAGCACGACCTCGTATTCCTTATCCACTTTGTAGCGGGGATGGGTGAGCTTGAGGGCGAGCTCGCCGTCGTTGGTCATGATGAGCAGCCCCTCGCTTTCGCGATCGAGCCGGCCGACATGGAACAGACGCGGGAAATTGGACGGGAGGAGATCGAACACCGTCTGGCGGTTGTGGGTGTCCGAGGCGGTGCAGAGAAAACCGGGGGGCTTGTTCAGGAGCAGGGTGGCGGGCGCGGCGGTGTGCAGAACGCGGTTGCCCACCTTGACCACGTCGTTCGGGTTCACGGTGGTAGCCAAGGTTTCGCACAAGACGCCGTTGATCGTGATCTGTCCGGTTAGAATCAGTTCCTCACAACTCCGTCGGGAACCCAGCCCGGCGGCAGCCAAAAATCGGTTTAATCGCATGGGAATACGGTCGGCCCTTTAAGTCAAAATGTCGAGCTTTCGCGCCCAAGCCATCTGTTCGGGGCGGCGAGATTTGGAAAAAGAAGCTTCTTTCCAGACCTTGACAGGGCATGATGGGCAGGCGTTAACATGCTAAACCGTTCCATGAATCTTTGTGTCCATGTTGCAACTTTCCCCGAGCCCCGGCGGTCGGGTGCGAACGGGTTGTGTCCTGGATTTAAACCGGAGGCGGCTCGATGAACGCCTTGATCGCCATGGGGACGTGGTGCGTGGACGGGCTTTCCCGTCTGGGCAAGTGCGCCGTCTTTTTTCTCCGGACGCTCGCTTGCTGCGTGACTCCGCCGCTCAAGTTCGACCGGGTCATCAAGCAGATCTGGTTTATCGGCTGGAAATCGATGCCGGTGATCTGCCTGACGGCCGTTTTCACCGGGATGGTGCTGGCGTTGCAGGGGCATCCCACGTTGCGGCGGGTCGGCTCCGAAGCGTTTCTGGGGCCGCTCATTGCGCTCTCGTTGATCCGCGAGCTCGGCCCGGTACTCGCCGCGCTGATGGTGACGGGGCGCGCCGGTTCTTCAATCACCGCGCAGATTGGCATCATGCGGATCAACGACCAGATCGACGCGCTCGAACTGATGGGGCTCAATCCGTTTCGCTACCTGGTGGTGCCCAACCTGATCGCCTTTGTTTTCGCGATGCCGCTGCTGTCCGCGATTTTTGACGTGGTTGCCATCTTCGGCGGCTACCTGCTGGGGGTGCGGGTGCTGGGGCTCAACTCCGGGGCGTATTTTGGCGAGATGAACAATTACGTGGTGCTTCATGACATCGCCACCGGGGTTTACAAGTCGATGTGCTTTGGCGCGTTGATCGCTTCAGTCTGCTGCTACAAAGGTTTTCATAGCAGGTATGGGGCCGAGGGGGTCAGCTCCGCGACGACCCGGGCGGTGGTGGACGCCTCCGTGCTCGTGCTGGTGTGGGATTACCTGCTCACTTCATTGATATCGTAGAAAAAGAGGAACCGCCCGTGATCCGTATCGAAAATCTTACCAAATCGTTTGGCGAACAAGAGGTGTTGCGCGGCGTCTCGCTGCAAGTCAACTCCGGGGAGTTCGTCGCGCTCGTGGGGATGAGCGGCTCCGGGAAAAGCCTCCTTTTGCGGCATTTGGTGCGGCTGATGCGACCCGACAGCGGCCGCGTGCTGGTGGACGGCCGCGATGTCGGCAAGATGCCCCGGTACGAGCTGGAAGCATTGCGCAGCCGCGTCGGCTATGTTTTCCAAAGCGGGGCGCTCTTCGATTCGATCAATGTCTTTGACAACGTCGCCTTCCCGTTGCGCGAGAAAACCCGCCTCAGCGAGACGGTTATCCGCCAGAAAGTGATGGAGGAGCTCGACCAGGTGGGGCTCAAGGATGTCGAACACAAATACCCGGCGGAATTAAGCGGCGGCATGCTCAAACGGGTCGCCCTGGCCCGGACGCTGGTTCGCGCGCCGGAGATCATCCTCTTTGACGAGCCGACCACCGGCCTCGACCCGATCGTGGTCAATTCGATCCTCAATCTCTTCGATAGCGTCCACAAACGGCTGAAGCTGACGGGTATCCTGGTCTCCCACGAAATCCCGGAAATCTTCGGGATTGTCCAGAAGATCGCGATGCTCCATGAAGGGGTGATCGCCGCCGTGGAAACGCCGGAAAACATCCACCATTCGCAAAATCCCGTGATCGCGCAATTCGTGGCGGGTAAACCGGACGGGCCAATCCGTTATCGCTAAATTCTTATCTTATGAAGAAACAACGTTTTGAATTTTTCGTCGGGCTGTTTATGGCCCTGGGCATCTTGAGCCTCGCCATTCTGAGCATCCGCATTGCGCGCAACGAGTTTTCCCATTCCGGCGGCTACGAAGTGCAGGCCGTCTTTACCAATGGCAACGGGATTCGGGCCGGTTCGCCGATCCTGATCGCCGGGGTGGAGGTGGGCCGTGTCAAACAGATTGCGCTCAAAGATTACGAGGCGCAAATTGTGCTCATGATCCAGCCCGGAGTCGTGCTGCAAAAAGACGCCATCGCCTCGATCAAAACCAAGGGGCTGATTGGTGAAAAATATATCGAGATCACCCCCGGCGGCGGCGAGCCGATCGCCCCCAACGGCGTGATCCGCGACACCGAACCGGCCATGGATTTCGAAGCGATCATTTCGAAATTCGTCCAAGGCAACGTTTCCAAGCCCGCCCAATAATTTATGAAAATTGTCTCATTCGCTCTCGCCGCTTTGATGCTGGTTGCCGGGACCGCCGCCGTCCGCGCCGACTCTCCGATGGCCGAAGTCAAAGCCACCACGGAAAACATTCTCGTTCTCCTCAAAGACCCCAACCTGCAAGGGGAATCCAAAAAAGCGGAGCGCCAGCAGCTTGTCCGAGCCCAAATGGAAAAGCGGTTTGCCTGGGATCAGAGCGCCCGCGCCTGCCTGGGCCGCCATTGGACCCGGCGCACGCCGGAAGAAAAAACCGAGTTCACCAAGCTGTTCAGCGATTTTCTCAAGGAGACCTATTCGGATAAAATCGCCACCTACTACAACGACTTGGATAAAATCAATTACCAGGGGGAGAAGCTGATTGACGATTACGCCCAGGTGAAACTGGTTCTTACGACCAAGGCTAAGATCGACCATCCGGTCGAATACCGGATGCAAAAAAACGCCTCGGGCGACTGGAAAGTCTACGACGTGGTGATCGAAGGGATCAGTCTCGTCAAAAATTACCGGGATCAATTTGATGCGATCATTGCGAAGTCGTCTTACGAAGAGTTAATTCAGGAGATCAAGGCCAAGCACCCGTCTGCCCCGTAATCCAACTTCCCATGAAAACATTTCCCCTGCTGCTTTTGGCCGCCATTGTTTTGGCGGCCCGCGTTCATGCTGCAAATCCGGCTGAAGATGGCGAGTTTCGCGATCCGTTTGCGAGCGACAATCCCGCAGCCGCAACCCCCGCGATCAAGATTTCCGATCCGTTGGAGCCGGTGAACCGGGTCGTCTACCAGTTCAATGACAAGCTCTATTGCTGGCTCCTGAGGCCGTTGGCCAAGGGATACCGCTTTGTAGCTCCCACGCCGGTCCGGGAATCGGTGGATCGCTTTTTCGCCAACGTGAAATACCCGGTTCGCGGAGTCAACAATCTGCTGGAAGGCCGGTTCAAAGCGGCCGGGATCGAGACCGCCCGGTTTGTGATCAACACCACCGTTGGGATTGGCGGGTTCTTTGATCCCGCGACCCGCTGGAAACTCAAAAAACAGCCCGCCGGTTTTGATCAGACGCTGGCGATGTACGGGCTGCCGACCGGCTCGTTTGTCATGCTGCCGGTTTTCGGGCCGTCCAGCCTGCGCGGAACCGTGGGAACAGCGGGGGATATGGCTCTGAGCCCGACACTTTATCTGGATTTACCGTCGGGGGTTACGATCGGGGCTTCGGGCCTGAACACGGTCAACACCACGTCGTTTCGTGTTGAGGATATCGACAGCTTGAGAGCCGCGACGCTCGACCCGTATGCGGCGTTGCGGAGCGCCTATTTTCAGAGCCGCGAACCCGCGCGGTAAAGGTGGATCGCGACCTCCGGGCGCGATCGGAAATGGGTTAGCCATGTCTCCAACCACGCGCCGTCCCAAATCACCCGAGGAGCGGTCGATCCACCTGGGGTTTCCTGCACTCCTGCTCTGTTCCGTTCCAGATGGCGCGTGCAAACCGGCCCAAAGAGTGGTATTTTTCCGGCGTCAGTGCGGAGGAAACCTTCGCGGCTTTAAATTCTCACGAAAATGCTTACTCTTACGCAACTGGCCGGGGGTTTTGAAAAATTGATCGCCCGTTTGCCGGGGCCGATCCGCAAGCCGGTGGAAGCCGAATGGCGTCCGCTTCAGGAACTGTTTTTAAAGCGGCGCGCCGCCCGGGTGCTGGTGGTGGGCGCTCCCAAATCTGGGACGCAAGCCTGGTTGAACCAGCTTTTTGCGTTCGAGCCGGAGAAGGTGGAGCTTCGTGCGAACGGATGGTGCGCTTATCACCGGCACGGGACGCTGGAGTTTGCCATCGCGGAGACCGAAGCAGAAGGCCGCGAGGCAATCGAAGGGGCGGAGCCGGATCTCATTTTATTTCGGGGGGCGAGGGGAAAACAAAAATTCGCGCTGCTGATCGGGCTTCATGCCGTGGCAAGGGACCGTTATTTCAAGCCGTCGCCCATCGTTGCGGTCGGGGAACCGGCGATGCTGTTGATGGAAGAGTTGCAACGGGAGAGCGCCTTGAAATTGGCTGTGGGAGCGGTGATTGACGCATCCCGCCGGGAGGCGATCCTGGCCGCCATTGCCCAGACGCTTCCGCTGGAGGCCAGGCTGGAGTTCGCACGGGTGAGCGGCGAGAAAGCCGCGCAGATGGAGATCGCCGCGATGTTGACGCGTTCGGCTTCGGCGGTTTGCACAGCCATCGGCGCGCAACCGATCCCGCTGGCCGATTTCCCGATTTTGACTTCCCTGCAATTGCTGATGGTGGCCGGGATCATCCATACCACGGGGCGGGAGTGGGGCGGGAAATTGGCGCGGGAATTTCTGGCCGCGCTGGGCGCGAATCTGGGGGTGGGATTTCTCCTGCGCGAAGGGGCGCGCGCGGCGGTCAAGTTGTTGCCGGGCTGGGGGAACGCCATTTCGGGCGCGGTCGCCGGAGCGGGAACCTACGCCATCGGCCGGGCCGCAACCGCCTTTTTTATCGAAGGGCTGCCGATGGACGAAGCGCGCCGCCGGTTCCATTTTTTCAAGCGCAAGAAACGCCTCCCGCGGTAAACCCAGCGTATTTGATTCTTCGTTGGCAAAAATCGGCGATTGGTTCATCTTCTGTCTCTGTGAAACCTCTCGCCCCTACGAAGCGGCCCCCGCACCCGCCTGAAACCGCCCGGTTCACCTGGAATCTCCCGCAGATCTTGCGCATCGTGGCGCTGGCGCTCTTTGCGAGCGTCTGCTGGTGTTACGTGACGGGCCGGACGGACGAGGCGACCTGGAGCATTCCCCTGGAATACGGAATGATGGGGGCCGACGGCGATGCCGGGGAGGCGCTCTCGCGCATCAAGGCGGCATCGGAGGGGGAATACCTCCCGGCGCTTGTTAAAAACATCACCCGGGTGGGCGCGCCGTATTATGGGAATTGGAGCGATTATCCGGTGGTGGAGGAATGGCAGTTTTTCCTGCCCGGGATGCTGGCGAAATGGATTGGCGTTTTTGCGGCGGCCAATGTTGCGGTGATGATGGCGCAGGTGCTCGCCTGTCTCTGCTTTTATTTCACGGCCCGGCTGCTCGATTGCAAATGGTGGTGGGCAATGGCCGGTGGCGTGGCGTTTGGGTTCGCCCAGTTTGCGCTGGCCCGCTCGATTCATCATTTGACGGTGACCAATTACTGGTATGTGCCGATCTGCATTTTAATTGCCGGTTGGGTTGCGCGCAATCAACTCGGCGAATCCCGGGGGGGACGCTACGCGTGGGTGCTGGGGGCGAGTTTTTTCATCGGGATGCAAAATCCCTATTACACCAATATGTTCCTCCAGCTCACATTGCTCGGGGCATTCTATCAATATTTCCGCAACGGCTGGAAACCGGTGATGCAGGCGGGCGGCATTGTCGCGGCTTCGGCGGCGGGGTTTATCGTGATGAGCCTCGACACGCTGATCTACCATTTGCAGCACGGCTCCAATCCCGGCGCGATTGTCCGCGAATACCGGTGGCTTGAACTTTCCGCGTTGAAGTTTGTCGATCTATTGATCCCGCCGCCCGATCACTCGTTGCTGGGCGGGATCGGGCAAGCCTATTACAAAATGGTCGCTTTCCCCGGCGAAGTCGGGCCGTCGTGCTATCTTGGCCTGGCGGGGATCGCCGCTCTGGTCTGGCTCGCGGTGGTTTCCGTGCGCCGACTGGTTACGACGCCCGGCCGCAATTTACCGCTGGAAACGTGGCAACTCCTCTGGATTTTGGCTTACTCGACGGTGGGCGGGCTCAACTGCCTCGGCGGCGTTTTTGGCGTGACGGTCTTTCGTTCTTCCACGCGCTATTGCATTTTCATTCTCCCGATCGTGCTGCTCTTTGCGCTGCGTCGGCTTTCCCAGAAACGGCTGGATACCGAAACCGGCGTGACGCTTGCCGGGGTCTGTGCATTGCTGGCGTTGTGGGATCAAACGCCGCCGGTCCCCGCTCCGGCTCTGACCGAAGCGATGGCCCGCGTGGTCGATTCGGATCGGCAATTTACGGCGCAGATGGAAGCACGGCTGCCCAAGAGGGCAATGGTTTTCCAGGTGCCGATCATGGAGTTCCCGGAGACCCCTTCCACCATCCCCGCGTACGACCATTTCCGGCCGTATCTCCATTCCACCGACCTGCGATTTTCTTTTGGCGGCGTGAAGGGCCGCCCGTGGCACGAGTGGCAAAAGGATGTGGGCAAGAGCCAGTCGCTCGGAGAGGTGATCCACTCGGTCGAGAGCTATGGATTCGCCGCGATTTACGTGAACGGGGCCGGGTTCCAGGACAAAGGTGCAGGCATTAAGAGCGGGTTCAAGCAACTCGGCTATTCGGAGATGATCGAAAGCAAACGGGGCGACCTCTTTTGCGTCTTGATCCATCCGTCGATCACCCCGACTCTTCCCGCGGGTCCGGTTAAATAGAAAAACCTCATGATTCCCCCCACACTGATTTCCCTTGTCGTCCCGGTTTTCAACGAAGCGGAAAATGTTCCCCAATTATGGGATCGCCTCGTGGCCGCGGTTGCTCCATTGGTGGATTATCGGTTTGAATTGGTGTTTGTGGACGATGGCAGCGCCGATGAAACAACGGCACGCATCGGCGCGCTGCGATCGACCCCGCAAGTTTCCTGGAAGCTGGTCCGGTTTTCCCGCAACTTCGGCCATCAAGCCGCCATTTCCGCCGGGATGCGCTATGCGGATGGGGATGCGCTGATATTTCTCGATGCCGATCTGCAAGATCCGCCGGAGCTGATTCCCGCGTTTCTTGAGCAATTTGCCCAAGGGCACGACGTGGTTTATGGCATCCGGCAGAACCGCAAAGAGCCGTTCTGGTTGCGCGTCTGTTTTGCGGCGTTTTACCGTCTCTTCAACGCCATTGCGCAGCGCCCAATCCCGCTGGACGTGGGCGATTTCGGCTTGATGAGCCGCCGGGTGGCCAAGTTGATCGCCGAGATGCCGGAGCATGACCGGCTCATTCGCGGAATGCGGAGCTGGGTCGGCTTCAAGCAAATCGGGATTCCGTACGACCGTCCCGAGCGCTATGCCGGGACCACCCGCTACAGCCTGGGCCGGCGCATTGAGGGGGCGCTCGACGGGATTTTCGGATTCTCCAAAGTGCCGATCCGGATTGCGCTTTTCATCGGTTTGGCGGTTTTTGCCGTGGGCGGCGCCTACCTGCTCAACACCCTTTTTTCGTCCCTCTTTTTTGGCAGCAAAGGGTTGGTGCAAGGGTGGACCTCTTTGATCACGCTCGGGTTCATGTTGGGCGGTGCAAACCTCGTCGCCATTGCCGTCGTGGGCGAATACGTCTGCCGGATTTATTTCCAGACCAAGAGCCGGCCGCTCTTCGTGGTCGATTGCGTGAAAACCAGTTCCGGGGCAATCGTCCCGTCACCGCTGGGCCAGGAGGACGTAAACCGAGTGACGCAGCCAGTTTTTTATCCGCGACTGAGTGGCAATCCAGCGCCGCTGGAGCCGTGAAAACGATGGCCCCCCGGCTGCCTCGATCCGGTCCACCACACGCAGAAAATCGCGCACCGTCTCGCTCCGCAGATTTTTCCCCGTCGAGGCTTGATGAATCCGATAAAAGGCCAGCGGTTCATTAATAAAATAGAGATCTCCGTGCAGGAGCAGGCGCAACCAGAGATCAATATCCGTGCAATAAACCACGGACGGTTCAAAAAGCCCGGTTTTTTGGAGAAGTCCGGCGCGGAACATCACGGCGACCGGGTCTCCAATCGTGTTGGTCCCTGTGAGCAGCCCTTGCCGAACGGCTGGGCGGCCGGGATAAAGCCCCGATCTTTTGTAGCATGCCCGCACGAACAACGGTCGTCCACGAGCGCTCACCACCTGCCTGCTTGCCGCGACCAACGCCGCCGAAGGGTGTTCATCCAACATCCGCGCCTGGCGTTCCAGGCAGTCGGGGCGTAGCGCGTCGTCCCCGCAAACCAGCTTGATATAGCGCCCCCGCGCCAGCCCGATAACCTTGTTCCAGTTGCCCACCATTCCGAGTCGTTCGGGGTTGCGGTAAAACCGCAGGCGCGGATCGGCCACGCGGGCCATTAGCGCTTCGATCACCTCGGCGGTGCCGTCTGTGGAGGCATCGTCGGTCATGACGAGTTCCCAGTCCGAATCGGTTTGCGCCAGAATGGACCCGACCGTCTCTTCCACATAAGCAGCCCCTTGATAAAAGGGGATGCAAACCGAAATGGCGGGAGGCCGGTTCATGCTGAAGGAAAGTAGATGAGTCGGAGATCTTGCGCCCGGTAATTAAAAAGGTTTGGCAAAACGCGGTGCAGTAAATCGAGATCGAAATAGCCGCTCTGTATTCCCTGATACAAGCTTTTTACAGGGAGTTTGGCCCAAAACGAGGGATTTTTTGGCATTTTGAAATAAATCGACGGCTCGCAAAGCCCGTCATTAGGGGATCTTGAGACGAAATTCCCTATTCCCTGTTTCATGAAATATCAGGGAGCTTCTTCTTCCGATTAGTCACTTTCGTTCCAATTTGGCCCCACAGGGGTTTCGGAATACAGAAGCGCTTTACAGCCTTGGCCACCCGTTCGGCGGATTCAGACAAATGCTTTGGGCCAGCCGCCGTATTTTTCAATCACTGCATCAATCTCCAGCATAAGAAGTTGCGTTTCGGAAAGCACTGCTACGAGCCGAGAATAGCCTGCGAGGTCGTCAAAAGAAAGCGTGCGGCCAACGCGGTCTTTAAGCCAACGCTCAGCGGGCCGATACCCACCGATGGGAAACCGCCAGACCGTTTCCGGGATTCCTTCAAAATATTGTTTCTCGTTAACCCAGACACGCCCAGCCTGATCCTGGATCTCACCTGACCGCAGTTCGTAACAAACTTTCTCCACGACGTTGTTGCCTTTGATCGGAAACGAACTGGCGCTTCCATCGCCTTTGCCGCGCGCGTGCAAATCGACCAACCTACCGCCCAATTCAGCAAGCCTCGCAAAGAGGTTTCCGTCGCAGGTGATCGGCAGCCGAGGAAAATCCGCGCGCAAAAAGTCGGCGTAGCGCTCGCGATAGCCAGGCGAATGGAAAACGGCGTAGGCGTAGTTAAAAATCAACTCCGGCCCGACCTGCTTCTTCGATATTTTTCCGAGCCCTTCGCTGACGAACGTGACACCTAGCCGCGCGCAGATATCTTTGACGAAGCTGGGGCTGAAATTAGGGCAACGTAATTCCTTTTCCACCTTATCGTGCACAAATAGATCGTCGTCGGGAAGGTTCCCGTTCGGATAGAGGTAGAGAGGGAATACAGAAGCGTTGTCGAAAGGAGATACGGCGTCTTTATCTGCCATATGTCTAGTAACGAAAAAGCTATCAAGGTTTCCTCGACGAGGATTACGAACAGTTAGAAGCGCAAGATTGTGTCCAGCGAGCATGTGCTGCATCAGCGATGTCCGAGGGTAGGCCATCCATCCTTTTGTTTGGCCTGTAAAGATGCTTATACGCTCGTCGAAAGGACGATAGGTAATCTCCACTTTCACTCCTTTCGCAGACATCAAATCTTTTTTCGCCCACGCTATACGCCAGTCGCGACCGTCGGCGGAAAGTTCGAAGCGTTGGCGCAACGCATGCTCGTCTCTGCTCGTGAAAGCATCAACAGTCGTGGTTAGTTCTTTTTCGGTAAAATGATATACTAGCCGGTCACGCTTGGTTTGAATTCCGGTATTCCGAACCGGAAAAATGTCGGTGATGCTCGGATAATCCGCATATTCCGCTTGCTGAGCATAGTTTTTTGGTACGAAGAAGAAATTTGGCGAACGGGCATCCAGCTTCTCCCATTTGGTAGTCGCTATCGTATGCGCATCGAGCCACTGGTATTTTGTGGTGCGTTTGCCCCAAAGATCAGCATGGCGAACGATGGCGTATTTACTCGTTTTCTTCTTTGCTGCAGGCGGAAGTTTTACGAACAGGACAATTGCGACTCCAATGGTAATATCAAAGACGTTGTCATCCTTCTCGCCAGCGGGCGCGGTTTCCTGCTTCTTCGCGGAACCGTGCAGGTTCAAAACATAGATTTCGTCGAAAGTTTCCAGCAGACTTTCTCGCATCCTTCTGTGGGTAAGACCATCGAGGTAGACGTTGTTGGTAATATATCCAACGATGCCCTGTCCCGTCTGGTCAATTCGCCAATGCGCCCAACGGATGAATTTGATAAAGTCATCGTTAAGATTGATCTTCTTTTCCTTCAATCCCCGTTTGTAATCGTCAAGCAGCCCCAGAATCCACGGATGCCTGTTTTGCTGACCGAAGTTCGAGTATGGCGGATTGCCGAGAATGACGAGCACGGGTTTCTGTGTCTTAACCTCGTAGGCGGAGTTCGCCTCTTCGTAAAGCATTCGCAGCGGTCCGAGTTGCGCCACCTTCTCCCCCATATCCTCAAGAGTATTGGTCAGATACACATTGATGCGCTCGTCGATTTGTGTTTGGTAGTTCCACTGTTTGCGAGCGTTCGGTTCCTTATCCCGCGCAGCCAGGGCTAGCCCAAGCTTGAAGTGTGCTACAGCATAGGGAGCCATCAGCAACTCGAAACCAAACAGGCGCGGCAGAAGATGCTCATGCACGTAATCACCCCAAGCACCTGCATTATGTTTTCGCTCAAACTGATCACGAATATGATCCATGACGCGATAGAGGAACGTAGCCGTGCCAGTCGCTGGGTCGAGAATAAGGACGCGATGCGATTCCTTGCGAATCTCTTTTTTGCCTTCCTTTCGGACGGTTTCGATTTTCGAGCGGTCGGCCAGCCCATCCGCGATGGCAAACTTCTCTTTAAGCAGCACATCCAGACTTTCGACAATATAGTTCACGATCGGCTCAGGCGTATAATAGACTCCGCGAAGTTCCCGCAATTTTGGGTCATACGCTTTTAGAAAAGTTTCGTAGAAGTGAATGACGGGGTCGGTGCGACGCCCCCGCTTTCCGAAATCGGCAAGGATCGCTTCGGTATCCGCATGTGCAAGCGTTTGAACGAGGTCACCGACAAAACCGGCGAACGGTTCATCATCAAGATTCGGACCTGTGATTTCGTAGAAGAAGTCGCGAAGAAATGGGTTGCTGCGTGGAATGAGTCTTTGCGCTTGTTCACGAGTGAATGTTTTTCCTGGTTCGACGGCGCGCGCAGAGAAGAGGCCATAGGCAAGCGTCTGCGCGAAAATATCGGCGAACTTGGTGCAGGCTTTGGCGTCCTGCTCCGCGTCCGAACGTCTGCCTAGTTCGGGGAGCAGCGTCGCGGCGAGTGCTTCGCGCCAGGAGCGGAGCTGACGCGACGCTTTGCCGATGGCGAACGATTCGATGATGATGTCACGAATGAGATGAGTAAAATGCGCCAGTCGGAGTGCCAGATCCGATGCGGAAACGATGCGCACCGGCGTTTGCTGGAAAAATGAATCGATGAGCTTCAGCGCATTTGCCTGTTCGCCAGGGTCGGAGACGATTCTTCCTCGTTTGCCAAACTGTCCAAGCGATGCCCTTCCACGGGTTTCCACACCGTTCTCGCCGCGCACATACCATCGGAAATCGAGATAATTGGTGAGCAGAAGGTTCGGGAGGTGTTGACGATATCGCGTTAATTGCTCGCTTTTTTCCGTTTCAACAAGATCAGCATCGACATCCTTTGCTTCGACATAGCCAAGCGTGAGTTGGTCTCTTTTTCGTGAAATGACGTAATCCGGCGCTCCGCATTTTTCGCGTTTCGGTTCGTTTGTCGCCTCGACCCCGCCGTGAGACAGGCCCTCCAAGAGTTTCTTCAGAAACGGACGATAAGTGTGCTCTGTGGCATTGTTTCGATTATACGCTTGCTCGATCGATCCGAGATAATCCGTAAAAAGGCTATTTATCATACCGTGAAAAAGGGGGGCGGTGTGCCGCGCCTAATTCGTTCGGAAATGCAGAATCAAGGGTCAGTTAAAACCGGTAAGAGAAGCGGCAAAAAACCGGGGTGATATCACAGATAATCCCTGAGCCTCCATGGTTATCTGAAAGGGACGGTCAATATCCCAAGCCCTGCCCGTGGGCATTTGCATGTTTCTTCGAGGTGCCGAGTAATCCTGGCCCATACCCGGCTTGCCGGACGCGTGGCAACTACGTTCCCTCCGCTCATTTTTTCCTCGTGGCTGGGAATCCCGTGTCAAATTTCAAGAGTTGACCCCGTTCACGTTCATACTGATGGAGGGTTGACGGAGCGGCGCTCGTTTTGAAAATGGCGGGCGGCATAGCCAAGGAGAGTCGCGTTTCTGACCCGGTTCGCAACGAGATTTTGTCGGGGCTGCAAAACAAATCTCTGCGAGGTTGACGGGGACGAGCACTGGATGGAGGAGGGCCCGTGTGCTGGAACGTTCGGATGGTAAAGCGCAAGCTGCAATCGCGTGGCCTCTGTAGCTCAGAAGCTTTGCTTGGTGCTTAATTTAATGGGAGTGCTCGTTCACCGCCCTATGGTATGGTTTTGCTCTGAATGCCCCCGTGGCTGCCAAAACTACTGATTGAACGGAGTGTTACTCTCCTTGTTGCGACCGTGCCGTGCAGCGGGCATTTCGCTAACCCGGCGAGTTTGGCGATGCCGGGAGGTATACGGAGTGCGCGACGGCTCCCGAGGTCTTGCTCATTCGCGGCGTTAAGGCAGCCGCAGCGCCCGTTGTCGCGCTCATTTATGCTCGGGTTTTTTGATTGCATTTTCGATGGAGGGGCTCCCTGAGCCAAGCTCTTACAGATACCGAAGCCGGAAAAGTGCTCCGTTGGCAAGATAAAAAACTATTAAGTATGAGCTGGATACATATCTCCCGGCATCGGAAGGCTGCGCCTAGAGCCTGTCATGCACATTAGCGGAAAAGGGAATTGAGCATGAGGCAAGCGAAGGCGAGCCAGTGAAGGCCGGCAAGAGTTGGAGCAAGGCGTTCATAATCGCGGGCCAGCCTTCGGAAACGGGCGGCCCAACCAAAAGAACGCTCTACAACCCAGCGCCTGGGTAAAAGGATAAATCCGCGTTTGGCTTCCTGCAATTTGATGACCGCAAGGCGTATACCCTGGGCTGCATCGGTTGCGGGTTGCTCTCCTGTGTAGCCTTGATCAACAAAGGCCACTTGCACGCTTTCGCCGGTTACCTCCTGCACATCGCGAGCGAGATCGGCGACTTGGGCGCGCTCCCGTTCATTGGCCGGGGTAATTTTCAAGGCAAGAAGATGCCCCAGTGTATCCACGGCTGCGTGAACCTTGGAGCCTTTGCGCCGCTTATGCCCATCGTAACCTGCCCGAGCGCCACTTTCAGGCGTGGATTGCATGATGCGGCCATCAAGGATGACGGCGCTAGGGGCATTTCTCCCAGCAGCCAAGCGCAGAATTGCTCGCAAGTCGTGCGCCATCGCTTCAAAACACCCCGCTTCCACCCACCGATGAGTCTGCTGGTGGACGGCATGCCAGGGAGGCAGATCGTTGGGCATCATTCTCCACGGACACCCCGCACGAACCATCCAGCGCAGAGCGTTAAAGATTTCCCTCAAAGAATGATCCCGTTGTGGCGCATCCTCCTTCATTAAGGTCGGGTTCCATGGGGCTCGGTGGAAATCCAATCTGAACATGGGTCATTGGTAGCGCTTCCAGCCCGAGGGACTCTGCTGTAAGATCGCCATGCCAACCGGCCATGCTTCGTCGAGCAGCACAGTTCAAGCCGCTAGCCAACGCAGGTTGGTTTGCTCCGTAAAGGATTGTCACGTTTTTTGCAGTCAACGCGGTGAGCACGATTTTGGATTTGTGCGTTTCCGACGAGTGGTCTGGAGCTATTGAACTGGAGGACATCAGTTGGTGAGGAAGACGGATGTGCTCCTTCAAGAATCGAATCCGATCTCCCTGACTTAGTGTGACCGAGCAATTTTCAATCGTCGCTTCCATTGGAATGATTCCTGAACTCCATTCGCTCCAACGAATCTGGCACGAAGCGTTAGCTACGGTCACTTTTTCCACGGGAGCTGCCTGTTCCTTCGGTGTCAGAATCACCTCATGTAGACTTACTCGGCCATCCAAAAGCTCCATGCTGAACGTTCGCATTTGAACCTCTGAACCGGTTGCGGATTCGATGGCTCGCAATGTTTGCGTGCGGACCCAACTCTTCGCTGTGAAGTAGCAGAGAACCATTCCGAGGATCAAACAGATCCCCAAGCCCAAAAGCAGTTTTTTCATCCTGCCGGGAGGTTCTACGGAGCAATGGAGGGGATGAAAAGGCAAAAAATCCAGCACCTGATTCCATAATACTTTCTATGGCGTCCCAGTGCTACGTTTCAGAACCGAGTCTTGCCAACATCCCCCTGAGCCGTCTAAATACATCACATTGGACTGACTATGAAGGAAATTGCTCAACGTCTTCACCCTGAATGAATGGAATCCGAAATCGCCCACCGAGGCTTGGATGGTGGGGTATCCCACGCCGAATTGCTATCCTGCCGCGCCCACGCTCTGCCTCCCTCGTGATCTGCTGGATGGCACTCATTACAGCCTTGTTTCCACTGAAGAGAGCTGAGGCCGCAGACGAGCCCGTCCCAGCGGCGGATGCCCTCGTGAAATACGCGGAGTCGCTGGGCAAAACCGGCGAAGCCGTCACGCTCGGCCCCGATGGTCTCACCATCCAAGGCTCCACCTTAAAAGGCAGTTCCGTGGTTCGCCCCTCCGTCGCCTTGTCCCGTGCTGCGGAACTTTATGCAGAAGCAGCGGGAGAAACAAACAGTAACAAGCTCCTCAAAAGGGCTTTGGATATCTGGAAGTTGCTGAATGACCCCCGCAGCCCCGTGGGGTTCCTGCGCCATTACAGCCAGACGAAAAAATCCCAGAACCCTGCATTTGCAACGTATTGCACCGTGATGCTCGCCAATTGCTACTGCGACCAAGGCGACAAAGCATCCGCAGAAACACTCCTGGCTCCGTATCTGAGCGAGAGTTCCTCGGTCGAGTCGCCCGCCTTCGCCAAAGCCACCTATGCCGGATACCTCTTGAGCGACGGCGAAATTGATAAAGCACGGGAGATCGCGCAGGACGTCGTTGAAAAAGTCCCGCGCCCGGATTTCTCATACGAGGTCAGCGATGCCTACACTGTGGCCCTCAACGTCTTAGCTGCGGTTCCCTACCTATCCAAAGCGGGCAGCGTCACCTCCACATCGAACGAGGCAAAAATACTCAAGGATATCGAGGGAAACCCCCGACGCTACTGGCAATTGGCAGGCATCGTCTACGCAGCCGGAGACAGACAGAAAGCCATTTCTTATTGGGACGAATATCGGAAGCGATTCCCTACGGAAGAAACTTCGCGTTATGCCGCCATGAGTGCGGCCAAAGCCTACGAAGAACTCAAAAAACCTGATAAGGCCATCGAATATTACAGCGGCATCAGCGTTCAATACCCTGATTATCCAGAAGGATGGCAGGCGAGCCTCAAAGCGGCGACATTGTTAAACCAGTCCAAACGGCTCAAAGAAGCCCTCGAACTTCTTGAAAAATCAAGCGTCAACAGTAGGTCAGCGCAAGGCAAAGCCTCGATTCTTGCAGCGCAAGCGCAACTCCTTGCCCAGAACCAAATGCTGGATGAGTCCGCCGAAAAATACATGGGCCTGCTCATTAAATACGGGGATCAGGATGCCGCAAAGGACGCCATAAACAGCCTTCGCAAAATCATCCCCCAAGTCAAAAAATGGAAATACTTCACGCAAGCCATCCAAAACTGGTTGAGCGGAAAGTTCGGCCGGGCGGGGCAAGTAGGCGGCTCCCAGTTGAACCTGAGCGACGCCTCTCAAATGCGGCGCTTAGTGCTCAGCTTCTATGTTGAAAATAATGATGTGAACGGCGGAATCGCCTGGCTCAAGGCGCTGGGGATGAAGAGCGAGGAAAAAGAGCGCAATTGGTATATCCGAGATGAAGCCTGGCTAGACTCCCAAATTGCGCAAAAAACCGAGTCAAACACAGCCAAAGCGTCCCGGCAGGATATATCGAACGCGGTGAAGCTGGGCTTGAGTGCATGGAAAATCGCCCCCGACACCGAGGAAGGTCTAGCTGGCTTGAAGGCGTCCGGCGACTTGGCAGCCCGGCCCGGAGCGGACAAAACGAGCGTCAGACAGTTCATCAAGGAACTGGAAAACCTGCGGGGTGGGGATTCCGATGCAATCATTGTGGAAATGCTGGTCCCCCTCTATGAAATCGTGGGCGATCAGAAGAGCCTCAAAACGATCCGGGAATCCGCGCAGCAGTGAATACAAATATTACGGAAAATTTTGGAATAATTTAAAATATCAGGAAAAGATTTGACGAAAACGAGCGGACGTGGAAAATCCCCACCCTTCGGCGGAATTATTTCCAACTTTGAAGAACTCTAAACAGGCAAGGAATTTGCAAATGAAACACAGTAATCTTTTGACGAAAGCTATTTTGATCGCGGTTATTCAGGGGATTTGGATATCGAGCGTGTTGGTGCAGTCTGCATGCGCTGGTTGTGGTGGCACGACAGACCCCGGTACCGGCGGAGGTGGAGGTGGTTCCTCAAACGACCCTGCATTCGTGATGAAAGATCCCGCGATGAAGGTAGCCCTGCAGCAACAGCAAGCATCTGTGGCGCAGAGCGAGCAACCGGTAAAGAAGCCGACAGAGCTGGTGGCGACAGAGCAGGAGCATTATCAGGCTTACATGGACTCCGTGAAGAAACATCCAGAGGCCGCTTTGAGCGAGGCTGTGACCGTATGGAAGGGGAATGATTCAGCGGATTTACAACGGTTGGTGATCTTCAAGGCATTGGAAATAGTAACATCCAGCGAAGACAGTGAAACCTTGCAATTCATGCTGAAGGCACTTGATGGGCCGGAAGCACAGCGGCAGGAATGCGCTCGGTTGGGACGTGGCAACAGTTTGGAAAAAACCATTGCAGCTAAGCGGATCACAATGCTGGAAAGCAATCCCAAGCTCCAGAAAACGACGTCGGCCAAATAGGGTAATCCACGGAAACGAGGAGCAACAGGAGAGAGAAATGCAAATTCAGGGGAAACAAACGAAAAATAAAGCTGCAGACGCGGCGCAAGCCATAGCGGAGGCTTTGCCGGTATTGCCGGGTGCTTGGAAACGGAGTCGTATTGCAGCGTTTGGAGTGAAGACGATGTTGGTCTTGCTGGCGGCGTTGATCGGAATGCCCAACCCGAGAGTGCTGGCGTGCGCTTGCACGGAAGTGGTTGGAGGGAGCGGAGCGGTCAGCTCCAATCTGAGCGTATCTGATAGTGACGGAAGCTTGGCTTTGGTGCAGTCAGACATCAAGTTGCCTGGGTTGGTTCCAATTGAATTGACTCGAACCTACAAGAGTGAGTCGAATTTGTTTGGAATGTTCGGTCCGGGGTGGATGGTGGATATTGTTAGTTTTCTAAAAACGACGACTGGAGATATCGAAATCCATTTCAACGGAAATGTGGAAATGTTCGCTTCAGAAAATGGGTATGTGAATAACAAAAAAACCATGAAGTTGAGCTTCACTGGTCCCAGTGAGGTAACAGTCCTGGAACGCAACAGTGGTGCGCAGTGGGTATTTAGTTTAGATGACGGTACACTAAAAAAACACATCGATCGCAATGGAAATCAGGTGAGCTACACATGGAAGAAGGTCCAGAAGGCCATCATTCTTGCCGCTAGTGGTGGTAGCGTTACTACGACTTATCAAGATATTTATTGCCCGCTTACGGTGACATATCCAGATGGCCGGCAAATGACATTTACCTACGATGCAACAGGGGATTATCAGTATTTGTGCCGACAAGCGACCGGACCGACAGGAATCACGGCTTCATACACTTACACACAAGGGCTACTAACCGGAGTAAGTATGGGGGGAGGACAAGTATTAAGTTATACGTATAGCATAACGGATATTGTGAACCATTTCGGAAAGCTGACAAAGATTTCGTATACCAATGCTGCAGAAGTGGCCATCGGCTACAACGGGGGCAGCAGGGTGGCGAATGTGAGTAAGCGTCCGGTAGTGCGCCACTATGCAGAGGAGTCGTAGGTGTGAGAGCGTGGTTGGGTATGACAACTACGACATGTGTGCAGTTGGTGAAGCAGGATTCACGAGGGCGGGTTCGATACGGCAGGGAGCGACGGGAGGA